>JBNAWC010000001.1:0-12395 GCA_049700035.1 Candidatus Bathyarchaeales archaeon
AGTTTGTAGATTTGGGTTTCTTTGCTTGCTTCTCCTTCAAAGGAGAGTCGCACATAAATGTCTGGTGGCACTTTTATGCTTTCGGCGGCGTCAAGCGAGTTTTCTACGAGTTCTCTTATTGCCGCGAATATGGCTCTTGATGGGTTTGTGAAGCCCGCTATGTCTCTGTTTCGGTAAAAGAAGTCTGAAGCGCTGATTTCTTCGAAGGTTACTTGAGCCACGTTGAGCTTCACCAACGCGTTTGCTGCTTTTCTAGGATAATGTTTTGCCCACACTTTAATTTAACTACGCTCAAACGGCTTTTCTCACCTATCTTTTGAAGGGAGAAGGCAGCAACTCCTCAAGAGTCTTTACTTTAACGGTTTCAAACAAGACTTCGCCGTTTTCCACTTTTGCTGTGACAATTTTAATTTTGGGTTTTTCGGCAAAATCTGAAATGTACTGTAAACAAGCGCCGCATGGTTTTGGGTCTTCGCTGCTCTCCTTTTCCATAACTAGCGCTACTGCCTTAATCCTCCTATTTCCATGCAATACAGCATGGTTGACGGCGCATCTTTCAGCGCATATGCCAAGCCCAGAAACCCAACTCTCAACATTACATCCATCATAAATTTCGCCGTCTTCTCCAAGCACAGCGGCGCCAACCTTAAAGCCCCAAAGCACATAAGCATTGCAAAGCGCTTTTGCAGTAGCCTCCAGAAGCATTTTTTCCTCTTTTCCAACACTCGCCATAAATTCACTCACTCTTTATCCAGTGAACGAATGTAATAGTATTCTCCAATCTCCTTTTGAAACTTATCAAGCTTTGAACCTTCCTTATTAACCCTAGGTCTCCTAGTCATCGGGTCTCTTCGGAAAGTGACGCCCATCTCCTTTAAGAACATGTTCATTCCATCCCTTAGGGTTGTGGGCGAATTTGCAAAGCCTTTGGCTCCTGGTTCTCCAGTGAACACCATGAGGCGGTCTGCAATGAAGTCTTGGGCTACAACGTCGTGTTCGACGACGAAGGCTGTTGCGTTGTAGTTTTCAATGACTCTTCTGACAGCTCTAGCCATGTTCAGCCTTTCTTCAACGTCCAAGTATGCGCTTGGCTCGTCGAGCAGATAAAGCTCCGCTTGCCTTGATAGGCATGTGGCAATGGCCACCTTTTGCAGTTCGCCTCCGCTTAGCTCGTTCACTTTTCTGTCGAAGAGGAAATCCAGTTTTAAGGGGTTGATTATTTCGGTTCTGTACCAGCTTGAAGTGAAGTTCTCCTTCGCCACGCTCATTAGCAGTTCTTGGACTGTTCCCTCATATTCGGCGGATATATACTGCGGTTTGTAGCTTACCTTAAGCGTGTCGAACTTTTCGCCATCATCAGCCTCTTCGATTCCAGCGAGAATCTTGACGAATGTTGTCTTGCCTATGCCGTTCGGTCCCAGAATTCCGATTATTTCTCCGCGTTTCGCTTCGCCAGCGTCTGCAACAAGCTTAAACCCCTCGTAAGTCTTTTCGATTTTGTCCCATTTCAACATTGTTTCGCCAACGCCAAAACTTACAGTCGGCGGCTTCTCATGGAAAATTATCGACTCTTTTCTGAAGCGGACATTCTCGTCTGGAATATAACCCTGCAAGTAAATGTTTATGCCAACCCTCACGCCGTGAACATTTGAGACTACGCCGTAAACACCTGGTTCACCGTAAAAGATGCATATTTGGTCTGAAAGGTAATCGATTACGGCGAGGTCGTGTTCCGCAACAATTATCGTTTTTCCATCGTCTTTTAGGCTTCTTATGGCTTTTGCAACTTCAAGCCTCTGCTTCACATCCAAGTAGCTTGAAGGCTCGTCAAAAAGGTAAACGTCTGCCTCTCGGCATATTGCCGCGGCAACAGCCACCCGCTGGAGTTCGCCTCCGCTTAAAACTTCAAGTGGACGGTTCCAAAGCGGTTTAAGTTCAAGCTGTTCAGCTAATCGTGCCATCCTTCCCCTTTCATCCACTTTTTCTAGGAGTTCTCCAACGTTGCCAGAAACAGCCCTCGGAATTTTATCCACATACTGCGGCTTATGCACGACCTTAAGTTTTCCATCAGCCATCTTTGCAAAATAATCTTGAAGCGTTGAACCCCTAAAATGCTTGATTATTTCCTCCCAACTCGGCGGTTCCGCATATCTTCCAAGGTTCAGCTTAACCTCGCCAGAAAGAATCTTAAGCGTTGTTGTTTTGCCGATGCCGTTCTGTCCAAGCAGTCCCAGAACCACACCTTCAGAGGGCGTTGGCAGCCTATAAAGTTTGAATGTGTTTTCTCCGAAACGGTGGCTGCAGTCCTTTTCTAACTCATCTGGGAGGTTGACTATTGATATAGCCTTAAACGGGCATTTTTTTACGCAGATTCCGCATCCAGTGCATAGCGACTCCACAATCACTGGCTTTTCGTTTTCAAATTTTATTGCTTCTACGTGGCTTCTAACTATTGGGCAGAAGCGATGGCATAGTCTACCGCAACGTTTTGGCTTACATTTATCTGCGTCTAACACTGCTACCCGCGTCATTGTAGACTCGAAATTGAAGGAAACCACTTGTTGGTTATAAATATGTGCCCAAAAACAGCCGAAATCAAAATGAAATTTGACGAAAGAAAAAGCAAAATTGTTTGAGAGTGTAAGCCTAAAAGCTTACCATTCTTCCTCTTCCCACTCTTCCTCTTCTTCCCACTCTTCCTCTTCCCAGTCTTCCTCTTCTTCGCGCATTCCTTTTTCACCTCCCAAACTTTTGTCGGTGCGTAGTGAAGCACCACAACAACATTTTAAGCATTTTTCTTCGGCAACTGTCGATAAACACATGGTTAAAACGAAATTTCACATGCAACTTACAAACTTTCTTTAACTATTTTCGCAGTTAACGAAGCCACTGGCTCTGGAGTTTCCATTGTGGCGTAAGCCCAGCAGAGATTCGGAGAATTATGTGCAGCGCCAAACCTGCCGTGAACGTCAACGGCAATCAAACCCATATGATTGTAAACGCTTGTTATTCTCGTGTTGACAAGTTTTATGGCAGTTTCAACAGCTTCCTGCGCTGTTTTGCCGCTTTCCATGTAGTTGCAGACAGTTTTTGCAAGAACAAGCCTTATAGCTACTTCGCCCACACCTGTGGCTGAGCAAGCTCCAGAGTTGTTGTCCGCGTAAGTGCCGCATCCAATTGACGGCGAGTCTCCAATTCTTCCAGGGAGCTTAAGTGGAAAGCCTCCAGTGGAAGTTGCGGCTGCGACATTGCCATTCTTGTCTAGGGCGACAGCCCCAACGGTTTCAAGTTTAAAAATTTCTGGAAAGTTCTTTACAAGCTCATGGAGCTTTGGCAACTCGTATTTTCCTTCAAGCAAAGCCTTCTTATAAGCCTCATAATACTTTAGCCTAAGCTCAGTTAGCGGGTTTCTCCTCTCAAGGTTGTAAGCGTTCGCAAGCATTTCGGCGCCCTTGCCAACCACAAAAACGTGGTCTGTTTTCTCCATAACTATCCTTGCCAAGCGAACAGGATTCCTAATATCCCTCAAAAGTCCAGCGGCGCCAGCGCCTAGAGTTTTTCCATCCATAACAGAGGCTTCCATCTCAATTTCCCGTTCAATATTCAAGCCTGAACCGTAACCCGCATTAAATGAACCGTCATCCTCCAAAACAGCAACAGCCTCGACAACACTATCAACAGCGCTCCCGCCACCATCCAAAATGTCAAAACCAATTTTAGCCGCACGCTTAACGCCTTCCAATCCAGCCTGGCTGCGTTCAGGATGCCAAGTTCCAGCGCCGCCGTGAACAACAATTACGGGTTTAGATGCTTTCAACGCGCGTCCATCCTCCCCTCGCTTTTAGAACAAGTGCAATTGCGCCCCGCAGATTTAAGGTTAACGTCTAGCAAATTCAAAACAGATAAATCTTTGCGATGGATATTTATCTTTTGGGATGATGTGAGGCGACGGCTAAGAGCCATAGGCTGTGAAAAAGCCACTAACCTGCGCTGACCTCTATTTAAATTAGCGAAAATCATAATAAAATTGTGTTTTGACTTATATTTTGGGGCGGTTTCATGATTAGGGACTTCAACCTTTTGGTTACAACTTCAAGGGGCAATGAGGATGCGTGTTGTTCTGAGCTTTGGTATCTTCTCGGCGAAATAGGTGATTCAGCGCCTGTTATTGACAAGACGGGTGTTGCTGGTTTAGTTGCTGTGAAAACTGTTTTGAACCCGTTTGAGGCTGTGGAAAAACTGCGGAAAATATTACGTGAACGCCCATACGAGTTCCGTTATACGCTTAGGGTTATTCCAATCGAAAAGGTTGTTCGCACTGACCTTGGCGAAATCCAGCGGACAGCCACAGAGTTAAGCTCAAAAATCGGCGAGAACGAAACTTTTCGTGTTACCGTGGAAAAGCGTTTTACAGAAACTTCAACACGCGACATTATCGAGGCGGCTGCGGCGAACATTGAACGGAAAGTGGACTTGAACAAGCCTGACAAAATACTTTTGGTTGAGGTTGTTGGAGGTTTAACTGGAATGTCTGTAATAAAGCCAGATGATATTTTAGCCGTCATCAAAGAGAAGATTTTATAAGCGCTAAACTTGTGTTGCTAAAAGCGCCATACGCTCCATCACAATATCCGCTAAAGCCTTCTTCAAGTCGTCCTTCTCCATAACAGCTTCAAGCTCCAAGTCTGAAATTCCAAAGATTTCTCGGATGCCCCCAATTTTCTCTTCCGTTAACGCAAGAACTTTGTCGTCTCTCTTTGCCTTGGCAACGCGCACAACCATGTTCAAAGCAGACTTTAAGGTTTCTGGTTTGTCGCCTATAATTGCCAGCGCTACTTCAGTAGTTTTAGGTTTGATTCCAACATTTTTCAACGATTTTTTTATTTGGCGCTGTGCTGAAGCATACAACAGTGTTTCCATAGCCAAGCTTTTAGAGACGTTACGCTTGTTTTTGAAGGCTGTCAACGCGTTTAAAACTGCAAAGTAAATGTGCTGCCAACCAGCAACAACGTGTGCATCAAAAAATTGGATTTCCACGCCTAGGCTTTCTCTGCTGAATTTTTTTAGGAACTTATCTGTCTCCCTAATCTTTATGCCTTTCAAACCAGCAATCAGCACGTATTTTCCGAATTCTTCTATGCGTTTTAGCATTTTTCTTCCCTAAGCGCTTCCTTCAAAAACTTCTTAACAAGCTTTTTCTGTGCTCCAGCCTCGATAAGCTTTGCAATTTCGCCTTCTATAGGCTTTCCCGTTTCCTTGCATTTCTTGACAATTTTCTTAACTGTCTCCTTTGTTTCCCATGGAAAGACAACCCAGCACCGCGTTTCCCTCTCATAATAGTCTGGTTTCACCATACTCCAGGGCTTGTAATAAACCGTGGCAATTTTAACTTCCACTGCGCCCCTCGCCACCAAATGCTCCTCAACAACCTTCAAACTTTTACCCGTATCCGCAATTTCATCAACAACAAGCACCCTTTTGCCCGCAACATCCACGGAAACAGGCTGCGTCAAAACAGGCTCGCCCTTCGTTTCAGCCACACCCAAATAGAACTCGGCTCTTACATTGGCGATGTTCGGATTATCCAAAAGGTCTGATAGAACTCTGGCTGGCGGCCAACCTCCACGTGATACGCCTACAATTACGTCTGGCTTGAATCCGTCTTTCCTTATTTTTTCAGCCAAGTTCAGCAGCATTTTGTATACTAGGTTCCATGTTGGAACTTCAAATTCCACATCCAAGCTATTTTTCTCCTGAATGCCTAGCGCATTTTGGCTTGTTCTGTTTGAGAGTGTTTAAAAATAAAAAATTTGGGATTTAAAAGCAGTAGTTTATGATTGTGCTGGTGCTTTTGGTTTTCTCCACGCATACACGATTGCTGCAACGCCAAAGAACATGAAGCCCAAACCGAAGATTGCAAGCGCCACGGCGTTAATAACCATGGCTTGTGCAAGCGCGTTTGCCTCAATCAATCTTGCTGTGGCATTTGCGTTTATCGAGTTTGCTTCTGCTTGCATCGCATCTGCTTCAGCCTTATCTTTATTCAACTTGTTTTCGTCGTATTCCGCTTTGATGCCTATGTAAACCGTCCATGCTTGCTTTATCAAGTCTATTGCCATTTGACAGTGCTGTAGTGAAGCGTTAAAATCGCCTTGCGTATAATAGTATTGTGCAGTGTTTGACTCTGTTTCCGCTTGAATATATAGACTGAAGGATTCAGCATAATCATCAACATAAGTGCTTACAGTGCTCCTTATGAGCGAGTATTCCCAAGAAGCTTGCGCAGCATCATATTGCGTTTGTGTTAAAACCGCGAATCGGTCACCATCATAAGTCCATGAGCCTTTTACGGTTGCTGGCGTACCCCCGCTTACAGTTGTGTATTCATATTCTATGTAGATTCTGTATCTGTGAGTGAAGAGGTTCGAAGCGGTTGTAGTCGACTCTGTTGTGCCGTTAATGGTGAACAAGTATTCGTCATTGTATTTGATGAAAACGTTTGTCGTTGTGTTGTAGAATTTGTTCCAGTCAAACCAAACAGCAATGTTCTTAACGGTTATGTCCATCGGATGTCCAGTTGTGTTAGTTACAGTGTTCCTAACCCAAACGTTAAATATCCATGTTGTGTTTTCAATGTATGCTATGTCGACGCTGCCTAGAATTGGGTCTAACCTGCTTTTCCACACTGGTTTTATCCATGTTGGGGAGCCAACTATGCCTGCGCTTGCTGGTGCAACAAAGGAAATGCACAATATCATTGCCAGTAAGACTGCTATTGCTGCGTATGATTTTTTCATTAAATCACCTTAGAACGTAAGTTTCTAATTATAGGCGATATATAATTTTCGGAACACGTGTAGGCGCTAACCTTAAAAGTGCAGAGGAAAATGTTTTCTTTCTCCGAAATACACTTATCTCATCCGCTGTATCTAAAGCGTTTACGATTAGAAGGAGAGTTTAGAAATGGTTTACGTAATAGAATGCGTGCCGAACTTCAGCACATCCGACCCGAAAGTTGTTGAGTCAATAATCAATGAGATTAGGAGTACCCGCAACGCCTTTCTTTTGGACTACACGTTTGACGACTATTATAATCGGCTTGTGGTCTCTTTTGTCGGCGACAAAAAATCTGTGCTCGAAGCCGCCCTAAAAGCCTCTTTTAAAGCAATAGAGCTTATTGACATGCGTAAGCATAAGGGGCAGCACCCGCGAATAGGCGCTGTGGACGTTGTTCCATTCATACCAATAAGAAATGCTACAATGGAAGAATGCGTCCAGCTTGCAAGGAAATTCGGAGAAACGCTAGCCAAAAAATGTAATGTACCCGTATACCTTTATGGCGAAGCTGCAACAAGCCCCGAAAGAAAGGATTTAGATTGGATTCGCAAAGGCGAATATGAACGGCTTTCCGAAATGATTGCTAAGCCCGAGCGGAAACCAGATTTTGGCCCAGCAGCAGCTCATCCTACGGCTGGCGCTACGATTACTGGTGCGAGGAAGGTTATGGCTGGGTTTAACGTTAACCTTGGCACTTCAGATTTAAGCGTCGCCAAAAAGATTGCCAAGGCTTTGCATGCGAAAAAGGGTGGTTTTTCAACTGTTAAGGCTATGGCTGCTTACATTCCAGAAAAAAACATTACGCAGATTGGGATGAGCATATCTGATTTTGAGAAAACCCCTCTTTACCGCGTTTTTGAAATGATTAGGGTTGAATGTGAACGCTATAATGTTCCAATAGCGGGTTCGGAATTTTGCGGCATGGCGCCTTTGAAGGCGCTTATCGACGTTGCCGCGTACTACTTGAAAATTGACAATTTGTCTGAAGATAGAGTTTTAGAGATGGCGGTTTACAAGGCTATGGAGAAAGGCGGTGCATTTGAGTAAGAGCATCAAAACCAGAGCAAGAGAAAAAGTTGATTTGCTAATAGTGAACGCCAACGAGCTTGTTACGCTCGCTGGAGGAAATGAGAAGCCTCGCGTTGGCAAGCAAATGCGCGATTTAGGAATAATCCACAATGGAGGCTTAGCAATCAAAGATGGCAGAATAGCCGCTGTGGGTAAAACATCAGAAATAACGAAAGCCTTTAGGGCTGAAACAATAATAAGCGCTGATGGAAAAACTGTTTTGCCAGGTTTTGTTGACCCTCATACGCATCTTGTTTTTGCTGGTTCAAGAGAAGATGAATTTCAGATGCGTATTGAAGGTGCCTATTACTTGGAGATTCTAAGCGCTGGCGGCGGTATATTAAAAACTGTTAGAGAAACTCGAAAGGCTAGTGTTGACAAAATTGTTGATTTTGGATTAAAGACGCTTGACATCATGTTAGAGTATGGGACAACAACTGTTGAGGCTAAGAGCGGTTATGGATTAACGACAAAGGATGAACTGAAACTTTTGGAAGCCATAAACCGTCTCGAGCAACTGCATTCTGTGGATGTTGTTCCAACTTTCATGGGTGCACATGCAATTCCAACAGAATATAAGAGTGCTCCGCTAGATTACGTTAACATCGTTGCTGAGGAAATGATTCCCGCCGTGGCGGAGAAAAGGCTTGCCGAATTCTGCGATGTCTTCTGCGAGAAAGGCGTCTTCACATTAGAGCAGAGCAAGCGCATTTTAATAACGGCAAAAAGTCACGGCTTAACCCCTAAAATTCACGCTGACGAAATGAGCATGTGTGGCGGCACAGAACTCGCGGCAGAAGTTGAAGCAGTTTCCGCCGAGCATCTGCTTTTTGCGTCTAACGAGGGCATCAAAGCCCTTGCAAACAAAGGAGTAATTGCTGTTCTTTTACCCGCAGCTTCTTTCAGCTTGATGAGTGGGCGGCATGCCGACGCGAGAAAAATGATTGAATGTGGGGTTCCAGTAGCCCTTGGAACAGATTTTAATCCGAGCTGCTGGGTGGAAAACATGCAGCTAGTAATAGCCTTTGCATGTTATTTCTTGAGGTTAACTCCAGCAGAAGCCATAACCGCAGCGACAATTAACGCAGCACATGCAATTAAAAGGGCTCATGAGGTTGGCAGTTTGGAAATCGGGAAAAAGGCTGATGTTGTTGTTTTGGACGTGCCCAACCACAAGTTTCTCGGTTACCGTTTTGGAACAAATCTCGTTGACAAAGTCATTAAAAACGGCAGATTGGTTGTTGATAGAGAAAAAAGCGCGGAACTTGTGCTTCCAAGCGAAACCGAATAAGACAACGCGTCATTTACTTTTTCAATGCCTTTTTGCCAAACGTAAAGATAAGCCATACTACGACGCCGTAAACTATCCCATTGAAAATTGCTGACAGCAACGTTTTCACTGCCAATCCACTCCACTCTAATGTGGGATCTATCCCCATAGAATCGCTTATCATGTTACCTGGCGGTAGATCAGCGTAAGCAAAGGTTGCGGCTAGAAATATCAGAAAAGTTATTACGAAAACTATTGCTCCTTCACCTTTCATCATGTTTTCTCCTAGTTAACCCAGCGTATGATGCGCGCCTTCTTAATAAGCTTGGTGGTGCAGTAAAAATTATAATGCACTTTTATATTCTGGTGCATGGTGGAGACAGCGATATTGAAAATCAAAAAGCCCATTAAATGTTTGACTGGTTCTGAACTTCATTGCAAGAACTGGCAGATTGAAGGAATTCTACGCATGCTTTTTAACGTTGTTGACCCTGAAGTGGCAAAAGACCCTGAAAAGCTTATTGTTTATGGTGGAACAGGCAAGGCGGCGCGGAACTGGGAGTGCTTCGAAAAAATTGTTGAAACCTTAACAGAGCTTGAACCAGACGAAACCATGCTTGTCCAAAGCGGCAAGCCAGTAGCAGTCTTCAAAACTCACGAGTGGGCTCCAAGAGCCCTAATAGTCAACGCGATGCTTGTACCGAAATGGGCAACTTGGGACTACTTCTACGAGCTTGAACAGAAAGGCTTAATCATGTTTGGACAAATGACCGCGGGCTCATGGGCATACATTGGAACACAAGGCATATTACAGGGCACGTATGAAACGCTTGCCGCCGTTGCAAAAGAACATTTTGGCGGTTCTTTAAAAGGAAGGCTTGTTTTAACTGCTGGTTTGGGCGAGATGGGTGGCGCCCAACCATTAGCTGTCACAATGAATGAAGGCGTCGCTTTAGTTGTTGAAATTGACAAGAGGGCAATCGACAGAAGGCTTAGGCATGGCTATTTGGAGATGTGGACAGACGATTTGGACGAGGCAGTCAAACTGGCTTTAGAGGCAAAAAGGGGAGGTTTTCCAAGAAGCATAGGCTTGCTTGGCAACGCTGCAGAAGTGCATCCAAAACTACTGCGGAAAGGCGTAATACCAGACGTTCTAACAGACCAAACATCAGCACACGACCCGTTAAACGGCTATTATCCAGCAGGATTATCCAAAGAGGAGGCAGACGAGCTTAGAAAGAATAACCCACAAGAATATTTGCGCCGTGCAAGCGAGAGCATGCGCCTCCAAGTCGAAACAATGGTTAAAATGATGGAGAAAGGAGCCATAACATTCGAATACGGCAACAACCTACGCCAACAAGCATACAACGCTGGCTTCAAAGACGCGTTTGCATATCCAGGCTTTGTCCAACGCTACATTAGGCCAATGTTCTGCGAGGGCAAAGGGCCATTCCGTTGGACATCGCTTGTCGGCAGTGCCGAAGACATTTACACGCTTGATGACGTTATTTTGAAGGATTTTGCCTACAACAAAGAACTGTGCAGGTGGATAAGAAAGGCCAAAGAACAAGTCAAGTTTCAAGGCTTGCCCGCGAGGGTTTGCTGGCTTGGTTTTGGCGAGAGGGCGCGTTTCGGCAAAATAATGAATGATATGGTTGCAAGCGGCAAAATCAGCGGTCCAGTGTGGATTGGACGAGACCATCTAGACGGCGGCAGCGTGGCATCGCCAAACCGAGAAACAGAAGGCATGATGGACGGAAGCGACGCAATAGCAGACTGGCCCATACTCAACGCTTTAATTAACGCTGTGGGCGGCGCCACATGGGTAAGCGTTCACCACGGCGGCGGCGTAGGCATAGGCTACAGCATACACGCTGGCATGTGCCTTGTCGCTGACGGCACGAAAGAAGCGGAAAAACGCATAACAACAGTCTTGACAACAGACCCTGGAACAGCAATTGTGCGTCACGCAGATGCTGGATATGAAAAAGCAAAGAAAATAGCGAAAGAAAAAGGCATCAAAATGCCCATGCTAAAGTAACCCTACAATTTTCACAAGCAAAATTAAAATCCCAACAATCACAGCCCAGAAAACAAAGTCAGCAAAAAATTCGAGGCAAAAGAATTTTTCGCCAGCAAAAGCGTCGTTCACTCGCCAAATCATTGGAAATCCATAATACTTGTTTTCTGGAATTACCACGCCGCTCGGCGTGTTTTCGATAAAACCTGCAAGTGCGGTTATGCAAGCGCCAATGATTATGGCTAGGATTAAAATTCGCCACTAATCTTCAAGTATTTTTCACTTTAACATGTGAAAGCCGTAAAGCCGTATAAAACTCTTTGGTGAAAAGCGAAATTGCAAAGCGCTTTATACAGAAAAATTGTGGAAAAAGGTGAGAGCTGCGGGTTTTAGTCTTCGCCGAACTCTGAAGATTCTTTAGACGGTTTCTTTCCTTCCTTCTCTTTCTCCATGCCCTTGGCCGCAATCAAGTCGTCAATCTTCAATATCATGTTCGCGGCTTCGGTTGCTGACTTAATAACTTGCTGCTTAACCCTTAATGGTTCGACAACGTTTAGCTCCAGCATGTCTCTGATTTTTCCAGAGAAAACATCAACGCCGTAGGATGGGCTTGCAGCGCTTTCATGTTTAGCTCTTAATGCCACCATTATGTCAATTGGGTCTAATCCCGCATTTTCAGCCAGTGTCAGCGGAATGGATTCAACTGCGTCAGCAAACGCTTCTATGGCTAGTTGTTCTCTCCCGCCTACTTTGACAGCGTAGTCTCTAAGCTGTTTGGCGACTTCTGCTTCTGGTGCACCGCCACCTGGAACAATTTTTCCATCTTCAATTGCGTTTCTCACGACACAAAGCGCATCGTGAAGCGAACGCTCGGCCTCGTCTATTACGTGTTCTGTTCCGCCTCTAATGACTATTGTTACGGCTTTTGGATTCTTGCATTCGCGCACATAGACAAGTTTGTCCTCGCCGATTTTAACTTCCTCGACCGTTTTTGCTTCGCCGAGCATGTCGGACGTTAGTTCTTTAACGCTTGCGACGATTTTTCCACCAGTGGCTTTGGATAGCTTCTCCATGTCGCTGCTGCTCACGTTTTTGACTGCTAGTATGCCTCTTTTCGCCAGGAAATGAAGTGCCACGTCGTCGATGCCCTTTTCGCAGAAAACGACATTCGCGCCAGCCTCTGCAATTTTGTCAACC
>JBNAWC010000001.1:12405-40442 GCA_049700035.1 Candidatus Bathyarchaeales archaeon
GGAAAAGTTTCATCTGCTCTGGGGTTTCGATGTTGATTTTTGCGTCGAATTCTGTCTTTTCAATTTCAAGTTTCGCGTTTAACAGTGCAATTTTCGCGTTGTTGACGATTTTCGGCATTTGTGGGTGTGCAACTTCTTTGTCGATGACCATGCCTTTGACAAGTTCTGTTTCGTCCAAGCTTTTTCCATGCTTCTTTAGAATCTTTATTAGGTCGATGTCCGCTTTGATTTTTCCATCCTTTTCCTCTGCAACTTGTTTGACTGCCTCAACTGCAAGCTTTGCAAAGTGTTCCTTCGCCACTGTTATGCCCTTGCTTCCCATGGATGTCATTGCAACGTCTATCAAGCGTTTCTCGTCGTTTATGCTCACTGGAATTGCCATTTTTTCGAGAACTTCTTGCGCCTTTTCGCTTGCCTTCTTGTAACCGTCAATGATTAATGTCGGATGGATATTTTGGTCGAGAAGGGTTTCAGCCTTCGCCAGCAGTTCTCCAGCCAAAACCACGGCGGTTGTTGTTCCGTCGCCTACTTCGTTGTCTTGCGCTTTGGCTACTTCCACAAGCATTTTTGCTGCTGGATGCTGGACGTCAAGCTCCTTCATTATTGTTGCGCCGTCGTTTGTTATTGAAACGTCTCCGAAGCTGCTGACAAGCATCTTGTCCATTCCACGCGGTCCAAGGGTCGTCTTTATGGTTTCAGCTATTATTTTCGCGGCTGTGATGTTGTTTCTTTGGGCTTCTCTTCCGCTTGTTCTGCTTGTTCCTTCCTTCAATATTAAAACTGGAACTGTTCCAGAATGGGCAACAGCCATTACACATCACCTCCACACTTTTGGGTGTGAAAGGTGAAGTTTTAACAAGCAAAATTTTAGACGGAGGACGCTTCTATATAAATGTTTCTAGGCGTGATTGAACCGTTAAACTTTAAGCCTTAACAATTCTATATCCAGCAGCCTTACGAAGCCTATTCATAACAGCCAAACCAAGCCCTTGAAGTGGCACACCCTCAGCGATTATAACATCAACTTCTTCCACGTCAAACTCCCTCAAAAGCCTAAACAAGTTTTTGGCAATTGTCGCTAAATCGCCTCTGCTTCCCAACGATTTAACAACATAACCTTCATAATTTGCGGAAGTTTCGTCTGTCGCAAGAACGCCAACCTTTAAACCCTTTTGTGCATATTGCTCCGCCAACTCCTTCGCTTTCTTCACCATCGCTTGAACTTCTCCCTCAACAACCACCACTTCAGCTTTGGGTGCATAATGCTTATGTTTAAGGCCTGGAGAACGAACTTTTTCGACTTGCACCTCTTTATCTGCAATTGCAACTGGATGAATCTCCACTGTTCCAAGAACACGCTTCAAGTCTTCGTATGGCGTTCCACCTGGGCGAAGAATCTGCGGCGGGCTGCTTGTCAAATCTAAAACTGTTGATTCAACGCCAATGTTTGTTGGTCCAGCATCTAAAACAGCGTCTATCCGTCCATCTAAATCCTCCAAAACGTGCTCGGCGCTTGTTGGGCTTGGCTTTCCAGCAAGGTTTGCGCTTGGAGCTGCTATTGGGCAGTTGCTTTCTCTGAGCAAGGCTAAAGCAACATTGTGCCTTGGCATTCTAATCGCTATTGTGTCCAAACCAGCCACAGTCACGCTTGGCACCATTTCCGAACACTCAAAAATTAACGTTAATGGTCCAGGCCAAAACCTTTCCATTAGCGTTTTGGCTTTTTGTGGAACATGCTTTGCCAGTCGATATACTTCTTCGATTTTTCCGACGTGAACTATTGGTGGATTATCCAATGGTCTTTTTTTGGCTTCGAATAGTGTTAGAACAGCCTTTGGGTTTAGCGCGTCTGCCCCTAAACCGTAAACTGTTTCTGTTGGAAAGGCGACTAATCCGCCCTTTTTGATAATGTCTGCTGCTATGCGTATTTCTCCTAGTTCTGGTTTTTTGGAATTAACTTTTAGTACTAATGTTTTTTTCACGTTTGCCCCAAAATAATGCGGTTTGAGAAGCATTTAAGCTTCTTGTGTTTAAAACAATGGGGGCGGGGTTTAGACGACATAGTAGTCTATGACTTTTTTGATACTTTTTGGAGGCGCTTGTCTCGCGGCAAGTTGCTTAAGTATCTTTATCATTTGCGGCTGGAACCTTGCTATGTCTGTTAAAGAGACTAAGCCCACTAAACGTTTTCCTTCAACAACGGGCAGCTTCTTAATCTTCATCTGAAACATCAATCTAACCGCTTCTTCCAAATCCATGTTTGGCTCAACAACAACAAGTGGGCTTGACATTATTTCCTTAACCTTCGTTTTGTTTGCGTCTCTTGCTTCCGCAACAACTCTTTTCAGAAGGTCTCTTTCGGTTATTATTCCCATAGCTTTCCCTTTTCTAACAGCGATTAGACAGCCGATTTCAAACTTGTTCATTATTTCAGCTGCCTCTTTAACCGTGGCGTTTTCGTCTATTGTTATGACCTCCTTTATCATTACGTCGCTGACCTTTAATGTTAGTCCGCTTTCCTCTTCCGTTTCTTCAGACAACAAACCACCAGCTTCCTCTATTTTTTCTGTAAACGTAATATATAAAATGGTGTGCGATTTTTATTTCACCGTTTTTAGCAGCTTTTCAAGCAGTTTTTCGACATTCTTGCTTGCTGGTATTTTTGCTCTTTCAAACTTTTCTTTAGGCTTATTAAATGGTCTTGTGGCGTCGATTCCCATTTTCGTTGTCGAACCCGTCTCTTGATCTGCAGACGAATCTAAAGTGGAGCCGCGCGCGTTGTTTATGATGATTAGGTCTTCGGATGCTTGAAAGCGTGTTGCAATAGCCCATTCAACATCATTAGCGTCAAAAACGTTTATGTCTGAATCCACGACAACGGCGTGTTTTAGGCTTGGATGTGCCGCAAAAGCTGCTAGCAAGGCGTTTTTGCCATCTCCATCGAGTTGTTTTTCAATGGATATTATGGCGTGGAGCCATCCGCTTCCGCCTCGCGAGAGATTCACCGCGCAAACTTTTGGCACAACTTTTGAAACAGCCTCCCAAATGAGCACTTCGTGTGGCAACCCCATCAGAAGTTTGTGTTCGGCTCCAGAAGGCAAAAGCGCCTGATAAATGTAGTCTTTCTTGTGCATTACGCCCACGATTTCAACCACTGGCTGCTTTCTTGTTATGTCATACGTTCCAGTTATGTCAACGAAGGGTCCCTCAGACACCTCTTTGCTTGTGGAGATTATGCCTTCAATGACAAGCTCTGCATCTGCTGGCGCATAAGCGTCAACATGCTCGCATTTTATTAGGCGAAGCTTTCCATCCATAAGCGTATTCGCAGCTTCGAATTCGTTGACGCCGAATGGTAGGGGCGAAGAAGCCGCCAGCATGACCGCTGGGTGCACGCCAACAGATATTGAAACTTCCAAGTCTTTACGTGCTTCTTTTGCCATTTGCCAAAGCTTGAAAAGATGTCTTGGAACCAAACGGATAGCCAAGTGGCTCTTATCCAAAACTTGAAGTCTATGCACGGAAACATTCTCAATTGCGCCGTCAACGCTTTTCGCGTAAACAACCGCTGAAGTAAAATATGGACCCGCGTCCCTATCGAAATGCGTTAAAACGGGGATGCTGGATAAGTCTTTTTCAGCAACCTCTTTTACTGGGCCGTCTGAAACGATTTTTGGCTTTTTTGGCGAAAGCCAAGCGTTAATTAAATGTGAATAGAGCTTTTCTTGGCTTGTTCCAAGCGCCTTGCAGATTCTGCTTCTTTTTCCACAAACGTTCGCAACAATTTTCGTCCTATAATCCTTAACCTTTTCAAAGAGCAAAATAGTGCCTTGTTCGTCAAACTGCTTCATTATGTATGCAATTTCAAATTTTGTTGAAATCTCGTCCTTTACATGCAAGATTTCTTTTTCGTTTTCCATTTTTTCAAGAAAATCTCTGAAGCTCATGTTGTCGTTCCCTCTTTTTCGGATGCTTGGTAAGTGACTTTTTCGATTAGGCGCATGAAAATTGACTGCGCTTGCATTTCGTTAAGCGTTTCTAGATAAACCGAAACTAGCGCTATCTTCTTTTTCCTTGAAGCCATATACTCTGCGAACATGCGGGCTGAAATCGCGTTTTTGTCTCCTAAAAGAATTGATGAGGAAACTGGTCCTGGTATGTCTCCAGCTTTTGGAACAGCCACAGCGAGTGTTCCAAGCTTGTCTTCTCTTTCGCTTAGTAGGATTAAGCAGGCGTTTTTTGTTTCCATGTATATTGCCAGAAAGTGCATGTTTTGCTCGACAACTTCTTCTTTTATGATTTTTGCGCGTTCCATGCGGTTTGTTCTCCGCTGCTTATTTATAGCTTCACGATTCACTATTTATTATTTTCAAATGTTGGGACAAGCGCATGACCAAGAAAAGAGTTGAAGAAATACTTCAGATTCTACGGAAATCATTTACAAAGCCTAAGTGGGTTTCTTCGAGGGGAGACCCTTTTGAAACGTTGATTGTGACGATAATTTCGCAGAACACTGCTGATAGGAACACGGCTAGGGCTTTCGAAAACCTTTCGAAGCGTTTTCAGATAAAGCCCGAAGTTTTAGCGAAAGCCGAAACGCGACAAATTGAAGAATGCCTAAAAGTGGCTGGACTGTATAGGAATAAAGCCAAAACAATAAAAAACATCTCAAAGCTTATACTAGAAAAATTTCACGGAGACATGAACAGAATTTTGTCGATGCCACTTGCAGAAGCACGCAAAACGCTTTTGCAACTTCCAGGGGTTGGACCTAAAACAGCGGATGTTGTCCTACTTTTCTGTTCGAATAAGCCTACAATGCCAGTTGACACTCATGTTAATCGTGTTGCACGAAGGCTTGGTTTAGCTCCTCAAGTTGGCGGCTATGAAGTTGTGCGTGAATCTTTGCAATCGCTTTATAGTCCAGAGGATTATTTAGATGTTCACGTTTTGTTGATTTTGCTTGGAAGAAAATATTGTAAGGCGAGAAAACCATTGTGTGCGCAGTGCGTGGTGAATGCCCTCTGCCCAAAAATTTTTGGAAAACATTGATTGCTTTCTTAAAGCCTTTGTATGAAGCTAAAATTCTGCTGCTTATCATTCTCAAAAAGTGGGATTTCCTTTAAATTCTTGTCAAGTTTGACTTTTCCAACAACGATTGTCGCTATTTCCTTTGACACGGGTGTTAGAATTTTTAGTGTTTTCCTAATGTAGTCGACCTCTTGAAGAACACCGATTCCCAAAAATCTTCTTTCACTATTGTACAGAGCTGTGAGGGCTCCTTCCTCTTGTCCTTTTCGAATTATTTCAACCCGTTTTTCAACGAATTGCTCAACCCTTCTAATGTTTTCATCGCTTATCCATCGACCCTTACCTATGACAACGTAAACTTTATCTTTAAACTCCACAAAATGCAAGGGTTTCATTCCCAACAAGTCGTAAATGATTCCAGCTCTCTTGCTTTTCTCAGAAATCTTGCTTATGTTAAGCAGTTCGCTTCCTTCGACGTTAACCCAATTTAACGGAATGGCCTGTACCTTGGCGTTTTTAAGGTATTTTATGTATCCAAGCTCTCTTAGGCTTTTGCGTTTTTCTCTGCTCCTCTGTTTTATGGCTGGTGGCGATTCGACAACTATTTTTCTGGGTTTTTCTAGGGCGTTTATTAAAGGTGCCGATTCGTCGCCTTGTTTGATGCATAGGACAAGGTTAGGTGTTAACTCATTGGCAAGCCTAATCTTATAGTTGACAGCATCTTCACCTTCAATCCAACCGTCAGTGTTTATAACAACGAAATCTGGATTGCCGTCGAGAATCTCCCCCTTCAACAAAACTAAGCCTTCAATTACCTTATCAATCGCTGGGCTTGGAGATGTTACTCCAACAAAAAAGGCGTTTTTTGCCTCTAAATTGAAGAGGTCTGTCACTGGCTTTGCTACGAAGTTGTAGGCAACTGAGCATGGTGGTCCTATGTCTGACTGTCCCAAGTCGCCATCTAAAACTGCAACCTTGTGTTTTTCATTTAAAAGTTTGTTTACAATGTAGGTGCAGAAGCTTGACTTTCCAGAGTCCACGTTGCCCGTGACCATTATCAAGGCTGGTCTCTCGTTGGTCTCTAGAACTTCTTTAAGTGCTTCGGTCCATGAAGGGGGGATTGTGCTTCCATCAACTTCTTCTACGCTAGCGTTTTCGCCAAGAGAAACGTCAAGCTCTGTTTTTTCTTCCGCGGTGAATGGTAATCTTTTTCCCTCTCGTATTACGACCTTGCCTTTTCCACTTATTACCGCGCCGAAAACTTCCACTTTGCCAGACGTTACCGTAACCGAGGCTGGTCCATCAACCAGCAGAGTTTTGTCCTTCTCAATGGTTTTAATCACGTGTTTTCCTCCTTGGAAATTTTTGTCCGTTTCTTCCAGCAATTCTTATGGCTGAGACTATGTCTCTTAACCCGCGCCTATGTTCTGTTCTGCTTAAATAGCGGTCTGTTCCAACTTCGCTAACGCTTTCTAATGTAACGTTTAAAGGTAATGCATCATCAAGCGACTCTAAAAGCTTTTCCTTGTAGGTGGGCACCCCATCTCCAACCTTCACGTAAATGGAGGCAACTGAAATTTTTCCAAAATTCCTCAAAATCTTCATTATTTTATCTACAGTTTCTTCAACGCTAAAACAGTTTTCGGTTTCGACAATTTTTCCATCAGCCAAAACTGCAAGTCCGAATATTTCGCCTGGGTCAACGCCTATGACGAGTCTTTCGTATTCTTCTTTTCCGTGAATGAAGCGCAGTGCTTCATTTATTAGTTCTTCTGGCTCTGTTCTTTCATTGTAAGCTAGAACGTTTTCATGTTTTATTAGTGGGCGTTCCTTCTCTGTGGTTAAAACTATTTTTATTTCCGCTGGAATTTCCTCGTTTGGGATTAAACTCAAAAAGGGCAAATTTCTCCTCTTCAACTCATTTACAATTAGGTAGTATGCCTTTCCCGATGTCGTTGCAACCGCGATGTTTGCCTTCATAACATCTCCTTTTAAAGATGCACAAGCACAAAACAAATTATCTGTTTCGAGACTTATATTCGTTGATGTGCGTAAGCGTGCTACAAAAGATTCCGACAGGCTGTAAAACCCTTGACAACGCTTTAGAAGGGGGTATACCAACAAAAAGCCTCACACTAGTTTATGGCGAAGCGGAAACTGGGAAAACAACGTTGGCAATGCAGACGGTCGTAAACTGCGCAATGCAAGGATACAAGACTTTGTTTATAGACTGCGACGACACTTTCTCCTCTAGGAGGCTGTACCAAATTGCTGTTGGAAGGCTTAACGAGATTGCGGAATTGATAATTTTAATGAAGCCGCGCAGTTTTCAAGAACAAACATACGTCATAGACCATTTGGGCGATTATGTCACAAAACATTTCGGACTTGTGGTTATTGATACTGTCACCGCGCTTTATAGTGTCAGAATTGCCGAAAATCCGCAAAAGACGTTTGAGCTTAACCGCGAGTTAAATAGGCAGATGGGATTGCTTGCGCAGTTGGCTAAAACAAATAAAATTGCAATTTTGGTAACAAGCCAGGTTAGAAGCGCTTTTGAAGAAGGCTACGTAAGCGTGGAGCCAGTTGCCACAAGAGTATTAAAGTTCTGGGCTGAAACCATAATTGCCATGAAACCGACGGAAAACCCAAAAATAATTAGGGCGGTAATCGAAAAGGGCGCAAAGGCGCAGCAGCAATGCGATTGCCTTCTGCAAATAGGAGAAAATGGGCTAGGTGACGCCATAAAATCCTAACGAGGCGCCATTATGGACATAGCGCATATAATTGTTGAAGCGTTAAAATTCATTTTTCCCGCCTACTGTGCAAACGCAATACCCGTCATTGCTGGCGGGGGACTTCCAATAGATTTGGATAAAAAGTTTTTTGATGGAAAACCAATTTTTGGAAAAAATAAGACTTACAAGGGCTTCTTTTTCGGTCTCCTTGTGGGAACTCTCGTCGGGTCTGCGGAAAGCTTGGTTTTTGACTATCCTCCACTTTTCGGTTTTATGCTATCTTTAGGAGCGTTATTTGGGGACTTGTTTGGAGCTTTCCTAAAAAGACGGTTGGGACTTGCTCCAGGTGAATTGTTGCCAGTAATTGACCAAATAGACTTTGTTGTTGGCGCGTTATTGTTTGCCATCCCGCTTCCAATTTTAACAATTGAGCTCGCAGTAACAGCGTTGATTATAACTCCGCCGATACATTTGTTGACAAACTTCGCTGCCTATAAGCTTGGCTTAAAAAGTAATCCATGGTAGTCTTATCTGCCAAGCTTCAGTTGTATTGTAATTTCAAGGTATATGTATGCTATCAAAATTAGGGCTATACCCACCAGAAACATCATATACGCTTGTCTTGGCTTATAGGCGTATTTTGTGCTCTGGTACATGGAGATTACTCCAACAATGCCAAGCGCGTAAAGAATCATTGAGATAAGGCTGTCAAATATGAACTGTGAACCAAGTTCTGGATATAGCAAGTAAAAGCGTCCACCATAATAAACGGCTGGATAAGGCTTCATTATTATGTTGTATAAGCCGCCACCAAAGAGGAAAACCGCCGCTGCAATTGCAAGGGCTGAGATAACCAGACTTGAAGGTTGTGCCGTTGTAAGTTTCTTGTAAAATTTTGTTAGAGAGTATGAAGCCGAAGATATTTGCCTTTTAACCTTCTTTGACATTTTCCCATTCTCCGCTTTTTATTAGGTATTCCGCCACCTCTTTAGCCCACTCGCCTGTTAGTGGATTCTTGGCAATCTCACTTAAATACTCTTTCCAAGAAATTTCTAGAGCTTTCCTCCACTTCTCATACTTTTTGGCGATTATTTCATAAGCCTTCGCGTGCAGTTCACAGTAGCCGTTCTCAACGGCTTCTTTGCTACATATTTTGCATTTCATTTCGTCTCTTCCGCTCCTCCTTTAATGGACATTGCGGATTAAAACATAGCGTCCATGGACGCCTTCCTTTCATGCGCACTTGGACTATCGGCCAACCGCATCCGCGGCAATTCTTTCCCAGCGGCTTCACGGTGCCTCTTTGCGGAAGCGGAAATGCCGCTTTGCATGCGTTTTTGAAGTAGTTTGTGCATCCAACAAACCGTTTACCCGTTTTCCTTGAGTATAGCGTCATAAGTTTTCCAGTGTTGCATATTGGGCATGTGCCAATTACTCTTTCTTCAAGTTTTGCCCGTTTTATGGCGTTGCTTAACTGTTCGCCTATAACTTTCTCTTGAAGTTTTAACTCCTCCACAACTGGCTTTAGGATTTCAACCGCGGATAAAAGCACATTTTCCCTTTTCTCACTGTTCAGCTGTATCTTGTTCATTTTTTCCTCCAAGTCTCTTGTTAATCTAATTGAAACAACTGTCGGGCAGTGTTTCTTTAAAAGCTCCGTAACCTCAAAGCCTAAGTCTGTTACAACCATTCTCTCGTCTCTAACGTATTTCCTGTCATACAGCGTCTGTATTATGCCAGCCCTAGTCGCTTTTGTTCCAATTTCCGCCTCTTCCATCTTTTTAAGAAGGCTTCCAGGGTTGTATCGTGGCGGCGGCTTAGTGAACTTGTCCTCCAAGATTATTTTCCTAATTTTTACGTTTTGTCCTTCCGTTATTGGAGGCAAAACAACCTCTTCAGCCCTTACATATGGCTCATAGAAGTGGAGCCATCCTTCCTTCAATGTTTGTCTTCCCCTAAGATAGAAACGGAAATCGTTAATGTTTATGCATGCCTTTACGCTTTGCCTTAATGCTAGTTCGCCGAACACAGCCATAAACCTTCTAACAACTAAATCCCAAATTCTCCTTTCAGGTTCGTCCAAAATCCTTTCGGGCAGGTTTCCAGTGGGATAAATTGCTGGGTGCGCTGGGTCTTCCTTTTTGCCCTCGTTTGGCTTCAATTCTTTTTCTGCGAGAAGTTCTGCTGTCAGTTTTCTGTATTCTGGTGCTTTGTTTAGGTTTTTGAGTATTTCTTCATAGTTTATTGCTGGCGGGAGTTTTTGGCTGCTTGTTCGCGGGTATGAAATTAAAGCATCCAAGTACAAGCGTTGGGCAATGTTTAAAGTGCGTAGCGGCGTGTAACCAAAAAGGCTGTAAGCTTCGCTTTGAAGGGCGCCCAAATCAAATGGTGTTGGCGGCATCTGCTGAAACTTCTTAACCTCTACCTTCTCGATTTTTCCATCCTTTCCCTTGCAACCTTTAACCACAGCGCTTGCCTCTTTCTTCGTTTCTATAACTTGTTTTTCAAATTCAGCCTCAAAAACAGCCCCGTCTATCTCAACCTCCGCCCTTATGCTCCAATATGGCGTCGGAACAAAACATCTAATTGCCTTTTCTCTGGCAACAAGAAACCTTAACGTTGGACCCTGCACCCTTCCAGTGCTTAATGTTGCGTATCTTCCGCTCCAATTCTTCGCCGCTATTGTCAAGGCTCTCGTGAGGTTCACGCCGTAAAGCCAATCAACCTCGTGACGTGTGCGTCCCGCCTCTATAAGGGTAAAATCCAAGTGTGGCAAGAGTTCAGCGAAGGACTTTTGCAGTTCCTCTTTCGTTAGCGTGGAATATTTCATGCGCTTTGAAATGTTTTCCTTGCTGCCACATGCATATTTGAGTATGCAATATCCTATTATGCTACCTTCTATATCATAGTCGCAAGCATCAATGAACGTGTCAGCGTTACCCGCCAATTTCGAAATTACCTCAAGCCAAGTGCGGATTTGCTTTGCCCCCCTTTCCGCAACATATCTGGGAACCCACCTGAAACTGAAAACTGGATAGTAACTTCTTCCGCTTCTTTCCTCAGCAACAGTGTACAAGTGTCCAACTGCCGGAACAACAATGATGTCTTTATCTCTTTTCGCCACAAAATATGGCACGCCTTTTTCTTCCATTTTTCTCGCTTTGCCTTGCGAGTCCAATGCTGAGGCTATCCTCTGCGCAGCATCAGGTTTTTCGGTGATGATTAGCGTGTACTTTTCCATTTCCAAATCACATGACCCCATAAGAAAGCATTTCCTAAAATTAAATATTGTCCAAAATAAATTTTCCCAGTTTCCTTTTTAGCAATCGATAAATATTGCGTTGGATTATTCCTATCTACGTGGAGCGTGTTTGATTGCCACAACGTGTCATATGCCAAAATTGTGGTCGAGTTTTGTATGAGGGAGCTGAACTTAAGCCTCCAGATGAAATTTTACACATGCACGACGGGAAATGCCCGGGATGCGGCAAGAAACTCTCCATTATACCAATTAACGTTGAAGTTAAGCCAATAAAGACGAAGTAAAACGAATGGTTGTGTTCAAAATGGAAGGAGCGCGGCGAACGCAACTTTACGAAGTTCACAAAAAAAGCGCAAAGCTAACGGTTTTCGCTGGCTTCGAAATGCCCCTATGGTACAAGGGCGTTATACAAGAGCATTTGGCAGTCCGTAACAGCGTAGGACTTTTTGACATATCCCATATGGGACGCATAATAATTCAAGGTCCAGATTCAGAGCGCTTTTTAAATTACGTGATAACCAATGACGCCTCTAAATTGTTGCCGAATAGTGCACAGTACTCGGTGATGTGCAACGAGAAAGGCGGCATAATTGATGACTTCGTAATTTATAGGCTTGAAAGCGAAAAGTTCATGTTTGTTGCAAACGCAGCCAACCGTGAAAAAGACTACAACTGGCTTTTGAAAAACTCCAAGAACTTTAACGTGAAACTAACAGAGATTTCAGATAATGTTGCGATGCTTTCAGTTCAAGGTCCCAAAGCGGAAAAGACGCTTCAAAAAATTTCCACAGAAGACCTAAGCAAAATTGAACGGTTTAAAGGCGCATCAACTTGTCTAGCGGATACAGAAGTTTTCATATCCCGCACAGGATATGCTGGCGAAGATGGATTCGAAATTTTCATATGGAACGCGCCGCTGAACAAACCCGATAATGCCATAAAACTCTGGAATGCAATACTGGAAACTGGCAAAGATTTTGGCATAGAGCCATGTGGACTGGGCGCAAGAGACACCTTAAGGCTTGAAGCTGGAATGTGCCTTTACGGAAATGATATGGATGAAACTACAACTCCGCTTGAGGCAGCGCTAAGCTTCGTTGTGAAGCTTCAAAAAGACAATTTCATAGGCAAAGAAGCATTGCTAAAACAAAAAGCGGAGGGAATCAAACGTAAACGCGTAGGCTTGCTTATGCTTGAGCAAGGCATACCAAGACAAAAATATGAGGTTTGCGATGATAAAGGCGAAAATATTGGTTATGTGACAAGCGGTACTTTTTCGCCTCTGCTCAATTGTGGCATAGGCATGGCTTATGTGGCGATGCCAAAAGCTCAAGAAGGAAACGTTGTAAACGTTAAGATACGTGGGAAACTGGTGAAAGCGAAAATCGTTGCATTTCCGTTCTATGACACAAAAAGATATGGATACAAACGCGAGGCTTCAATTTAAAAAGGCTCCCATTGTAGGAAAGGTATATACGAGTGGTTCAAGTCTATGAAAGTCTATTAACCGTAAGAATAATAAAACACGTTAGTAATCTCTGTAGGGGAGATGAACCCGATGGACATCCGCAAAGCCATATCAAAAGAAAGCATCGTTAATGGAATAAAAGGTTTGGGAAAACTGCGAATAAGAATAAGCCACGGCTCAATAATTACTATTTCGGCTTTGCTACTTATACTATTTATTGCATTCACAATTCGCATTTTGCCAATGCGCTGGGAAATAGCACCAGAAAAAAACACATTGCTACTTTCCGAATTTGACCCCTACTACCAATACAGCCTAACAAAATACATGGTTGAAAACGGTTTACTCGCGCCATACATACCTCCAGGATGGATTGATTATCAACGCTGGTATCCAGATGGCATAAATATGTCACAGTCCTATCCTTCTTTGCCTATGACCGCAGCTTTTCTCTATAACATAATTTCTATGTTGGGAATAAACATTGACCTAATGAGTTTCTGCGCTCTTTTCCCAGCAGTAATGGGAACGCTAGCATGCCTAATAATCTACTTCGTAGGCAAAGACATAGGAGGAACATCGATTGGATTATTGTCAGCATTGTTTTTGGCGCTAAGTCCATCATACATTCAGAGAACGTCCATAGGCTTTTTTGACGATGAAACAATAGGCATAGTGGCGCTACTCCTATTTATGTATACGTTCCTAAAATCCCTTGAAGATGAAAGACCATTAAACTCAACACTAAAATACGCCATTGGTTCTGGGCTCGCTTTAGGCTATTTCATTTCTGGATGGGGTGCAGCATTTTATCCCATCGGTTTAACTGTGCTCTTCGTTTTCGTTCTGATTTTAATTAAAAGGTATTCACAGAGGCTTCTGCTATCTTACGCCGTAACATTTGGTTTAGGTCTTTTTATAGCCATAAACGTCCCATATCTTTCATTAAGTTATTTAACGGCGTCAGCCATAATTCCAGTCGCAGGAGTATTTGTCCTATTATGCCTCGCCGAAATTTTGCGCAATATAACCTCAACCAGGATGCGTGTGACATTTGGTATGATTTTCATTTGTGTTTTAATAGTGGGCTTTGCCTTTCTGTGGCAATATGGATATTTAGGAAGCATCGCTGGAAAGTTTATTTCCGTAATTAACCCATTTGCGAGGGCGGAATCCCCGCTTGTAGAATCTGTTGCTGAGCATAGAATTTCAGCTTGGGGCTCCATATACTACGAGTTTGGGATAGGCATAATATTCTTCATAACTGGACTATATTTCCTCGTCAGGAACCCAACAAGCAAAAACTTGTTCATAATACTTTTTGGCATAACATCGCTTTATTTTGCTTGTTCAATGGTGCGTCTGCTTGTTCTTATGGCTCCAGCTTTCGGTCTTGTGGCTTCCAGCGGCGTACTTGGTGTTCTAAAGCCCTTTTACACTTTATTAAAGGAACCTCCAAAGCTGGTTGCAAAGAAAAAGTATGGTTTGGAGCATGTTGGAAAAGAGTTCAGCGGAGCAGCAATATTCCTAATATTCCTAATTCTCATGACAAACTTTGCATTTTCTCCTCAGTCAGGTGGTGTTCCAAAAGTTTACAGGCAAGCGTACACGCCAACAACAATTTCAGCGGGAAGTCTTCCAATAGCGCCAAGCGAGCCAGTTAAGGAGTGGCTGGACATGTTAAGCTGGCTGAAAAGCAATTTAGGGCCCAAACCGATAGGGGAAAAGGTTGTTTGCAGCTGGTGGGACTATGGCTATTGGCTTTCAATACTTGGCAACGTAACATCACTTGCAGATAACGCAACAATAAACAGTACACAAATAGAAAACATAGGCTTCATATTCATGGCTAACGAAACCGACGCATTAAAAATGCTGAAACTTTACGATGCAAAATACATTCTCGTGTTTGTTACGATAACCTCTGACGGTGCACTTGCGAACGCAGGCGGGGATGAAGGAAAATGGGTTTGGATGGCGCAAATTTCGGGCGTATCCAGAAGACGCTTCATAGAAGGCGGCTTTATAGATGAGGATTTGATGTGGACTTCGAGTTTTGAACAAGTACGAGCAATGTTTGGCAACTATACCTTAGGGTATAATTGGACCAATACAAATAACAACAACCAAGCAGATCAAGGCGAGTTGACTGCCGTCGGTGAGGGACAAAATTCGACAATATATAAGCTGATGCATTACGCGCGGGAAAGATGGCTGCAAGAACAAAAAGGCAGTTCACAATCGACTGTTCAGTTGACATACTTCAAGGAGGCTTACATTGCTGGACTGAAAAATGATGGAAGCAAATATGGTTATAGTATTGTTCCACTCGTTTGTCTATATAAAATTGATTGGGAAAAATATTACTCTGACTATCCAAGCGTATAAGGAAGCGATAGCTTGTTTCCAAAAGTTCCAGACCAGCACAAGCCAAACAAGCCTTTGGTTCCGAATGGTTTAGGTGTAATCTACGTTATAGCCAGCACAGTGTACCTTTTCCTTCTTGAATATTTTCGTTCTCCAAGTGATGATGTTTCTAAGGCTTTGACTTTGGCTGTTTGCATACTTTTTGGTGGGTTTATGGGTTTGCTTGATGATTGGATGGATTTGCGTTGGCGTTATAAGGCTTTTTTTCCGTTGATTGCTGCTATACCGCTTGCCTCTTTAGCTAGGAGGCTTAACGTGAGAACTTCCGTGAGTGTTCCGTTGATAGGGGTGGTATTAGATTTTGGTGTTGCCTACTTTTTGGCGGTTATTCCGTTAATTGTTACTATAACTACGAACACTGTGAATCAGCTTGGTGGGCTTAATGGTTTGGAGACGGTTTGTCCAGCAATAGTTTTGGTTGGGTTGATGTTTATGTCTGGTGATAATACTGTTCTTTTGTATGTTCCATTGGCTGTTTGGTTGATTTTGGCTTTTTTCAATTTTCGAGGAAAAATTTTTGTTGGAAACACGGGGTCTTTTGCCATTGGTATAACTTTGGCAGCTTTTGCCATAATCTCGGATTTAAAAATGAGTTTGGTGATTTGCATTTTGCCCTACATTTTCAATTCGGCACTAATTTTGTTGTCATATTTTCTTTTTAGGGCTAAGGCGCATGTTTCCTTTAATGGAGAAAAACTTTTTTCAGATCACAGGCGGAGTTTGGTTACGCTGATTACTTATAATCGTCCATTGAAGGAGCGTCAAGTAGTTGTTATAATTTCGCTTATAGTGGCGTTTTTCACGTTGCTTGCTGTTCTCTTTGAGTTTTTGTGATGCGTTTTTCTGTGTGCTGTGTGTAGCGTGTTATTACACACAAAAGGCAAAAATTGGTTTTGAGCGAGGCTTAATTGCGAGAGGTTGAACGGCTGAAGATAATGATGTTTGGTTAGAGTGAGGAATCAATTATTTGCCCAGCATTATATGTTCCTAACGTTTCAGTTAAGGTTGAAATTTCAAAATTGTTAGGTGTGAGACTAGACGTTAAGGCTGGCGGGGCTGAAACGATAAATTTTGATGTTAAGGCGAGGCTTGAAGAGAAAGAGCGTAAAAGCCAACTTGTCATCGTTAACTTCAGCTTATTCCTCTCCACAAAGCCAAGCGTGGTTAAGTTTGAAATTGAAGGAGCGGCAACATTAAGTGGCAAGGATTCCGAGATAAACAAGATGTTAGAAGTTGACCCAGAGACGAAAGTGCCATACGTTTTCCACAGAATCTATCAGCACGCATTCACAGCCATGTACCTACTATCAACAATTTTAAACACGCCGCCCCCACCGCAAGATTTGCTGTTCTCGAGTAAGGGACAGGGAATGCCAATCGAAGACGTGAATGTGGAAGTAGCTGAAGCAGCCGCAGACCTTGTTAAAGTTCAAGCTGAAACAGAGGGCAAAACTTAATAGCAATTAGAGAATTGTGCATAGTGCGAATGGCGGGTGAGTGGGCCTCCACCCGTTCCGCCATATAAACCCCGGCGTAGGAGGTGAGGAAGTGAAGTTTGGTGGTATAGAAGTAGCTTTAACTGCGGTTTTCGCTGGGCTTTATGCTGCTGGCGTGGTTTTTCTTGCGCCCGTAAGCTTTGGAGTTTACCAAGTTCGTGTTGCGGACGCTTTGCTACCGTTGTCAATGATATTTGGGTTGCCAAGTGCTATAGGGTTAAGTCTTGGCTGCTTGGTTGCGAATGTTTATGGCGGTTTAGGAATAGTCGACGTTGTTGGCGGGACAATTGCAAACTTTGTGGCTTGCACCTTAGCTTGGTACATTGGCAGAGGTGGATTTGCGCGAAGGTTCCTTGGGAGTCTCGTTGAAACATTAACTATAACAATGATTGTCGGAGGCTATTTGTCTCTAATATTCAATGTTCCAATCGAGGTTGGGTTGCTGGGCATATTCATAGGCTCTGTCATAGCGATAAATGTTCTTGGTTTCGTTTTAGAAGAAGGCTTGCAGCGGAGTGGCATATGGAAGAATGTCAAGTGACATACAGCGAAGGAGTTTCTACTTTACATGAAGCGCTCTAGTTTTGTTAGTCCTATTATTTCGTCGAAGTCCAGCCCCAACGCGTCCAGAACCTGGTCGAATGTTGAGTGAAGATAAGCGATGTACTTGTCAACGTCTATCTCATTGTTTGTCGCCAGTTCTACTGGTTTGACGTGTGGTTCTTTGACGACTTTTACGAAGCTTATTAGGTCTCCAGCTTTAAGCTCTAATCCTCCCTCTTTTAAGATTCTTGCTGCCTTAACGTGTTGTGGTGTTGTTTTTGTGTAGCGTTCTGGTTCTTCGCCTAGGACTACGTTGAAGGCTAGTTCTTCTAGGCTTGTCCATTCGCGTCTTTTTAGGCGCATGTAGCAGTTGCGGATTATTTCGCATGTGTCTTTTTTTGCTTTTTCGAAGTCTGCTGGCGTTTTCACCATGGCTAGGCGCTCTTTCATCTTGTCAAAAGCCTTCTTAATGAATAGTGGTATGTGCCGTTTCTTGCCCGTTAAACCCTTAACGTCGACGCTTCCATCTTCTAGAACTCCGAGGTAATTCTTTTTGCGTGAACTGAAAACGATGTATCTGTAAATTTTGTCTACGTCTAGGCTCATTTTTAGTTCGCTTTCTGCCCATCTGGACAATTCTTCAATTTGCTCTTTTGACGGGTTTTTTAGGAATATGCTGTCCGTATCGCCGTAAAGCACTTGAATGTTTAGCTCCTTGGCCTTGTTGATTATCTGTGTTATCGAGTGTCTCCCTATTGCGGCTGTTGCCTCAGCCACTGGTGGACAGTATAAGTCGAAGGTTTCTGCTCCGAAGACGCCGTAGCTTGCGTTTAAAATAACTTTCAAGGCGCCTTGGATTGGGTTGTACCAGCTTTTAAGCTCTTTTGGAAGGTTTTTGTCTTTTGACCTTGGCTTGTACCAGCGAACGCGCAAGTCCCTAAGTGAGCCTATTAGGAGGCTTTCGAGCGCTCGCTTTTTTGTGCATACCCAGTGTGGCGTGTCTGGGATTAGGTTGTTGCGGCATTCTGGGTGTTGGCATAGGATTGATTGGTAGCCTAGGTTCCAAACCTTTATTATTGATGGGTATAGGCTTTGGAAGTCCAAGTCTGCTACGTTGAAGTGGACGCCTGGGACTGGTTCGACTACTATTGCGCCTTTGTATTTTTTGCCTTTTATTATGGCTTTTGTGGCTGTTTTGCCTTTCATGGCTAGGATTTCTTCTGCGTTTGGGATTAGCATGTTTCTTCTGCGGTGTTCTCTGTGTAGGAAGTTTCTTATCCAACGTGAAACTCCTTGGCGGCTTACGTCTTCCATCGGCATGCTGCTTATCCTAGCCAAAACCAGAATGAGTTTCATTACAAGCTCGTCTTCGAAGTTTGTGAGTTTGAAGGCTATTTCGGCGTCTCTGAAACAGTATTTTGCAAGTTCCGTGTATGTTAGTTCGCCAAGGTTTTTTTCTAGGCGGATTTTTTCCATGCCTATTAGGGCTTTGCCGACATCGTCGAGTGTTACGTCCCTATAGCGGTTGTTGAAGGCGTAGATTTGGATTGAACGGTTGAAGAAGAACTTGTAAAGGTCTATGTGGACGCCATATTTTAGTAGGCAGACGCGTTTGCCAACGTCTATTGGGATTGCATCTCTTCTGAAGCCGAATTTTTCTGCTCTGTGCGTTAGGTAGCGTAAGTCGAAATCGTCTCCGTTGAATGTTATGACGAAGGGATAATCCCACAGCGCTTCAAAAATAGCCTTTATGAGCTTCTCCTCTGAATCAAAATATTCTAGGCTCACGTTGGCGGGCAGATGTTCAGTTCCTTCGCGGGCTCCCTCGCGTTTTAAAAGCAGCACTTTCATTAGTCCGTCAGAGCCGTAAAGCGAAGCGCACACGATGGGGTATTCTGCTTCGCGTGCGTCTGGCATGCGTGTTGGGATGGGCGAGTAAACTTCTATGTCTAGGGCTACGCGGCGGAATTTTGGTGCTGGGTACTCCAGAAGTCTTGCCCACTGTTCGATGTACTGTAGCTCTTCTTCTTTTTCGCCTTCAAAAAGGCGCATTATCTGCTTAACGGTGTTTTCTGGTTCATCCAAACTTTTTATGACAAGTTTGCCGTTTTTGATTTCGTAGAGCATGCCAGGCCATAAGTTATTGTCGTAAATGTATGATTGGTAATACTTTATTTTTGATTCCCAAACTTTGATTTGTTCTTGTGATATCGGCGTGTCAGCCACTTTTGGGAATTCTTCTGGGATTATGTCTCTTATGCAGCCTTTTGGGCGTCCGCCGATGGCTAATGGGTCTTTAGCTACAATTTTTGTTACTTTCACGGTCTTATCGGATAGTGGGTCAAATTTTTCTACAATTTCAAAGTGGTCAAAGCCTTGATGGTGTATTAAGTGGTCTATTTTTTCGAGTTCTAATGGTGAAAGGTTTGTGAGGCAATAGGGCTTATGTCCAGTGTTATCATACCAGAAATAGATTTTGCCTGAAGCTGGCTCGTAAAGCTTGATTAGGGTTTTTCCAGCTTTTCCGTCATATGTTGCTGAGACGAGGTATGATGGCGGCAGGTTTTCTGGCGCTAGTGGTGGAAAAGCTCTTTTTTCTTTTTCCTTTTTTATGGTTTCTGTGAAGGATAGGGCTTCCGCTTTCTTTTCATATAGCGTTTCGGTTTTTTGTTGGTAGAAGTCTTCTAGACGTTTTTGTGCCATTCCGCCCTTAACCCAACTAACCCTATGAGTGATATAGCCTAAAATCTCTTATTACGCATCTTCTTCTACAATTCTTATAATTCTTGTCTGTTGAGAGGCTGTTTTTGGAGTGAAAATCAACCAATAGGCACCTACCCCCTCTAGTTTTCGGCGGGTTGGCGCCTTTAATCTTATTTATTTCTCATGCGTTTGTTATGTGTTTGTGGATGGTATGCTTAAGGAAGCTTGGACGCTTGCTATTGAAAGCCTAAGCTGGATGGAAATGCAGAAGCTGAGCGAGCGTTTGGCATTGGCGAAGACGGTTAGGCAGTTGGGCATTAGTGATGTGGATGCTGTTCGGCTTGCGCATATGCTTGTTTGTGAAACTGTTAGGCGGCGCAACTTCATAGACGCTTTTGTAAACAATGTTTTGAAGCCGAAAACCATAAACGAGTTTGATTTTGGTGTTCAAGCCTTTTTGAGGCTTTATGTTTATCAAACGCGTGTCGCCAGAAACTGGTCGAAAATTGACGTTAAGGAAGCGGAAAACATAGCGAAGACTGCTCGCGCAATTCTCGGTTGGAAAAGCCTTAAAAAAGTTGAGCCTTTTTTGGGGGTTTTGCTTACTCAAAATCCAAGCGTTGTTTTTGCTGATTTGGGCGACGAGGAGAGGGTTGCGCTTTCAACTTTTCATCCGTCATGGTTTGTTAAGTATTGTTTTAGGCTTTTTGGGCGTGTTGAAGCCATAAAGCTTTTGGAGGCGAACTTGCAGTCTCCGCCGACGTACATTAGGTTGAATACGTTGAAGGCTGATGAGAACGCGATTTTAGGTGAGCTTGAAAGGGAAAGCGTGAAAATCGAAAAGGTCAAGGAGTTGAAGTACGCCTATAAGGTTTTGGCGGTTCAAAAGCCTTTAACACGTTTGGAAAGCTTCCAGAAAGGCTTGTTTTATATACAGGATAAGGCGAGTTGTTTTGCCGCTGAGGTGGCGAATCCAAAACCCGACATGGTTGTTCTTGATGTTTGTGCTGCTCCTGGAGCAAAAACCACGTATTTGGCGCAGTTGATGCAGAACCGCGGCGCAATATATTCAATTGACTATTCAGGGCGGAGGATGACTGTTTGGAAGGGCGAAGTTAATCGTATGGGCGTTGAAATAGCCTTTCCAATGATTGCGGATGCATGCAATCCCTTGCCAGTCAATGTGAAGGCGGATATTGTTATTTTGGACCCGCCGTGTACGAGTACTGGTGCTTTTGGTAAGTTGCCTTCGGCTAAGTGGAGGCTTACGAGGCGTTCTGTTGATAAGATGGCTGAGATTCAGTGGCAGATGCTTTGTAGTTGCGCAGATAAGGTGAAGCGTGGCGGAACGCTTGTTTACTCCACTTGCAGCTTAACGGTTGAGGAGAATGAGATGCTTATTGAACGGTTTTTGAAGTGGCATCCAGAATTTTCCTTGGTTGATGTAACGCCGAAAATGGGTTTGCCTGGACTGAGAGGGTTAGAACGTTGTAGGCGACTTTATCCGCATATGCACGAGTGTAACGGATTTTTCATTGCACAAATGTTAAAAATTAATGGTTAATTCTTTGAATTGCGTTGGATAAATGCTGAAATTAAGCCTTTTTTCGAGATTTTTCCAAATAACAGAGCATTTCGAATATTACTTTTGCTGCTTGTATTGCTGAAACTCCTTGGTCATAGTTCGGCGCAACTTCTACAACATCAAAACCTACAACCCGCTTGTCGCAGATACCTCCAAGAACATCCAACAGCGCATGCATTTCAATTCCATCTGGTTCTGGATTTTGCACCGCTGGCGCATAGGCTGGGTCTAACACATCCATATCGACTGACAAGTAAACGCCCTTAAATTCCGCAAGTTTCTCCCTCAACTTTTCAGCAATCGCTTGTGCTCCTTCGCTTCTTATTTGTTGTGCTGTGAAAAATTCTATTTTTGCCTTCCTCGCGTAAGCTAATTCTTCCTTGCAAACCGCCCTTGTGCCCACCTCAAAAATCTGCGCTGGCTTTAACTCCTCGTTTATTCTCCGCATGAAAGTCGTATGCGAAAGTTTCAAGCCCATAAACTCGTTCCGCAAATCAAGGTGCGCATCAAAACTCACAAGCGCCATTTTCTGTGCTTTACCGCCCAAACCAGCAAAAACGCCAAAAGTTATTGTGTGTTCTCCACCAATTGCAACTGGAACCTTTCCAGCGTCAAAAATCTCCGCAGCAACCTCCGTCGTTCTCTTAAGCGTTTCCTTCGTATCCGCTGACACATGCAAGTCTCCCAAATCGTGAATCCTCAAATCCTCAACATCAACCCCAGCGCGAAAACTGTAAGTCTCAATATTCAGAGACGCTTGCCTAATTGCTGCTGGTCCAAACCTCGCCCCAGTACGATACGTGCTAGTAACGTCGAATGGAACCCCAAAAACCACATACTCAGCCTCTTCAAAACTTTTTTGGAAACCGCTGAAAACGTTTGACTGCGAAGTAAAAAGTTCACGTTTACCCATAATGTTTCTCCTTTTTGAAGTAACATATTCCAATTTGTCTGTTTCTAAACTTTTCGTTTGATATGCGCGCATGCGACGCAGCGGCTTTTAAACATTAAATTTATTAACGTTGCCGTTAAATGCATTAGAAGTTAAACGAGGCGAACAGAATTGTCAATTAAGTCTAAACTTAAAATCGAAAGCACTGGAATGCTCCTAGCCTCTGTCTTCTACCTTGCCGCTGGAGCCATATGCTTTTTCTTATTAGCCACAAACCCAAGCCTAATCCACATCGGCATAATTGGAATTCTAAGCGTAATAACCGCCTATGGAGTTTTCAGCAAACGCTTCTGGGCTTTATGGACAGCCACCATACTCTTCTTCATGATTACAGTATTTTCCGCGGTTATGCTCTACTACTTCTTTGGAACAGACGTTATCATCGACTTAAGCTTTGTGGCATACTTAATCCTTACGTGGATTTCAACGGCATATCTAGCCTCTAAAAGGGAAAACCTTGCAAGCTAAAAAGCCTAACCGCCACTTCCTCCCCTTCATCCACAAACTGTTGATTTTCCAAAATTTCAACAAAACCATCAGCCTTTGCAAGAGTTGTTATCGCCCCAGAAAGCCCAGACTCAACAGGTTCAGCTAAAAGACGATTTTTCCCATCACGGACAAGCCTAACCATAACGAAGGTTCGCCTACCCTTAGCTGGAAAAATCCGCGTAGCTGAAAAAGCCTTAACCGTCAAACCCTCATCCACCCTTCTCCCAGCCAAACCCAAAACCACTGGGCGAACAAGAAGATGGAAAATCAAAAGCGCAGATGTTGGATGTCCAGGAAGCGAAAAAACTGGTTTACCATCAACCAAAGCCACCGTTGTCGGCTTTCCAGGCTTTGTGGCAATCCCGCATACTATCACGCCTGGCTTTCCAAGCGAATCCAAAATTTTTGGTATAACATCCCTTGGACCTATTGAAACTCCGCCTGAAGTTATCACGATGTCCGCCGACGCCAAAACTCTTTCAAGCGCCTTCCGCAGCGCTGCTTCGTCATCTGGAAAAACTCCAATATAAACTGGTTTTCCGCTGCTTTCCAAAACTGCCGCGCTTAAACTGTAAGCGTTTATGTCGTAAATTTTTCCTGGAAGAAGCTTTTCGCCTGGCTCTGTTATTTCATTGCCAGTTGACAAAACCGCTACTTTGGGGGCAATGTAAACTTTCACTTTTGCAATTCCCAAAGCGGCTAAAACGCCTATCTCCCTCGAACCCAAAAGTTTTCCAGCCTTCAGAACTGTTTCGCCTTTTCTTATGTCTGCACCAGCCTTCATGACGTTTTCACCATTCGCCATCGCGCTATAAACGTAAAGCTCACCGCCCTTTTGCTCTGTTTGCTCCACTGGAACAACAGCATCCGCTCCTTCGGGTATAGGTGCTCCTGTTACGATTTCAGCCGCCGTGCCGTTCTCAACCTTTACTTCTGGTTTTTCTCCAACGTTCACGGTTCCGCAAATTTTCAGTTTTACTGGCTTGTTTTCTTCTGCGCCAAACGTGTCCTGCGCCTTAACAGCATATCCGTCAACAGTTGAACGGTGGAATGGTGGAATATCCAAGTTTGCAGTTATGTTTTCTGCGAGAACGCGATTGTGGGCTTCTAGAAGTGGAACTTCCTCAACGCCTAAAGGTTTGGGTTTGAAGTGTTTTTGTATTGTCTGCTGTGCTTCTTCGAAGGTCAAAAGTCTTCTAAACATCTTTTTCTCCCTCAACAGCGTCGAAAAGGTGAACTGAAACCGTTTCGCCTTCATCCAACCCCTCAATATTTTCTGGGACAACCACGTAGCCATTAGCCCTCGTCATCGTAGAAATTATGCCAGAACCCCGAGCACTTATCGGCTCAGCGAAATACTCCTCACCGCTTTTGAAGACATAAACTCTAACAAAAGTTTTGCGTCCCAACGTCGTCGTTACACGCCTTGTCATCCTCGCTTTAACCACGGGTCTAGGCTCTTCTTTTTCCAGCCCCATAAGCGCGTTTATCACTGGCTTGGCAAAAACTTCAAAACCAATCATGGCGGCGACGGGATTACCTGAAAGAACTATTATTGGCTTTTCGTTTACTATGGCTAGGGCTGTAGGCATGGCTGGGCGCATGGCTATTCCATGAACTAAAATGCCTGGCTTCCCAAGCTTGTTAACTGCTTCTGGAACAAGGTCTGAAATTCCAACACTTGTGCCTCCAGTTGTAATTATCACGTCAGCAACTTCCAATCCCATCTTCAACTTGGCGGTTATTTCGTCCACATCGTCTTTTGCTATGCCCAAGTCAACTGGTTCCGCTTCTAACTCGCGGCACAACGCCGAGAGGACAAGCCTATTAACTTCAAATATTTGGTCTTCTCTTGGTTTTGCGCCTACCTCAACGAGTTCATTTCCAGTTGCAAGTATCGCCACCTTGGGCTTCTCAAAAACCTTAACTTCGGCTTTTCCAAAGGCTGCTATTAACCCCAAATGTTGAGGTTTAAGGCGTGTTCCAGTCTTTACGGCAACAGTCCCCCTTTGGATGTCTTCACCCTTTTTTGAGACGTTCTCGCCTGGTGTGACTGAAACCCAGACTTCCAGTTCTTCGCCGATTTTCTTTGTGTTTTCAAGCATTACAACCGCGTCTGCTCCTCTTGGAAGGGGGTTGCCAGTCCAAACTTGCTTCACTTCTCCATTTTCAATGTATTCTTTCATGGTTATTTTGAATCGTTTTGATTTAAACTGCGATAAGCCAACAGTCTCTTCGGCTTTTATTGCGTACCCGTCAACGGCTGAACGGTCAAACCTCGGCAAATCTTCATCTGCAATTATGTCTTCTGCTAGGACACGGTTCTGCGCTTGGCCAAGCTTGACCGTTACGGCTTTAGGCTTTCCTACATGTAGCTTGCTGAAAAAACGCTTTTTCGCTTCTTCTATTGCCGTGAGTTTTTGGAATCCTTTAAGCCGCGCCAAAACGTGCACCACAACAGAACAGCACTATACACAGCATAAAAAAGCATATCGCATTAAACGTTAACTTTTAATCTCCTTTTCGAGTATGCCGCGCATTTTTATGGCGTCCAAATCCAAAATTGGGCTTTCACTTATGATGACTGGTTTTAGGTCAAATTCCACAATAACTTTTGCCAGCATCGTGAAGTCTGGTCCATAACCCTCCTCTTCTAACACGTGATGGCGTTTTTCGCCTTTTTCCGTAAACTCCACCTTTGTAAAGTGGCAATGCATGTTCTTCACGGCTTCTGTTCCAAGCCTATCCTCAATGGTTTCGATTACCTTGCGGAAGTCATCAACTGTTTTGAAACATCCATTCTCTCTAGCGTGCAGGTGCGCCCAATCAATTACTGGTTGAGTTTGCTCCACTTCCTCACATAAACTTATAATTTCTTCCAGACTCCCAAGTTGGGAAGGCTTGCCCATTGTTTCTGGACCGATTTTGACGTTTTTTATGTTTAACGCCTTCAGCGATTCAACAACCTCTTTTAATGCCACAAGGCAGTTTTTGAAAACTTCTGTTCGCGACGCTTTTCCATAAAAGCCAGGATGGAAAACAAGGGTGTGGGCTTTCATCCATTCGGCTGCTGTTGCACACGCTATTAGGCGCTGTTTGCTTGCCTCTATAACCTCTTTTCCGCCGCAGAAGTTTATGAAGTATGAACCGTGAAGGCTAAGCCAAACATCGTTTTCAACGGCTTTTAAACCGAGTTTTTCGGCTTCTTCTCTTTTAATTTGTGGTTTTGCGCCCCATCTTACGGCTTGATACTCAAAAGCGTCAAGTCCCTCTTCCCTCAGAAGTTTTGGGACATCCTCCAATTTTGCCTTTAACACGCGGAATGTTGGAGGTACGCCAGCTGGACCAAACCTTGGGCGGTCAGCCATCAAAATTCCCTTTTAGCCTTTCCTTCTTATTCCGTATTTTCGACCTTTGCGTGCATATTCGCCGTAGGTTAATGCTATTAGGGCTGAAATCCAAGCTGCGGCATTTTGGACTGCCAAATATTTTCCAGCAGCGTCCAAGCTTACCAGTGGGTTTATGATTGCTCCGAGGGTTAAGACGAAATCTCTGAACGCTGGTGCAAACGAGACTAGGGCGTTGCCTACTGCTGAGAATATCCAAAAGATGGGTGCTAGGGCTTCAGTTGTTCCCTTGACAAAATTTAGAAGTGCCGTATTGTTTCGGTAAGCGTTTGCAATAGCCTCGTAAATTATTCTTGGGTATGCTAGAAGGAAAACTGTGAAGGCAAAGACCGTGAATAGTAAAAGAATTGTTAAAGCGCTTTTTACCGTAACGTTTGCCATCTTCTGTTGGAAGCTAACAAAAATCTTGGCACTTAAAATTTTCGCCTTCAATCCATCAAAGAAGGACTTTTTAGGCTTTTCCTTTTTAGCGGTAAGCGCCTTCTTTTTTGCGATTTCCAGAGTTTTTATTGTCATGCATTTTGTCAAGTAAGTCCAGCTGAACACTAGTGTGATGATGACTGCTGCTGGGACTAGGTGGAACAGTGGGCTTATTACACCGAATATTCGGGTGTCTGAATTTTCCGTTAATCCCAACCCATTAGCGTATAAAATGATTGCACACTCGATTAGAATAGCGAGAATTAAGAAGACAAGTATTGATGTTATTCCCCTTAACGATGTCCAGCGGACAAATGATTGTTGAGTTTTCTGTGCTGCCAATGAATCACCGCTTTTGCTCATTTGAATATAAATGTTCATATTAAAAAACGTGACTGTTCCTTATGACAGTGGGAACTCGTTTCCACATTTTGGACATTTCGCCATTCCGCATTGCACTGATGATGGACATCCAGAACAGGCGAATGCCCTACCATAGGTTATGTCGAAAGCGAAACCACATTTTGGGCAGTTTATTAATCGCTTTGTCTGAGTCTTCATTTCATGCTTTTTCTCCCATTTCGTTCTAATTATAGAAGAGTTTTGCTGGATACCTTTAAAGTTTATGTGAAAATCTTAAAAAATAAATCATTAAATATCATTAGGTTATAGTGTGTATTACCGCCAGTTGAAATTGCTAGTCTGGGAAAAAGATGCTTAAACCCGATAAGTTGGAGCGTCTGGAACTTTACAAAGACCGTAATACGCAAGTTTTTTTAAACAAGTTTCTAAGTGAGGAAATAAGTGAGCTTGAACCCGTTTATGACCCAAAGGTTGGGTATCACTATCCAATTGTTGAGGCGATTGTCGGCAGTGTTCAAGATGCTGAAGCCTTTTTGAATAGGTTGTATAACGCGGGCATACTTGAAAGGCGGCTTTACGACAAAATCATTTATTGTCCAAAATGTGGTTCCGCAAACATTTCAGTGCGCTATTGTTGTGCCTACTGCAAGTCCTTCGACATTCAAAGAAGCGCTTTGATTGAGCATGTTAAATGTGGTTACATGGATGTTGAGGAAAACTACAAGAAAGGAAACAAACTCATCTGCCCAAAATGCCATGAAGAACTAAAAAAGCCAGACGTTGATTATCGCAGGGCTGGAACATGGTGTACATGCAAAGACTGCAAGAAGAGTTTTGACATTCCAGTTGTGACGCATTTTTGCAGAGACTGCCATACAGCCTTCACTTTCGAAGACGCCGTGATAAAGGATGTTTACGCCTACAGTCTAAGGGAAGATGCCAAGGAGGGGGCGGCGTGCGGGTGGGTTATAATTGCTCCAATTAAGGATTTCTTAATAGAAAATGGTTTTGAAGTTGAAGGCCCAGCGTTTTTGAAGGGTAAATCTGGAGCAAATCACATGTTTGACATAGTGGCTTACGAGGGAAAAACCGCAAAAAAATTAACTGTTATTGATGTTGCAATGTCCATTGAGGACGTCGTTTCTGAACAACC
>JBNAWC010000001.1:40452-78789 GCA_049700035.1 Candidatus Bathyarchaeales archaeon
AAAATATTTGATGTTTCTCCAGACCGTGCCTACTTGATTGCTATTCCAAAAATAAATGATAATGGAAAGAAGATGGCTGAACTCTATAACATCCGTATTCTAGAAGTTAAGAACCAGAAAGAGGCGATAAAAGCCCTAAAAGAAGAAATGGTTAAGGAATAAAAACCGCGATATTTCCCCTTTCAGTAACAACTTTGACTATAAAATCGCCTTCCGGAAGTTTTATGTCCGCCCTTATAAAAGTGGCTTCTTCACCGACGTTTACAAAATAGTTCGCCTCATAACGCGTGTGAACAGTTGCGTTAACAACCCATATGACAACTATATGCGCAGTTGCTGACCCAGAATTTTTAACGCTAAACTTTGCACCATCGATTTTCGCTCTCACGGCGAAGAAATCTATGTCAACAGTTGTTTGGCTTGCATCCAGGTTTGCATCGCAGAACATTATCCTGACAGTTCCCTCATTGTTTATGAAGCTCTGCCAATTTTCTGTTATGCTAACCGTGTAATATTCAAAATTTGTTGCTGGGATGATTTGGCTCACATTAGCGAATTCTGCGGTTGTCCAGTTGTAAACTTTCAAAAACCAATTTTCGATGGTGTCGTTTGCTCTAAGGCGAATTTGAATTTCAAGTGTCTCAATGTATTGTGGTGGATAAGTTTTTATGTCTAAAGTGAATTCGCCAGTCATGCTGAGGGCATAGGCATCTTGCATTTCAGTTTTTAACTCTGCTAAATCTAATTTCAAATCGAACTGTGCATTTGTTGCTTTAACTCCTTTAATCCTTAATTTCCAGTTGCTTGAGCCATCTCTGAACTGTGTTGCATTCTCAGTTATTGTTTGTTTTTTCGTTTCATCAACGTTTGGAATTGAACTTGAAATGTATGACATGTAGCCATCCCCGTCTTCTGGATAATTATTAGTCTGATAGTTGAATAATTGTAATGTTACGTTTACGTTGTCCGTCGTAAAAGAACTCGTGACTTTCCATGTTAAACTGTTCCAAGTTTCCATGTTTGACGTTCCCATAAACTCCACTTCAGCAGTGTATTCAACTGGCTGGTCGTAGTTGCAGTAAATGCTATACCGATTAGTGTTATGCGAAGCGTCTGTCGGGTCTATTGGTGAAGCGTAATTGTTTGTTGTATCATAATGTCCCTGATTGGCTGATCCCGTTGTGTAGTAAAATCTGACTTGCCCATTTGGTATCATCATTAATAGGTATTCTGTATTGGGAGTCAAAGTTGGCGAATCCGAGAAAGTGGCGGTCCACCATCCCAACGTCGTTGTAACCGACACCGGATTCGTTATTGCAACTATTTTTAAATCGCTGTGCCTCACAATCAAGCATTTGACACTTCTCGTCTGAGAGACACTTCTGCCATAAAACGCTATGCTCTTCGCAATCACCGTTGCTGGAGGCGAAGTAAAAAGGCTTCCATACATGGCATTTGCACTAACAATCGTAGAACTTGGGCCAGGCGCATTGTTGCCGAAGGCGCCTGTTATGTTTCGTGAGGCATAACTTCTAAAAGTCATGTAGTTGGCATCGTCATTTTCTAAATCTATTAGTAAGCCAGAAACATGTTGCGTTGAATTTACGGGATTGTATGTAGACGGATTATAAATGTAGCCATTTTCTTCCATAAAACTTTCATAAATATCATCAACAGTCTGAGTGTCCACGTATGTTCCGTTTCTACTGCCTACTTCAATTATGTATTCATTGTTTATTGTAAACCATGATGAATGTGTGACACGTGTGACATTTTCGATTTTTATGTTTTCTTGCATTCTCTCTAGGTCGAATTGGTTCATTTGGTAGCTCCATAAAACCACGTTTGAAACTATTAGCGTTACTAAAATTAGGCTTAGCATTACGACTATCACGTTGCTTACGCCCTTCCTTGCTTTCCCGAACCGTTTAAGGTGCCTTATAATAGTCTGCAATGTGGGTTCCCCTCTTTGTAACAATATCTATGTAGTATAGGCTTTCACTCGTCCAAACATAACCCGAAACGTTAAGCCACTTGTGTTCGCCTAACTCTAGACGGAAGGGTTGGCTGAAAGACCGCGACGTATGATTAATGTATACTCCAGAAACTTCGATGGCGACCTTTCCAATGTTTCGCAAGTAAATGTGCACGCTGCCTGTTTCATTGTTAAACCAGACATCTTCTATTATGGCGCGTTCACTCATTGTCTCACGAAGGTTCGTTGTAATCACATATGTGGCTGTTGTGGCAATCGCCATCGCCGCCACCGCCACAACTGTTAGTAGAAGGTTACTGAGCACTGGGGTTATAGCCCTCTTATCCGCGAAAAACCCCTTTTTACTTGCCATGGCTCCACCTCAAAGGAAAAGTTTTAGGGCTAGGTAACCGCTGAGCATCATTACCAGGCTATGTTTTAAGCCAGCGCTCACCGCGCCTTCACCCATCTTTCCAGCGATGAGTCCCCCAAAAAGCGCTTGGACTACTGTCATGTGGAAGAATAGGCGCTTCATCTCTTCTGGAGCCATTACGGCTGTTCCCAGTGTTGGCAGTCCCTCTATGCTTGCGAAGAACGACTTGAAAAGCAGTATCACCGTAAAGAGGAAAACGAAGTAGGCTACATAAATTATGGCAATGTACGGTCTCGTCTGGTTTCTTCTCTCCTTATCCAATAGAAGCGTTGTCTGTATGAATTTGCCAGTTGGTTCAAAAACCTTTTCCACATGCCCGCCAGAGCGACTCGCCTCAATTATTAGCGGCACGGTTCTCTGCACAAGCACAGTGTTAACGCGTTTTCCCAACGCCAAAAGAGCCTCCTCAAAGGTCATGCCCCAAGAAATCTGCGCTGTCATCTTCTTCAATTCGCCAGTTAATGGTCCATAGTTTCTTTTAGATGCTTCTTCTAATGCTTGTGGAAGCGTCATTCCAGTTTCTTGGGCTTGAACTATGCTTCTGAAAAGGTCTGGGAGATGTTCGTCTATGGCTTTTCTCCATTTGAATTCTATATAATTCAAGATTGCTGGCGGAAAAATGCCAATTATTAAAGCGAAGAAAACGAACTCATCAAACGTTCTTGTTCCCCAAAAATTGAAAAAGGCGAAAATGACCATGGCGACGGCTATTAAAATCGAGGCGCTCCACGCCAACTTTTTATCTTGTGCACTTATTTTTGGCATTTTCTTCCTACCATTTAGGTGATGCGGCATCCAAAATTATCAGAAACATTATGGAACCCAATGGTATTCCAATGTAGGTTAAGATGTTGAGCAGAATGTCTGGACCTAAGGCGCCTAAGCCTCCGCCAAGCATGCTCATAACTGCAAGCATAATAACCAAAAGCAGTGGTCCAGTCACTAATAAAGCCACGTAAAACTCCGATAGAATTGATAGTGTGTCTGCGAATTTGCGTAGGCTAATCCTCTTTAACTTCATGTATTGCATTGACTTTTCGCGTAGGTAATGTGCCAAGTTGCCGCCAGAATGTATCGTTGAAATGAAGCCTTCAAGCATTTCGCGGAACCTTTCAGACGGTGTCAGCCTAGAAGTTTCTTCAAGTGCGGAGATAACGTCTAAACCGAAGAGGTTTATGTTCCTAACAATGTTTTTCACTTCGTTTGTTATTGCCAGCGGCGGGTTCAAGTTTGAAAGTGAATAGAAAATTTTTTCCGGAGAAACGCCCGCGCTTGAGAGAATCGCCATATACCCAGTTGTGAACGGCAATTCGTCCTCCAAGTCTCTCTTAACCTTGTCTGCACGGTAAACTGGATAAATGTAAAACCCGATTATTGAAAAGGCACAAGCAAATAGCCCTCCACCAATGCCAAACATGAAAGAGGGTATTAGCGGGACTCCAAATCCTAAGAAAAGCGTTAAAGGAATTATTGCTAACGCAGTTACTAGCAGCAGAATCGCCGTAAAAACCGTTAGGCTAACATAAGCCTTAAAGCTGATTCTAATTCCAGATTTCTGCAAATTCGCATCTAAATCCTTAAAAAGCGGCAAAAAACGCTCTGTTCTCTCTCCAATAAACTTGTATGCCAATGAATAGAAATCCACTTTTTGCGTTTTTCCATATCCAACAGCTGCTTTTACGCCCACTGAACTTTTGATAGGTACCTTAAAACGCGTAGAAAGTTGTCTGATTTTCTCTAGAACCTTGCTTGCTTTCATTTGAGTCCAACCCTTGCCTTTTGAAATACACGGTTCGGGTTTGCATAGTACTCGCGAATCACGTTTGCAACGTCTGTGTGGCGCCTTATTCCCTCACGAACCATCCACTCTAAAACAGTCTTTCTCTTATGCAGTTCACGTCTAACCTCATCCTCGCTTAAACCCATCTTACTCATATGTTCCTCTAAAAGTACGCTGTGACCAGAAAAGACGAATTTGTCTTCACGCGGATTCCAGCGGAAAACATCCTCTGTTACGATGTTCTTTTTCTTGCGGTCAAACTCGACAACTTCGGCTGTTGTGCTTGCCCTTCTGGCTGGTCTTCCTTCAATTTCTGTTCTGGTCATAACCATTATGACGTCTGTCATGGCTATAAGCGACTTCGGAATGTTCATAGGCTCTGATTCCAGCCTATTTATTACGGCTTCTACAGACTCTGCGTGTATTGTGCTCATTCCTAAATGTCCAGTTGCCATAGCCTGAAAAAGTGTGTAGGCTTCTTCTCCACGGACCTCGCCAACTATTATGTAGTCGGGTCTTTGTCTGACAGCCGCTTTCAGCAAGTCAAAAATCGTTATTGTGCCGCTTTTTTTGTCTTCGTGCCCAAAACCTAATCTTGCAACTGAGGGTATCCAATTTTCATGTGGTAGGTTCAGCTCTTGCGTGTCTTCTACGCTTACAATTTTCATTTCGGGTTTTATGAACATTGAGAGGCAGTTCAGCATCGTTGTTTTTCCAGCTGCAACGCCTCCAGCCACGATTATTGAGGCTCTGTTTTCTATTATGTACCAGAGGTATGCAGCCATTTCCGAGGATATGGTGTTTAATGCTATCAAGTCTGAGATTGTTAGTGGGTCAACTCTGAAACGTCTAATTGTGAATGTTGAGCCTCTTCGTGTAACCTCATTCCCATAAGTTAGTTGTATTCTGCTGCCGTCTGGAAGCGAGGCGTCGAGAATCGGCGATGCTATTGATATGTTTTTTCCAGATAGGTATGCGAGGCGTACTATGAAGGAGTTTAGTTCTGCCTCGTCCTTGAATATTATGTTTGTTGGTAATGATTCGTAGATTCTGTGCCAAACGTATATTGGTATGTTTACGCCGTCTGCTGAAATATCCTCTATAAGGTGGTCTTTCATTAGCGGGTCTATTTTTCCATAGCCTATGAAGTCTCTTACAATGTAGTATGTTAGTTTATCTACTGCTTCTTGTGGTATTTTTAGGCGGTATTTTTTGATTATCTCCCTTGTTTTTTCTATGAGGTATTTTTCTGCTTTCTCTCTGGTTTCTATTTCCTTTAGGTTTATGTCAACTTCTTCCATCAAAAACCGTCGTATTTCTTGCAGTTTTTGTTCTTCTTCCTTTTGCAGTGTTGGTTCTATAACTTCATACATCGTTTTTTGGGTTTCTGGGTTTTTGACGATTGCCGCGTACACATAGGGTTCTTTTATTGGATAGACTTCTCTGAACACTGTTGGCTTTTTTGTTTTTTCCTCTTTTACTATTATGCCTATTTCTGCTTGTTCAGTCTGCTCTGTGGTTTTTGGTTTTCTCGGCATTGCGTTTTCCCTTTTAGCGTGTGGAGTTTTTTTCCTAAATATAGTATGTATAAAGTCTTAATAAGCTATATGCACGCCTAATCTTTACCACGCTTAACACTAACACAAACAAAAAATCAGCCTAAAATCAAACTAACGCCTAAGAACAAGCCCTACTTGTACCGTGCTCTTCTCTTCTGTCGCCTTTTTTTCTGTCTCTTCATCCGCTTCTTTTTCCATTTAGCCCGTATCTTCTACACGCTCCATAAGCGTTTACTCTATTGTTGCGTGCCTACGCTTTAAATCCTCTTCCGTTCGCCCCATCTTGTGCATCAATTCTACGACAAGACTGTCCAAAAAAACCATGCAGTTGTTCTCAAAGACGCTTCCAAGAGGAGTCAGCGGCTCCCTTTCGCCCATGATTTGCCTAGCCAAATAATCCTCTTCTTTAGGCCATCCAGTTTTTGTTCTTCCCTTCACAGTTACAATATGGTCTGCCATTCTTCCAAGTTGGGATTCAGGGAATGATGTTATGGCTATTACTTTGGCGCCTATTTCCTTTGCCGCTGCGCTAGCGGTTAAAACCATTTTTGTTGAGCCTGTTCCTGAAATGGCTATTAGCAAATCGCCTTTCTCAGCTGCTGGGGTTATGGTTTCGCCTAGAAAGTAAACGTTGAATCCTAGGTTCATAAGGCGAAGGGCAAAAGCTCTAGCAACGAAACCGCTTCTCCCCATTCCGACAATGAAGATTTTCTTGTCCTTCGCTTCAAGAAGCAGCTCAATCAGCCTTTCAACTTCCTTCGTGTTCAGCTCTTCAATCGAGCTTTTTATTCCAGCAATTATTTCGTTTGCCGCTGCCTTTAACCACTTCAAATTTTCAAGCTCCGCGAAAACCATTACAAAAGCGTCTCTATTAAAAGTCTTGCGGTTAGACCAATCCTAAAAGTTCACTCAACGAAGGAATTGCAAAGTTTAAGCGAATGTAGATGGCTACTGCTAGGATTCCGATAGTTAATGCTAAAAGAACAAAATCGTCGCTGCGCATTTTCAAGACGTAAAGGTTTGTGCGTTTTTTTGTTGCTCCCCATGCTCGGGATTCCATGGCTTCCGCAAGTTCAAGGCTTCTCCTTATTGCACTTATTATGAGCGGTATCAAAATTGGAATATAATTCCTAATCCTTTTTAAGAAGTTTCCGCGTTCAAGCTCCAGTCCTCTAGCTTTCTGAGCGTCCATTATTGTTTGGGCTTCTTCCGCAAGCACTGGAACAAAACGCACTGCTGTTGTGAAGGCAAACGTGAACTCGTATGGCACATGCGTCTGTTCTAGGGCGAGGCTTAAAGTGTCTGGCGAAGTTGTTAGGAAGAATATTGAGAAGGATTCGACAAGCACTATGAAGCGTAATGTTAGCGCCGAGGCGTTTTCCAGGCTTACCGCGAGTGGGTAATGCGTAAAGAAGTACGTTACGACAAAGTTTGTTAAGAATATTATCGTTGCTAGGAATGCTGCGCCTCGCATTGAGCGCATCCATTCACGTTTAACTCTGGCTAATAAGACGAAGGGAATCTGCATAACAAATAGCACTATAAGCGGGATAATTTCCCAGAAAATTATTGCTATCACAAATATTGCGCATACGTAGATGAACTTTATTCTAGGGTCTAAATCATGGATTGGCGAATGAACTTTCCTAAACTTTAAACCATCAAAAACGCTCATTGCTTCTTTCCCTCTAAAATGTTGAGCAGGATTTCGCGTGCCTCGTAAATGTCAATTACATCCTTCTTTAATCCCAAATCTGACAACTGCAGAAAGATTTGTGTTACCTGTGGCGGGACAATTGACGCTTGAGTTAGCAGTTTCTCATTTGTTAAAACTTCTTTTGCTTGTCCGTCTGCAACGATTTTTCCTTCGCGCATTAACACAACTCTTGGGTTGCATTCTGCCACAAACTCGACATCATGCGTTACTATCACAACTGTTTTTCGCTGAGTTTTCATCTGCATTATAAATTGTCGAAGTTTCTCCTTTTGCTGATAATCTTGCCCTATTGTTGGCTCGTCTAAAATGAGTATTTTTGGGTTCCAAGCCAAAACTGAGGCTAACGCCACACGTTTCCTTTCTCCCCCACTCAGCATGAAAGGCGATGTTTTTCTGTATTGCGCCAAGCCCAGAAGGTTTAGCGCCCATGTCACACGTCTCTTTATTATGTTCTCTTTAAACCCGAAGTTTCGCAGTGCGAAGGCTATTTCCTCCTCAACTGTTTCGCTGAAAAGCTGATGGTCTGGATTTTGGAACACGAATCCAACGTTTCTGGCTAAGGTTGCAACGCTTACCTTTGTTGTGTCAACGCCGTCAACGAGTACTCTGCCTTTTGTCGGTTTGAGGAGTCCGTTAAAGTGTTTGACGAGGGTTGTTTTTCCAGCTCCGTTTTGTCCCATTATTGCCACGAATTCGCCGTTCTCTATTTTAAGTGATATCCCCTTTAGGGCTTCAAAGCCGTTTGGATAAGTGAAATAGACATCCTCAACCTCAATCATTTTTGCTTCAAAGCCTCCCTTAGCATGTTTACCATTTCCCAAGACGATAATGGAACAGCGTTGCCAAGCTTTACGCCGTCGTTTCTAAGCATGTGGTAAAGTCTCGTCGCCTTCGGAATTCCTATGCCAATCAAACGTGTTTCTTGCATGCTTAAAATTTCTCGTGGATCACCATCAAAAACCACTTTTCCTTCGTCCATTATTATTATGTGGTCGGCGTAAACCGCTGTCAAATCAAGCCTATGCTCAACGAGAATCACCGTTATCCCCAATTTTCTGTTCAAATCGTAAATGACTTCAAATATTTTCTTTGCGCTCAAGGGGTCGAGGAATGATGTAGGTTCATCCAAAACCATGACCTCTGGCTGCATGGCTAAGACTGACGCTATGGCAACGCGTTGTTGTTGCCCGCCAGACAGCTCATGTGGCGGTCTATCTTTCAAATCGTATACGCCAGTCAACTCTAAAGCCCAGTCAACTCTTTTTCGCATTTCTTCCCTCGGGACTCCTAGGTTTTCAAGTCCAAATGCCACATCTTTCTCTACGGATAACGCGAAAAGCTGGTTTTCTGGATTTTGGAATACAAGTCCAACGTGTTTGGCTAGTTCGTATGTTGGGTGTTCTGAAACCTTAAGTCCTGCTACCATGATTTCGCCTTCAAGTGTTCCTTGATAAAAATGGGGGATTAATCCGTTGAAGCATCTGCACAGTGTTGTTTTTCCGCAACCGCTCGGACCAGTAATGAGCACGAATTCGCCTTTTTCTATTTTGATGGAAACATCCCTAATCGAAGGCTTTGTTGCTCTTGGGTATGAATAGATCAACGCTTTTGTTTCAATTATTGGCATGCTCTTTTCCTATTCCTATCTAGCAAAATTTTGTCTCATTTAAGAGTAGCTACTTAATTTTGCTTTGCCAAACGTTCTTTTAAAAGGCGCAAACACTTCTTAAGTCCAGTTTCAACGTCGCCAACACCGTTCACTCCCGCGGCTGTAGCGTGCCCCCCACCCATCCCGTTTAGTTGTTCTCCAAGAGGCTTGGCTATGTCTCTTCCCAAGTGTATATGCGTTTTTTCCACAAACTCATTAGTGCACCTTAAACTGATTTCTATGTTTTCATTTTTCTGTCCAGCAACAACCGCAACATGCGCTCCCAAATCTATTATGGCTCTCGCCGCAGAAGCTTGATAGGCGCTGACATGCGAAAACGCGATAATCCACTCCCCAATTTTAAAGAGTTTCGCCCTCCTACAAGCCTTAAGCCTTGCCACGCGCTCCGAAAAGTCCATTGGAAGGGCCAACATCGAAAGCGCTTCTCGCGCGTTTACTCCAGCGTCAACTAGTTCCGCTATGCTTTTTAATGTTGAAGAGTTTGCCAACACGAAGTGGCGTGTATCAAAGGCTATTCCAAGGAAAAGTGCTTTAGCCTCATTCGCATTTACCTTTACGCCAATTTCTTTAAAAAAGCCGTAAATTATCTCGCATGTCGATGATGCCTCCTCGCTTGTTATGCATGCTTTCGCTATTTTCTGTGTTTCTGGATGGGTTGCGTGGTGATCTATAACTATTATTGGCGCCTTAGAGTTTTTCACTTTTTCAGCCAAATTGTTTAGCTGTTGAATCGTGTTAGTGTCTAGAAGTATGATTACTTCCGCTTTTTCAACACTTGGTTGCATGCTTATCTCTATCGGCAAACTTTTCAGAAGGTGTTTCGAAAGTCTGCTTATTCCATGAGCTGCGCCTATTTCTACTTCCAAGTTTGGCTTTAGACGCTTTAATAGGCTTGAAAATGCGTAAGCTGAGCATATTGCGTCTGGGTCCGCGTTATGGTGGCATAGTAATAGCACAAACTTCGCGTTTGCCTCTTCTAATATTCTTGTTATTTCTGTGAACGGCATTTGAGTTCCCTCAAATATTTCTCTGCAGCCTTGAATGCTTCTTTCACCGCTTCGTCTACAAGGCTTTGCGCGTTATAGTCCTTCATAGCCTTTGTCAGTGTGACGTCAACGTCAACACTTAGCGTTAATGGTTTCGCTCCATCAGCTTCGGTGCTTACACTTAACATTTTTATCTCTTTTGAAGGAAGCTTTGAAAGTACATACTTTCTGGCAGCTTCCTCTGCAACAGAGCATAATTCTTCCATTTGTTCATCAGTCAACTCTGGAATGCCCAAGTCTTCCACATTTTCACCCAGAGTTTAGGGTTGGGGTGATGACGGAGAAACTGGGCTTAGGTCTTGTTGAAGTTTGGCTTGTAAATCCTTTAGTTGAGTGCGTAAACGTTCTTCTTGTTTGCCTAAAACTGTGGCGCGTGTGTTGAGTAACTCTTTTCTTTCATTCAGGTCTGCTACAACCTTCGCCTTTTCAGCTTTCACCAGAAGCGTGCCGATAGCCCTATAAATCACGGCGTCTTCTGCCATTTTCTGCAGTTCGCTTAGTGCCTGTTCAATTTCTGTAAGTTCAAGTTCCACCTGCTGTTTTTGCGCCAGAACTGATTGGAGGGTCTGCTGTAGTTGTTGAAGTCTTAAGAGGCGTTCTTGAACGTGGGGCGGAAGCTTTGAAATTTCTTCACTCACTTTTTACACTCCCATCTGCACAGCAATAAACCAAGCCCCTAATTAACATTTTCTAAGCTTAAACCTCAAAAGTTCTAAAACGTTTAACAGCGAGTTTATCCATCTTAAATAAGCGTTTAGTGCCGCTCGCAGAGCCACGGTGTCCCTTGCCTCTACGTTCAAAATTAAATGGTTTCCTTCAACTTCTATGGTGGCTCTTGAACGGAATGTTGGTGGCTTTTGCATTTCTGGCTGTAAGGCTTTTAAAATTGTTTGCAGTGAATGTTTATCCTTAAATTCAATTTTGCATTTAGCGCGTGTGTCCATAATGTAACCATTAAGCGGTGGCTCATTCGCTTTCTTCTGTAGCTGCTTCTCGCACTACCTCTTCTACTGGTGCTCCCTTTGCGACGCGTTTGGCAACCATCCCAAGCTTTGTTGTTGGAGTGTAAGCGCCACCAGCAAAAACAAAGCCACATTTTCTACATTCCCAAACGCCAATGCTTACTCTTTTCACACGCTGGAACCCGCATTGTGGGCATGTATGTGGCTTCTTTAGTTCTGTGACAACTTTGATGTAACGTTTCCTAACCGTTGAGCCGTAACGTGCTCCAAGTCCGCGTGTCGGTCCAACCTTTTTCGTCCTTCCCATAGCTATCGCCAACCAAGCCTCTTCCCTATTTCTTCGCTTTTTTCTTTAGCTATTTGCGCAGCCTCCAAAACCTGCTGCGGCGAGAAGTAGCCGCTTCCACCCTTCTGTATTGCACATATGTTTGCGTCGTCATCAACAGCCATGGAAATCCGCGCATCCATAACTTGCTCTTCATCCAGTCCTGGGTCAACAATGAGTTTTTCACCTATCTTCGCAAAAGTTACGGTTATTGGACGCTTTCTAACGGGCAGTGGAACATAACCAGGCTTGATTTTGACTTGCCCTTCTTCAACTTCGTAGTTTGGCATCTTCGTGTTGAGTAGTGCTGCTACCGCGGCTATTGCTGAAGCGTCTATTAGGTTTCCATCGTGGTTCAACACGTAAACGTCAACGAAAACGACAAAAACGTTTTTTCCCGGCTCTATGCACAGCTTTTCAAGGTCTATGGCTTTTGATTCGCGTATTCCCCTGTCAACGATTCTTGCGAGTTCTATGGAATTCTCGTCTGGCGGTCCTGGCTCAAATGTTGGAGATGCTAATGGCACGAGTTCCGCGTTTACGGTTAATACGCCTTCGTTTGGCGTGTCTGAGAATGGTTGTCCAGTTTCAATTTTCACTCCAACCATGACTTCTGTTTTTCCGAGAAGCACTCTTGCAGAACCTTCTGCGCGTTCAATTATTCCTTGTTCAACTTTTATTTCGCGGTAATCCTTCAAGTTTCTGCCGTCTAAGCGTTTTCCCTTTGCTATTAGTTGCGCGATTTCCCTTTGTTTTACGCGTGTAATCATTGCCATTACTCTTCTGCCTCCTTAAAGCTTACGTACTTGGCTTTTAAGGCTTCCTTCTGTAGTGCGTAGATTTTTTTGCAGCCGTCGAGTGCAAGGTTAACGGCTTTCTCAAACTCTTCAAGCGTTAGTTGCCCATCCATTTGAAGCAATGTTATTGCGTTTAGGTTTGGCATTAAAGCCAGTGGCACGTCTGCCTCTCCCATTTTGTCTTCTGTATCCATCAAATCTAGAACTATTGTGTCATCAACTTTTCCAGCAGAGCATGCGGCAACCAAATCCCGCATTGGAATTCCAGCGTCAGCCAAAGCCAGTGAGGCTGCTGTTATGCTTGCGCACCGTGTGCTTCCGTCAGCTTGCAAAACTTCTATGAAGATGTCTATTCCAGTTCTTGGGTAATATTCAAGGAATATTGATGGTTCAAGCGCTTCTCTAATGACTTTTGAGAGTTCAATTTCTCTCCTTGATGGCGCTGGTGATTTGCGCTCTTGAACGGAGAATGGCGCCATGTGATAACGGCACCTTAAGACCATGCGGTCTGGGAGCGCCATGTGTTTTGGATGCAACTCTTTTGGACCAAAAACCGCTGCTAAAATTTTGTTTTTTCCTTGTTCGATGTATGCTGAACCGTCGGCGTTTGATAAAACCCCAACATCAATTTTTATTGGTCTTAACTCGTCTGGTTTTCTACCATCCAACCTTAAACCTTTCTTATCAATCAATTTTACACTTTTCTGGCTCATCCTAATTTACACCTCTCTTTTCCTTCATTTCTTTAAGCATCTGTGTTATGCGATCTGTTAAACCGCTTGTATGGGACTCTTCCTCAATCTTGTTTATCGCCATAATTGCTAACTGCTCATCTTCTGGCGTTTTACCAGTTATCAATATGACGCCGTTTAAACCTAGGATTATTTGGCATCCAGTTTCCTGCTTTATCATTGATATCATTGAACCTCTTCTCCCGATTACGCGTGGAATTTTTGTCGGGGTGATTTTTATTATTTGACCGCGGGTTATTTTTCCAAGTCCAGGCTCTGCCACTGTTAGTTGCGGGTTGTGCGCTCTGTCGTAGGCGATTATTTTTGCGACTATTAGGTCTCCTATGTCTAGGACTTGGGATAAATCGTCCTTTTGCGGTCTGAATGGTCTGCTTAGGGCGTCAGATGCCCTTAAAAGTGCTTCGTATGGCGCATTTATGTCCACTGTCCAGCCGTTAAACCCTATTTCTGTAACAGTTCCAATTACTATGTCTCCAACCTTTGGGATGTAGAACGCTCTCAATGCGACAACGTTAACTTTCTTGTTTTCGTAATCCACCAAACCTATTCTTGAAGCGTAAATCTTTTTCCCTTCAGCATAAGTGTTTTCGCCAGCTATGTAGTCGTCTTCTGCAATCAGTTCTCCGGGAACAACAAGCTGTTTTCTTTCAAAAAATGTTGGCATGCATCACACCTAACTCATAATTATTTTTGGGCTTTTAAGAAATTATTTTTGCCTCTCCACTTCCCTTTGTTATTTCACCAAGTTTTTCTAGGAAGGGTGCATATAAGCCTGCTGGCATCTCTATTACGCCGTACCATGAGCCGTCTGGGCGCCACTCCTCCCTTTTTATTGTTCCAAAGCCTTTTATTGTGCCATACGCCCTCGCAGAGTATTGTGCTGGTATGTGAACGCCCACTGAGACTTGCTCCATCTTTAGTGGCAAGATTGTCCTGAGCTGTTTTATGATTTCTTTTGCTTGTTCTTCCACTGGTTTAAATGGGTCTATTGGATAGTGTATTTGTTCCAAGGCGTTTTCCACGCGCATGGGTGGATGTGGCAAGTTTGTTTTGGGGTCAACGCACTGTCTTGAAATGAAATCTATAATTTGTTTTCTCTTGTCTTCAATCATTTTTCTGCGCTGTTCCGTTGTGAGTTGCAAGGTTCCCTTTTTCAGTATTATGTCTGCAATTTTAAGAGGGTCTGTTGTTCCGAAAGCCTTGCGGAGGTTTTCTTCAGCCACTTTTGTGCCTTTGTTTGCGTCTGAAAATATTGTTTCAGTGACAAGTACTTCGCTTAGGGCTGTTATTTTTCCCATTCTGTAATCCAACGCTTTTTGGGGTTTCACGAGAACTTCAAAGTGCTCATTGTCCTTTGTTATGCGTGCAACAGTGTATTTTTCACTCATCAGCAATTCACTTGCCTGCGCCCAATTCTTTCAAAACATCCTCTATTTTCTCGTCGCTGAGCATCTCCATTTTCTTCGTTGCTGATGGTATTACCGCTATTTTTATTCTTGGGGGCAATTGTCTTGCTTCTAAGGCTTTTACCAAGCATTTTGCTGCAAGTTTTACAGCGTCGTCGAGGCTCATGTCCTCTTTATATTCTTCCTTGAGTATTGCGAAGACGGTTTCTCTTCCAGCGCCTTCTGCCCTACACTTGTAACTTCTGTATGTTCCGCTTGGATGTGTTCCAAGAATTCGGTTGCCGGTTTTGTCAACTCCGCCGAAGATCATTGATACTCCGAAGGGTCTTACGCCAGCGTGTTGCGTGTATAACTGTTTTATGTCACATATCCTTTTTGTTACAACTTCTACGTCTATTGGCTCGTCGTATGTTAGCCTGTTGCTTTGGGCGTAAATTCGCGCCTGGTCTATTAGGACGCGAGCGTCAGAGCTTAAACCAACTATTGCCACCCCAATATGCTCATCAATCTTAAAGATTTTCCATGAATTTCCAGTTTCTTCAAGCGGGTCAGCGGTTTCCTCCGCCCCCAAAACAACGCCTTCAACGCATTTTATCCCCAAAATTGTGGCTCCACGATTAACAAGCTCCATTGCATATTCAACTTGAAAGAGCCTGCCGTCTGGTGAAAAAACCGTTATTGCACGGTCATAAGCACCTGGTGCCGCAAACACAGACATGTATATCTACCTCACACTAACACATTTGCAGTCTCTCATACAGTAATTAGATTAATTAATGTTATGCTTAATTGCTATGTGAGTTCTCCATACCCAATACTTTTCGAGAACTGAAACGATACTCGCTCTTGCAAAGTTAAGTTGCCCTGAATTTTATGGCTTGCAGCTTTTTCCTTTTTGCCTCCAAATCTTTCTGCATATCTTCGCAGCGTTTATACCACAACTTCTCATAATCTTTGTGGGAAACAACTCTGTTTTTAAGGTCGGCTATGGCGTGGATTCCCTCTTTCTCGCACCATTCAACGCAGATTTCATAAGCATCCCAATCGAGTTCTTCATTTTCCCAATAAACTGGAATTTGGGAAAAACCATGTAGGAAAGCAGCAAACGCCCTTGTATGACCATCCACAAAAATAATCTTGTTATTAAGTCGTTTTATCGGTATGGGCTCCATTGATGCTGGATTGGCGGCATCAAAGGTTTTCATTACTTCAGATAACTTTTCTGAGCTGATGAATAGCTGGGTTGGTTGTATGCGGTTAAGTTTCATCATTAAAGTTTTGGGCATAATATTGCACTATAAACCATAGAGTTCAAAATTGCAAATATTACGGTGAAAATTTTGACGATTTGCTGCACATAGCAAATATTTCATATATGCCCTAAAAGATAAGACTCTCAACAAAAAGCAAGTTGGTGTCTGCGCATGTCAAAACTTAAACCGGAAGGAATTTTTGTTCCACATGTAACACCTTTTAAGCGTAATGGTGAAATAGACACAAAAGCGTTAAGGGGACTCGTGCAGTTTTGGATTGATGGTGGGCTTTCTGGACTTGTAACTTGCGGAAGCAATGGAGAAGCACCGTATCTCTTGAGGGAAGAGCGTAGAAAACTGCTTGAAGCGGTTGTGGATGAGGCGAACGGCAAAGTGCCAGTTATCGCTGGAACTGGCGCCATAGGCACGAAGGAAACAGTGCAGTTGACTATGGATGCGAAAGATGTGGGCGTTGATGCTGCGCTTGTTGTTACGCCGTTCTACTTTGGGCATTCAAGCGAAGAATTGTATGCGCATTATAGTGTTGTGCTTGAGGCTGTCGACCTGCCAATAATAGTCTATAACGTTCCGAAATTTACTGGGTTCTCGCTTGAACCAGCCTTGGTCGAGAGGCTTTCTTCTGAATACAGTCACGTGGTTGGAATAAAGGATAGTAGCGGAAGTTACAGCCAAATAACAGAGCTTGTTAGGCTTGTAGGCGGGAAAATTTCAGTTTTAGCTGGAACAGCTGATTTGGCGCTTCCAACGTTGGCGCTTGGTGGAAAAGGCGCCGTAATAGCCGTTGCGAATGTTGCTCCAAAGCTTTGCAGCGAACTATACAATGCCTTCAAAGATGGCGACTGTGCGAAGGCGTGGGAGCTTCAAAAGAAAATTTCATACATAAATGAGTTTCTCGTGATAAAACGTAACCAACTCGCAGCAATAAAAGAAGCATTAAACATCATGGGCTTGCCAGCAGGGTATCCACGAAAACCAACTTTGCCCTTAAACGAAAAAGAAAAAGCGGAAATCAGAAAGTTTATGTAAAAGTTAACTTGAACTAAGTGTTCTTGGACTTTAACCTTTTAATATAGTCCAAAACCTTTGACTTGATTAAATCTCTAATTTTTCGTGCTTCATCCAACGGCATTTTAGCTGGGTCTGGAACATTCCACTCTTCAACATCCTTAACATAAACGACTGGACATTCTGCACTTCCGCAAACTATAACGGCAGCATCAGCCCTTGTTTGCATCTCAAAGGTTAAGGCTTTAGGCTTTTTGCCGCTGATGTCTATTCCTTCCTCGCGCATCAGTAATATTGCGTTTGGGTGAACTTTTTCTGCTGGTCTGCTGCCAGCGCTTATTGCTTGCCAGCCTTCTGGAGCAAACTTGTTGAAGTAGGCTTCGGCAATTTGGCTTCTGAAGCTGTTTTCAACGCAAACGAATAACACGGTTTTCATGAAGTGTCCTCTCAAATGGGATGGCTTGCTATTCTTTCCAGTCCAAGAGTCTTTTCTCGCCTTCAATCTTTTTTATGTCGGTTATGTCTTGTGTTACTTCAATTGTTCCCAAATATTTTCCGTTCTTGTCCCTAACTGCAAAGTATCTTATGTGGATTAGGCGGTTGTTTAGGTTAATCCAGAATTCAGCCACATCTTTCTTCCCTTCCTTGAAGGCTTCGAGGATGCGGTTTACTATGTGAATGCTTTTTTGCGGATGGCAAAGCTGCACTTTTCTCCCTATTACGGCTTTTGTTCTTACGAAAATGCGTTTTTCAGCCTTGTTAAAATACCTAACAGCGTCATCCCTATCCACGAATGTTATATCAACTGGCAACGTGTTTAACAGCGCTTCAACCTCCTCCTTAGTTAATGTTCCAGTTTCGAATTGCAATGCGAAAGGCGTCTCTTTTGATGCGGGCATAATTTTCTCCTCTTTTTCTGCTTCAAATATTTGTGGCGCGGTTAACTCTGGCGGTGTGAAACAGCAATATCCGATTTCGTCGAATTCGCTTCTTATAGCTTTCCACTCATCTTCAGTTATGACGCGTAAAGCTGTCGGAAAGAGTATATTGTTTTCCTTGAAGAAGTGGCTCGCCAATAAACTGTTTAGAGTTTCAGCCAGTTCGCCTAATTGCGCTTTAAATTCTTGAAAGCCTAATGCGCCGTAATTTTCAACAAATTTGTTTAATGTTTTCTTTTTCTCTCTTATTTGATTATGTTCCATCCACATTATTGCTGGCGGTTCTGTGATTCCATGCTTCTCCAAGTTTGGAAAGAGCACATTTTCCTCACGTAAATAATGCTTTTCAGAATCCATAAAATCCCTTGCCAAGTGCCGTAAAACATGAATCTCCTCCTCGATATAGCTAGATTCACTGAACTGTTGAACCTTTTGCGTTGTGGATGCGAGTTTTCCAGCAAGCTGAAGCATTATTTTGTGTTCTTCCATTAGTATGTTGATTGGGTGGCTTGCTGGCACGTCAAATTTCTGTTTTTCCAACTGTTCCCTAAAAACAGCCATATGCACGTCGCAGAGCCTTTGGATTTCTTCTCTAGGCATTCCCTCCCTAATCAACTCTTGCTCTATTCTTGAAATTTCAAGCGGGCTTATGCCTTCCAAAAACTGCTTAAACTTCTCTTTAACTTCCTGCGGATTTGCACCAGCATGCAACTGCCTAAGAATTTCCTTCAAAACATTTTTCCTATCTTCCGCCACTGTGCTATTCCCCCTTAATCTTTTTCGCAAGCGCCTTTCCAATATCGATTATCTGTTTTATGTCATCATCTTTGGGCGGACCATTAATTTCCACGGTGCCTACGACCTCAATTTTTGTTTGTCCAAGCAGTTCTTGAACATGCTTTATTGCGCCTCCACCCCAACCATATGAGCTTAAGACTACACCAAACTTTAATGGTGGACGTAAAGCCTTGACGAGGTATGTGGCGTAAACGCCTAGCGGATGCATTCCGCCAAGAACTGTTGGCGCACCCAAAACTATGGCTCTCGCGTCCACAAGGTCTTTTGCTATATCACCAATGTCAGATAAAGCCAAATTGTAGACAACTATCTCTATACCTTCATTGGCAAGCGTTTCCGCAATCGCTTGAATCATTTTTTCTGTACTGTGCCACATGCTCACGTAAACAATTATGGCTTTGCGTTTTGTCTCGCCATTAACCCACCGTTTATAGGCGTTTAAAATGCGTTCAACATTCTTGTGTATTGGACCATGACTTGGTGCAATAATCTTTATGTCTAAATCTTTTATCTTTTCAAGTGCTTTCTGCCCCATTGTGCGCGCGCGCGCATTACAATTGTAATAAAGTATATTTATGCCTTTCTACAACTACACTACAGGAGGGACCATAAATGTTAGTGCCATGCGAAATAGCAGTAAAATGCCTGCTGCCAGCAATACGCGCCATGTTAGCACAGGAGCTTACGGCAGAACATAATCTAAAACAGACAGAAGCAGCAAAACTTTTGGGAGTAAGCCAACCAGCCATAAGCCTATACTATAGGCGGATACGCGGAAAAGCCATAAACCTAGAAAAAGACCCTGAAATAACGAAGCTAATTAAGGAATTTGCCAACTCAATGGCTAGCAGTAGCGAATCCTTATCCCATAAAGAGTTTATCCAAAAATTCTGTGAAATATGCAAGCTGATAAGGGCAAAAGGACTAATGTGCGAGTTACACAAAATCTTCGACCCGCAAATCGACATTGAAAAGTGTGCGCTGTGTTTGGCTATTGGCGATTTCAACTGCTTTAGATAATCCTTTATAGCATAAGGCGCAAATCAAATGTGAGGAACAAATCTATGGGCTATCTATCAGCTTGGAAAGTTCTAGAAGAAATGATTGCAGAATTTCGGAAAAGAGGATTGCCAACTCCACCAGAAGTGATAAGCGATTTAAAATCCGCCAAAACACTAATCAACATTTTGAAGGCTGACCCCACATGCACAGAAAAAAGCCAAAAAATCGAAGAATTCCTAATGAAAGTTGAATCTTATCTCGCCTCTGAGGGACAGAAAAAATTTGGCGCAGAATACGTGGAAACTTGGCTTAGGCGAGTAGATGAGGCAATGCAAAAGCCACATGAAGAAGAGGAAGAAGCAGAAACAAGATTTGTCCCTGGACTTCCGCGAGAACACAAGTGGATTCGTGTTAAACCATCATCAGAGTTACCGATTGAGAAGCTGAAACGTTTGGCTGAAGAATCAAACCTTTCATATGAAATGCAAAGTGATGGTTGCTTGCTAGTTTACGGCGAAGAAGCACGCATAAAAGATTTTGTTAAAAAAAGTAGCTGCAAATAAGGTGTGATTCAAGCTTGACGGTAGGTCTGATTAATTTTGTTAAAATCTAGCTGAAACTTCCCTTAAAGTGTGCATAACTGTTAAAGCTTGTTGCTATAACCTTTTTATAGAAAAATCTTACAGAAGAGTCTTATGGCAAGATAGCTGCAACCCTTCGGTGTGGTGAGGGCGCAAACTGAATGCCCTATATCAAAAAAATTGAGCTTAAGGGATTCAAATCCTTTGGTCCGCAAACCGTTAAAGTAGTCCTAGATAAGGGTTTTACAGCCATAACTGGCCCAAATGGAAGCGGAAAAACAAACATTGTGGATGCAGTTTTATTCGCCTTAGGCGAGTTAAGCACGAAGAGGCTCCGAGCGGAAAACGCCGCAAAACTGATTTTTCACGGTTCCGAAAAGGCTGGACTTGAAAAGGCGAAAATGGCTAAAGTCATTATACAATTTGATAATACGGATGGACGGATACCAGTAGACACCGCAACGGTCACAGTTTCGCGCGAAGTTTATCGGAATGGTCAAAGCGTCTATAGGCTTAATGGAAGGCGCATATCAAGAACCCAAATCCTAGAAATTCTCTCCATGGCTGGGTTAAGCTCAACAAGCCAAAATATTATCATGCAAGGCACGATAACGCGGTTAACAGATATTGCGCCGATGGAAAGAAGGAAAATAATTGAAGATTTGGTTGGAATAGCTCAATACGACGCGGAAAAGGCTGAAGCTGAAGAGAAACTTAGGGCAGCGGACATTTCCATACGGACTGCTATGGGAAGAATAGACGAAGTGCAAAGAAGAGTCGACGACCTAGAAAGGGAACGCAACCAACTTTTGCGGTACAATTTCATTCAACGTGAAATAGGAAAGTTTGAGGCAATCAAAATATCGAATGACATAATGCAGATTCAAAAAAAGATAGAGGAAACAGCATCTCAAGCGGAAAAGGTCAAAGAAAGAGTTGAAAAACTGCGGCAACTGCGCGAGTATTTGCGTTCAAAGAGGAGGGGCATAGAAGGCGAGTGGAGAAAGCTAAGCTCAGAAATAGTTGAGGAGGGCGGTTCACAAGTTTTAAAGGTTCAAATGCGTATAGGCGAATTAAAATCAAAATTAACAGAATTAACAACACGTATAACTTCTGGGAAAACAGGTCTTGAAGGCTTAAGGCGCGTAAGAGAAAACAACCTCGCACAGTACGAGTCAATTAGAAAAGAAATTCGCGAAAACCGTTTGCGGATAAAGGAACTGCGAAGCGAATATGAAGCAATTTTAAACCAAATAAGTGCAAAACAAGCCGAACATGATGCGCTTGCAAATGAAACGGCTCAACTTTGGGAAAACCTTGGCGAAAACAGCAAGAAAATCCGAGAAATGGAACAGCAAATAGAAAATTGCTACAGGAGACTTTCATATTTACGTTCTGAATATGCAAAAAGTCAGACGGCAATAAAAGTTCGCATGAGAAGGCTTAACGACCTTAAAAGCCGAAAAGAAAGATTTGCATCCACACTCGCAGAACTTGAGAAGTCTTTTGCCGAACTTGAAAAGGTGCAGAAAGAGCAAAAAACACAGTTAAAGAATATGCAGCGAATGCTCGAACGGAAGATTGCACAAAAAGAAGCCATAGAACGCGAAATAGCCGAAGCTGGAAAAATTGCAGATTCAGCAAAAGCCGCAGTGATAGAATTCGCAACACAAAGAGAACTCGCGGAAACAGTAGCCTCTGAAGAAAAAGCCCTTCGAAGCATAGAAGAACTCGGCGAACTCGGAGTAATCCAAGGCGTCTACGGTAGGCTTCGTAACCTAATAAAAGTTGACAACACCTATAAACGGGCTATTGAGGCTGCAGCGGCTGGCTGGCTTGATGCGGTTGTTGTAAAGGATTTTGATGCCGCTTTCACTTGTGCAGAAACCCTAAGAAGAATGAAACTTGGACGCATAAAGATAATTCCGCTTCAGGGAACTTCAAACCCTAAAGCCTTGAAAGTCCCGCAAATAGAAGGCGTAAATGGCGCGGCATCGCTTTTCATAAAATGCGAAAAACATTACGAACCAGCGGTCAACTTCGTCTTTGGAGACACGCTAATAGTTTCAGACGAAAAAACTGCATTCACACTGTCAAACGAGGGATATCGAGTGGTTACAGTTGACGGAGACTTATATGAGGCTGGAGGAGCGTTTGAAAGCGGCTATTATAGAGCACCAATAGACTTTTCAACGATAATACCAAGCGAGAAAGCCATAAAAAGCCTAGATGAAGCCGTTAAAGCTTTGCAACAGCATCTATCCAAGCGCGGCACCGACTTGTCAGCGTTTGAAGAGGAGATTGACAGAACACGCGTCGAAATTGCGCGTCTCTCAGAAGCTATAATAACGCTTGATAGAGAAATTGCGCGGGTCAAAAGAAATGTTAGAAGGACTAGAGCAAACGTCAAACGTGTTGATAAGAACATTGCTAAGCTCGAGAAGGAAGTGGAGAATGAAAAAGCTCTGATGTGGAAGCACCGTGCTGAGGGCAACTCAATTCAAAAGGAGATACGTAAACTTCAAAACGCTTTAGTTGCTCTTCGGCGAAAAGCAGACCCATCCTACATCCAAGAACTAGAGGTTAAGAGGGAAAAGCTCGCCGAAGAAATAATCACTTTGAGGCAGAAACTTGGCACTGTTCAAACTGAAATTTCAACGCTCCAGTCAAAGTTTGACAATGTTTTAAGGGTTGGCTATCAAAACGCGAAAATCCAGCTTGCAAAGGTTGAGCAGCAACTTCGAAAAGTGGAGAAGGAAGTAGAAGAAGCTACAAAAGAGCGTGAATCACTCAAACTGGAGATTGCAGAACTTGAAAAAAGCCGCGTTGAACTCTCCAAAACCGTTCTTTCAGCACGTGAAGAAGCCAAAAAATTCACTTCTCAAATAGACGACATCGACAAGGAACTACGCAAACTCGACTCGGAATACGAGCAAGCCGACCGCCTTCTAAACCAACTTCAACTAAACATCCAAACATCAATGCTCCAGCTTGAGCAATACAGAAACCAGCTTAGACAATTTGGATACGAACAACCACTAAATGCGACTCCAGCCCAAGTTGAGGAGGCAGAGACCTCCATCAAAATGATGCGCTTTGAACTTGAAAGAATAGGCGCCGTAAACCAGTTGGCGCTATCCCACTATGCTGAGCAAATTTCGCGGTACAAGGAGCTTTCATTGAGGCTTAACGAGTTGGAAAGGGAAAAACAAGCCATAGTCCAGTTCATGAACGAAATTGAAAGCAAAAAGCGCAGAGTCTTCATGGAGGCCTTCGAAAAGATAAACGCGAATTTGTCGAGGTACTTTAACAAACTCACTGGCGGCGGAAACGCCACTTTGTTACTTGAGAATCCAGATGAACCGTTCCTTGGCGGAATCGACATGATTGTTCAATTTCCAAACAAGCCGTCAATAATTGTAAGTGGAGCCAGCGGTGGAGAGCGCTCTGTCGCCGCGGTTGCCTTCATCTTTGCAATAAAGGAGTTCACTCCCGCATCCTTCTACATTCTAGACGAAATAGACGCACATCTGGACGCCTACCACGTTTCGAAACTCGCTGAAGTGTTGCTAGAAGAATCCGAAAAAACTCAATTCATAGTAATTACGTTAAAGCCTGAAATGGTGAACAAGGCGCAGAAAGTCTACGGCGTTTACGGGCGCAATGGAGTATCAAACGTTATATCCGCCAAGTTTCTTGAGGTGACAAGCCAGTGACCGAAGCCACCATTATTAAAAAGCCTTTTTACCTACGACCGCCATGGAACATCCTTTTCGAGTTTCACAAACTTGAGAAGCTTACTCCATGGAACATCAACATAGCATATTTGCTGACAAGCTTTCTTGAAGAGATGGAAAAGGCTGGATACATTGATTTTAGGGCTTCTGGCGTAGCCCTCGACTCCTCCGCCTTCATATACCTCATGAAGTCAAAACTTCTATTGAAGCTTGAGGAACCTCCGCCTCCACCGAAACAGCCACAAGATTTCTTGCCTCCGCCATTACTTTTGCCGCTTAGGCATGAGTTGACTTCAACGACGATAAAGCATCTGCTAGAGGTTTTGGACGACGTTTTGAAAAGCGAAAAATTGGTTCCACTAGAGAGAGGCGATGTTCAACCGATTCTTCCAACGCCCTCCGACATCCTTCCGCAATTTGAAGTTTACTTGATGGAAATTGAGCGTCAAATGGAAGAGCTTTACAATACGCTTCTGGAGATGGTTAAGGGCGGCGGAATAATCCAATTTTCTACACTAATTAAAAGCGTTGAAAGGCTAGAGGCAATCCGCAAATTCATCCTACTCCTATTCCTAGCGCAAGATGGAAAAGTGAACCTTTGGCAAGATGAGGAAACAGAGGAAATATACATAACCGTTGGAGAGTTCAAACTTGCAGGAGCCGAAACAGCAAATGCTTGATTCAGATGAAGCTTTGCAGAAAATGCAATCAGAAGAGAAACTAGAGCGCGACCTAGCCCTATTAGAGGCTGCCCTATACGTTTCTGGTCGTCCATTAGACTTGAACGAGTTGTGTTCTGTTTTGAAGACTCGCTCTAAAAATAAGACGCGGAAGCTTGCGAGGATGCTAATGCAAGAATATGCCAGAAGAAATACTGCGCTTGAAATTTTAGAGTTAAAAGACGAAAGGTTTGTCCTCCAACTAAAAGCCGAATATACGCCACACGTGAGAAAACTTGTAAACAGACCTTTGCTTTCCACTGGTCCATTAAAGACGCTTTCATACATAGCCTACAAACAGCCCATATCCCAAAAAAGAGTTATCGAAGTTCGGGGACGCCACGTCTACAGCCACATAAAACTGCTTAAGGAAATGAACCTAGTAAGCGCAGAGCGAAAAGGACGCGCAACATTACTTAGGACAACGGATTATTTTGCGGATTATTTTGGTTTAAGCCATGACGTCCAAACGATGAAGAAGGAGCTGAAGAACGTTTTCGAAGACTTTTCAAAACAGGAAAAGGGTGCAACCCCCAACGGATAGGTTTATATTGCAAGAAAACTGTGATAGTGAACACCAATCCGTTTAGAAGGCGAAAATATGTCGGTCTGGCACGGTGACCTCCACAAGAAAAAGCCCAGTGGAGGTAGAAAACGCGCTTACAGAGGAAAACGAAAATTTGAGCAAGGTCGCTTTCCAGCGGAAACGCTGCTAGGCGAACCTAAAAAGAAAATTGAAAGAGGAAGAGGAAGCACCATCAAAATTAAGGTTTTAAGCGAAAAATACGCTTGTGTAACAGACCTGAAAACTGGAAAAACCGAAAAAGCCGAAATTTTGCGTGTTGTCAGAAACCCGTCAAACGTGGATTATGATAGGAGAGGCGTAATAACAAAAGGCGCAATAATAGAAACCGCGCTTGGAATGGCACGCGTAAGCTCACGCCCAGGACAAAACGGCGTGATTAACGCAACACTAATAACAGAAGAAAAAAGCTAGAATAAATTTCAGTTAGTGTCTCCGAGAGGATTGTGTGGAAAAGATTGCGCTAGTAAGTTTTAATGTGGTGCAGTGCTTCTAATTTTGAGAAGCTGTTTTGCGATTTTCTTTATAATTTCTTCCTTTGTCCCATCACCCTTTTCTACGAGGAGCATGCCCGTCTTTAGCCATGGCATTTTCGGGTGACTTGCCTCCGCCACAACTTCGCATTTTAATCCAGTCTTTTCTGCCGCCTCTTTTAACTCAGAAATTTTCGGAGAAGCTATCGCTAAACTTTTAGGAACTCTTCTCCCTTCATTTCTTGTTTTTGAAGCGTCGAAATATATTGGCCATATTATGAATTTTTCCTGTTTTCGCATGCTTTTCCACCTTTAGTTACTTGTGTGCGTAATATGCTGTTAATTTAGCATTGACACTGTCTATTCTTGCGAAGCCGAATCTCTCAAACTGCACAATCTCATTTGGCTTTAGGTTTTTGCAAGCGCTTTCCGCTATTCCTTCGGCGGTTGTTGCGTCTGGCATAACAACTTGGCATGGCATGTCATCGCCGATTGGAACCCAGTGGATTAGCTGTGCCTTGGCTTTTCTTGCCTCTTCGTAGGATTCGCTAATGAAAGATGCTTGGGCTGAATAGGCGTTTACGCCTTCAATTTTGATGTTGAAGAGTTCCATGAGGCGAATCACGTTTGCGGTTCCAAGGGTTTCCAAATCCTTTTTTGAAATCCAAAACTTCGCCGTTTTTTCGCTTCCGCATGGTTTTATCGTGTATTTTCTGAAGCCCCTTTCTGGCTTTTCAGGATGCAAATGTAGCCTCGCAACAAATGCTTTTGGGATGTTCTTCACTGTTAGCTCTATTGGGTTGTGCACAAAAAAGTATCTGTTTGCCTCTGGGTCTATGATTTTGCGGTTATACGCGTACAAGTTCTCCCAACTCAAAATAACGTCAGAAGTCTTCGGCCCAACATCAACAATCATTTTCCTTATTGCTTCTGGCGTTATTCCACGCCTCCTTAAAGCAGCGAAGGTTGCGAGTCGCGGGTCATCCCAATCCTTGTATAGGCCTTCCCTTATCCCTTGAACTATTTTGGATTTGCTGAGTGATGCTCCAGTAATTTTCAGCCTTCCATAATGTATGGCTTCTGGGTATTCCCATCCAAAATACTTATACATGTATTCTTGTCGAACCATGTTTGTTAAATGTTCCTTTCCGCGAATTATATGCGTCACACCCATAAGGTGGTCATCTATACCACAGGCAAAATTGTAGAGCGGCCAAACATTGTATTTGCTTCCAACCCTTGGATGCGGATATTTCTCAGCATCTATTACGCGAAGAGCTGGCCAGTCGCGAACTGCTGGGTTCGGATGGTTTAAATCTGTTTTTACGCGGTAAACAGCTTCTCCTTCCTCATATTCGCCGTTGAGCATTTTATGCCATCTTTCAAGTTGCTCTTCTGCTGGTAGGTTGCGGCAACCGCATGGTTTGCCCGCTAATATTTGTTTTCTGAAGGTTTCTGGCTGGCATGTGCAGACGTAGGCGTTTCCTTCCTTTAGCAGCTTTTCCGCATATTCGTAGTAAATCTCTATTCTGTCGCTTTGGATGTATTCCTCGTCTGGTTTGCATCCAAGCCACGCTAAATCCTCTCTTATGCGGTCATAGAAGGCTAGAACTGGCCTCTTCAATTTTGGATCTGTGTCCTCAAAGCGCAGTATGAACTTGCCCTTGTATATCCTTGCATAATCGTGGCATAGTATTATTGCTCTGGCTGAGCCTAAATGTAGGACGCAGTCTGGATTCGGCGAAAAGCGCGTGACTATCTGCGAATACTTTTCAACGTTTGGCAGTGGCGGCAAACGTTTTTCCTCTTCAGCCTTTTCTTTTGTGAGAGCTTCTGGCCATTCTTCTTCTACAATGCGTTGTTGTTCTGTTAGTGGCATGCTATTAACTTCTTGGACGATTTCATTGGCGAGAGCTGATAGTTCCTTAACTTTCGCTTTTAGTTCTGGTTTTTCTCCGAGAATTTTTCCTATAACCGGGCTTGCTTGTGCTTTTCCGTCGTGTTTGATGGCGTTTAGCAATGCAATTTTTCGAATGTTTTCCCTAAGCGCTTTATCGTCTTTTAATGTCAAGGTTTTTACGCTCTCTATCGTTTAGATTTTCCTTTCAATTAAGAATTTTGCAAAGGTATTCAACTTCTTTTTCGCTTCTGATTCTGGCAAGAGCTTTTCAACGTCTCTCCAGCTCTCTTCAACAATTTTTCTCGCAAAATTCTTAACATAGTCTATTGAGCCGTATTTTTCCATAATTTTTATCGCTTCATCCCTCAACTCTTGGTTTGCTGTGTGCATGTTTAAAATCTCAATAAGCCTGCTCCTATCTTTGGCGTTCGCCACTTTTAAAGTGTGAATAAATATTAGCGTTCTTTTTCCCTCAGTTATGTCTTGTCCTCTTCCGCCTTTCTTTTCTGCGAACTCTTCGCCAGTCAAGTCTAAAATGTCATCTTGCATTTGGAAGGCTACGCCAATGCTTTCTGCGAAGCGTCCAAGCTTTTCCGTTAGTTCTTGGTTTGCGCCAGCCAAGACGGCGGCGATTTTAGCGCTCATCCTCGCCAATGTTCCAGTCTTGTGGGCGCACATCTGCAAATAGTCTTCTTCGCTGAGTTTGTCAGCGTTTGCTAAGCCCTTATGCCAAGCTATGTCCATGGCTTGTCCAAGGCTTAGGTTAATCATCTCCTTTACGTAAATTTCATAAACTGCGTTAAGTTTTTCCTTTGAGATTTTCTCCTTGTTTTTTATTAGTGGAAGCAGCGGCAGATAATACATGGCGTTTCCAGCGTTTATCGCTATGTCTAAACCGAATATCTTGTATGTGCATGGTTTTCCTCTTCGCATTTCAGAGGCGTCCTCTATATCGTCTATCATCAGCGTTCCATTGTGAATCACTTCTGGGATTATGGCGAAATCAGCGAACTCTTCTGGATTTTTCCCTAAAGCTTCGCATATAAGTAGGAAAAGTGCTGGGCGCCACCTTTTTCCGCCTCTGTCGAGAAACTCCCAAATTGGCTCGGCAATCGCCTTGTTTAAGGCTTCTAGGTTGCATGCGTACCTTGGCGGATTAACCTCAAAAAGCACGGTTTTGCGCGAAAATTTTCTAGGTATGTATTTTTCAATCAGCTTGTTTATTAAGGCGGCTTTGTCTTCAAGAAACTTTTCAATTTCGCTCATTTTGCGCTTCTCCTCGTATAAGCTTCGATGCTGAATCCCCTAAGTTTTAGCCACTCCGCTGTCTTACCAGTTATTATAACTGGCTTCTCCGCTAAACTGTGCACAGACATGGCGCCTACAAGAAACATTGTGGTCTTTAATTCTTCAATAAGCATTAATAATGCATTTTTTGTTTCTTTTACGCCTTTAACCGCTTCTCTAAGTATTGGCTGTGATAGGCTTGTTAGGCTTGCGCCTAAGGCTAAAGCCTTAGCGATTTCTGTTCCGTCGCGTAGTCCACCAGAGGCAATTACCGGAATTTTCACTGTTTGCAAGACTTCTATTAGGCTTATTGCGGTTGGTATCCCCCAATCCCAGAAAACTTGCCCAAGCCTGCGTTGAAAACTTCCTTGTCTCCTTTTTGCGCGGTAATATTCAACAGCTGCGAAGGTTGTGCCCCCAGCTCCGCTGATGTCTATGCCCTTTACGCCTGCGTTCTCAAGTTTTCTGGCATCTTCTGCGGATATTCCTGCGCCTGTTTCCTTTGCTATTACTGGTTTGTCTATTTCCTCGGTTATTTGGCATATTCTTTCCAATACTCCTTCAAAGTTTGTTTGTCCTTCTGGTTGTATTGCTTCTTGCAGTGGATTTAGGTGTATGGCTATGGCGTCTGCGTCAATCATTTCTATGGCTTTTTTGGCTTCTTTTACTCCATATCCGTGGGTAAGCTGGACTCCGCCGATGTTTGCTATTAGGAAGGCTGTTGGCGCCTTTTTCCTTGCTATTGCAAATGTTTCTTCAAGTTTTTTGTCTTCTATTGCTGCGCGTTGGCTTCCAACACCCATTCCCAAACCCAGTTCTTCTATTGCCTCGGCTATTGTGGCGTTAATTTTTGCTGCTTCTTGTGTTCCGCCAGTTATTGCGCCTACAATTATTGGGGCTGCGAATTTGTGGTTGAAAACTGTTGTTTCTAGGTTTATCTTTTCTTTGCTGATTTGTGGCAAAGCCTTGTGTATTAAGCGTATGTCTTCAAAGCCCGTTGTAGTTGTCTTTGCTTGCGTGTCCATGTTTAATGAGATTTTTATGTGTTCCGCCTTTCTTTTTCTCGTTTCCTTAGCCAATTTTATTCCTTCTCTACGATGGTGCCTTGCACAGTTTCTCCTTTCAAAACCTTGTAAATATAATTTGGCTTTGAGGCGTTCACAATTTTCACTGGGATTCCTTGCTCTATGGCTGGTATTAATTCTGCCATTTTGCCGAACATTCCTCCAGTAACATCGCAAGCATTGGATTTTCCAAGTTTTCCATGAAGTTTTTTCAGTTCTTCAAGCGTTAAGTGTGTAAACATTTTTGCGTTCTTTTCAATTTTCGGGTCTGCATCGTACAAACCGTCAACGTCTACACCAATGATAATTTGCCTCGCGTTTAATCGTGTGGCAGCATGCGAAACAATTTGGTCGCCAGACAGTATTGTGAACCCTAATTTTGTGTCTAGTACGGCGTCTCCGTAAAGTACTGGCAGAAAGCCCATTCCTAGCATGATTTTTAGGGTGGTGTCTTCAAAGCATTTTATTCTTCCGTTTTCTGTTATTATGCATGAAGATGGTGTGATGCTTACTGCTGGGAGAGCCTGCATAATCAGCGTGTCCATGAACAGTCCGTTGAGAACGGTCATCATGTGGTGTGTTTCAGCAAAACCTAGGAGTTGGCTGGGTTCTTTTAGTCCTTCTTTTATTGCGTGTTTTTGGGCTGTTGGATGTCCGAAGCTTCCGCCTCCGTGAACTATTACGAGGTTTTGGATTTCCGCCTTCTTTATTTCTTGGGCGATTCTGTTCATTTCTTGCGTTTTAGGCATAAGTTCCTCATTTTTGTTTGTGATTACTGAACCGCCAATTTTTAGAATGGTTGGTTTAGGTTGGCTCAATTCTAACGCCCTCATCTGTTTTTCTCGCCACAAAGGGTTTGCCGCCAGCCCTTTGAATTGCCTCCATAACCTGTTCAAGCTTCTCGTTTTTGGATAGGGCTATCATGCATCCTCCGCCTCCAGCGCCAGTTAATTTTGCTCCTAAGGCTCCAGCCTTTCTAGCAGCGTTTACGAGCCATTCAAGCGATTCATCTGAAACTCCTACGCTGCAAAGTAGCGCGTGGTTTATGTTCATTAACTCGCCCACCGTTTCTAGGTCGCCTTCGTTTAATGCTTCTAATGCTCTTAACGCTGTTTCGCGGGCTGAAAGCATTATTGGCTCTATTATTTGTGGGTACTTTTCTTTGAGTTCTCGAACCTTTTCAACTTGGGCGCGCGTCGACCTTTGCACGCCAGTGTCTCCTATAATGAGTGGAATGTCAGTTTTGACGTTTATCGGCTTGAATCCAGTGTCCATTTGAAATAGCAGTGCTCCGCCAAACGTGGATATTGCTGGGTCTATTCCAGATGGTGTCCCATGCACAATTTTTTCAGCTTCGTAGGTTATGCGGAAAACTTCCTCTTTTGACATTCTAACGTTTAGTAATGCACTTACTGCGGCTGTTACTGCTGCCACAACCGCTGCTGAAGACCCTAAACCCGCGGCTACTGGAACTGTTGAGTTTATCTCTATGTCAAGTCCAAATTTTTCGCTGCATTTTTCCAAAACTTTTTCAACTGCTCGTTTTATGGGTTCAAACTTTAACCTAGCTTCTTTTGCATCGCCATGTTCAACTCTGAAGTTTCCGTTTTCATAGTAGCCAGAAAGGTTTAGGTTTAATGAGCGTAGGCTTAGGCGTTTGTCTTGACGTTTTTCTGCTTTTGCATAGGCTCTTTTGTCTATGGCTAATACAATGGCTGGTTCGCCGTAGACGACGAAGTGTTCTCCGAAAAGTATTATTTTCGCGGGCGCTGAGGCGGTTACCCCCATGCTTAACCACTATTTTTTGAAACATACGGCGGCATACCCAACAACGCTTGAGTAGTCGCCAATAACATCTCCACTAGTCTTGTAACATAATAATTTTGCCTCTTTCGCGCCTAAACGCTTAGCCGCCGTAATTAAAGCCACTATTGGTCCATACCCACAAGCGCTTATGTGTCTGGCTTCAACTATTGAGTAAAACTTCGCAGCATCCATCTCCTCAACAGCCCTAAGAGCCGCCAAATCCTTTTCCTTCGCAATTTCATGCGGCTCGTAATGCGTCATATCAGAAGAAGCAATTACAACGGCGTTTTTTCCAGCCAAAACTTTCGCTACGGCTTCTCCCACTTCTGTTGCTGAAGTCAAATCTTGCATTAAAAAGCAGATTGGCACAATCCTAATGTTTGAGCCGTAAAGAAACTGGAGAAATGGAAGCTGAACTTCAATTGAATGTTCATATCTATGGGCTGACTCGTCAACATCAACTATACGTGCTTCCAGTACAATCTGATTTGCCGTCTCACTGTCAACTTCTAAATCGCCAAGCGGTGTTCGCCAAACACCCTCATTCACAACAGCCAATGGGCTTCCATAACCAGTATGATTCGGCCCAAAAATAACTGCAATTTCTGGCTTTCCATCCAAAGCCAACTCGTAATATGCGTGAGCGGCAACTGGACCAGAAAACATGTAACCAGCATGTGGACAAACTAGACCGACAATCCTTCTAGGGACGTCTGCCTTTACTTCTGGAACTTTTTTTGGTCCAAGTTCGCTGAGAAAGCATTCTTTTATTTGCCTTTTTAATGATTCGGCGCTTCCCTCATAGAAAGCTCCAGCTTGGGTTGGGCGCCGAACTTTCGCCATTCTTCTTAAACTTCCTCCTCTTCCTTCGAAATCTTTGCTTCAAAGTCGTCAATGGTCAACGCCAAGTCTTTGTCTGCTGCAAGTTCTCCTCTTTCGCGTAGTATTTGCCTTGCCAAAAGCCAGTAGATGACTGCCAACGCTCTTCTGCCCTTATTGTTTGTTGGAATGACGAAATCTACGCCTGAAAAATCGTTGTCTGTGCTGCATAAGGCTATAACTGGTATTCCAGTCAACGCTGCCTCTTTAACTGCTTGGGAATCCGCCCTCGGGTCGGAAACAATTATCACGTCTGGTTCTATTCTGTTTGGGTACAACGGATTTGATAATAGTCCTGGGATAAATCGTCCAATGACAGGTGTTGCGCCCGTTAATTCGCAGAATTTCCTCGCTGGTTCCTGCGCGTAAAGTCTTGCTGCGGCGGCTGCAATCTTTTTCGGTTCAAATCTTGCTAGGAATTTTGCGGCTATTCTTATGCGGTCATCTGTTTTTTTCACGTCTAAAACGAATAATCCGTCTGGTCTGACGCGGTATATGAATTGTGTCATGTCCCTAGTTTTCATTCTTGTTCCAATGTGGATTCCCGCGGAAAGTAATGTGTCCCTTGGCAGAAGCAGTTCTTCTTCTGCTGCTTGGGCTTCTGCAGTTGCACCTTCACCTTCCATCGTTTCCTTTTTCTTTTCAAGTTCATCCTTTGACAATTCTCATCCTCCCTTAATGTTTGGAATCTCCGCCATTTTAGCTCTATCCCCAAGAAACTCCTCTATCCTTATTAACTCATTTATCTTCGCTATCCGCGCCCCCTCAACCACACCAGTCTTTATTATCGGGCATCTGAAGGCTACTGCCAAGTGAGCGATGTGCCAATCGCATGTGTCGCCTGAACGATGTGCAATTATTGGGGTATAACCGTTCCTTTTCGCCGTTTCCGTGGTTTCAAAGGAGTCTGTTAACGTGCCAACTTGATTTACCTTTATTATTATGGCGTTAGCTGCCTTCATCATTATTCCGTGGTTTAGTCTTTCGTTGTTTGTTGCGAATAAGTCGTCTCCGCAAATCAAACAATTTTTGGCTTTCGCTGTTAATTCTGCAAAACTTTTGTAGTCTCTTTCATCAAACGGGTCTTCAACATACCGTAAATGATATTTCCGTATCATTTCAAGAATAAATTCCAATTGCTCGCCAGAATCAAGTTTTTTCCCTTCCCTATGATAAACGTACTTTTTCTCTTTTCCGCTCCATAATGCTGATGCCGCTACATCAATTCCAAAACCACATTCAAAACCCAACTCGTTGCCAACTTCTTCGCACACTTTTGAAAGCATTTCAAAAGCATCCTCATTTCCAATGTTTGCCACCCACGCACCTTCATCACTTTTTCCACCGCCAAAAAGCTTGTCCTTTTTGCTCAAAATTGCTCCAATTTTTTCGTGAACTTGAACATTAGCCAATGCAGCCTCAAAGAATGATTCTGCCCCATGAGGTAGAACAAGAAACTCTTGGATTTCTGGCGCCTTCCCATGAGCGTGTTTCCCGCCGCTTATAACATTGCCAAGCGGGTATGGAAGCAAATGCGCCAATTGTCCACCTAAATGCTGAAAAAGAAGTGTATCATGCGAGTTGGCTGCCGCCTCAGCGTTTGCAAGCGAAACAGCGTAGGCTGTGTTTCCGCCAATTACCCTGAAATCCTTTGAACCGTCAACCTCATGAAGTGTCCTGTCAATTTCCTCTTGAAAATCAGCGTTTAACCCAACAAGTTCTGGAGCTACTAGCTCCTCCACCTTTTTTACGGCTTCATCCACTCCGCCTGGAGGGTAATAGGCAACTTCTGCTTTTCCTCGGCTTTTTCCAGCGGGGGCTGATGCTCTTCCGAAACCAGAGGTTGTTATGATGTCAACTTCTATTGTTTCTTCTCCTCTGCTGTTGAAAACTTTTCTTGCTATTACATCTTCGATTGTTGTTGACATGTACCATCACGTTAATAGTATTGTCTCATTTCCTTACGCTTTTCAGCTTCTTCATAAAAGCGTAAGATTTCATCAATTATTTCAACATGTGACAAAAGCATACGTCTACAACAGTAACGTTTTATTCCCAAGCTGTCCAGAACTTCACCAGCGCTCTCTCCAGCTTTAACTCTTCTGGCGAACTCTTCCCATATATCGCCTATAACTTTGCCGCAAGTAAAACATCTAACTGGTATAATCATTTTAATCATCCTACCTGTAGCTCTTTTGGTCTCGCGCCCTTGCACCTGGACCGCCAAACTTTTTAGGTTCTTTTCTTCGCGCGTCTCCTGCAACCATTGTCCTGTCATATTCAACGAAAACTGTGCGTAAGTGCGAGCTTTTTGTCCACTTTAGCAGCGCGTTTGCTATTGCCATTCTTGCAGCTTCTGCCTGTCCCATGTAGCCTCCGCCTGAAACTTTTATGTCAATGTCTAGCTGTTTCCATATTTCTTCTCCAGCCTGTAATAGTGGTTCCATTATTTTTTCGCGGGCAACTTTGGGTTCATATATCTCCAACGGTATTCTGTTTATACGAACCCTTCCCAGTCCAGGTCTCACAACAGCCCTTGCTACCGCCGTTTTCCTTTTTCCGCTAACAACCAAAACTTTTTTAGCTGGCATCCTATTCACCCGTGTTCCATCCTATTTCTTTTACTAAATCACCAACTGTTAAGTACGGGCATGTTAATTTGCTTACTTGTGCCTCTGGCAAGGTTTCCATACTGCACGCTTTAAATTCATCTGGTACTCCGATGAAAACTTTGAGCCGCTTATATGCATGCTTGCCCTTAGGCTGCTTGTATGGCAGCATTCCCCTAACAGTTCTTCGAACAATTCTGTCTGGTCTCTTATAATGAAAAGGTCCAGATTTTAGCCCTCCAACCTCCAGAAACTCTTTTGCCTCGCGCACTTTACTTCCCTTTTTCCCGGAAATTACGGTTTTTTCGGCGTTTACTATGACTATTTCTTCGCCTAATAGGAGCCTTTTGGCTATGATGCTTGCCATTCTGCCCAGAATGAGTCCATCCGCGTTTATCACTTTAACAGTTTTGTTTGAGCCTTCCATTCTCTCACCCAATAACCTTAACATTTGAGCCTTTAGGATTCTTTTTTACAAGGTCTACTATTGAAAGGCATTTACCCTTAGCAGCCAATATTTTTTCCTTTGCCTTTTCAGAAAAATCAAAAGCAGCAACGGTTATCGGGTGGCTGATAACTCCGCTCCCCAAAACTTTTCCGGGCACGACAACAACGTCGCCTTTCTGCGTATATCTGTTTATTCGGCTTAAGTTTACTGCTACGCGTTTTCTTCTTGGTTTTGCCAAAATTTCAGCTGTTTTCCTCCAGACTGCGGAGTTATTTTCCTTGCTTTGGGTTTTCAAGAACTTGATGAGCTTAATTAGTTCTGGGTTTGTTGTCCTAACTTTCTTCAACTTTTTCCACCCTAATTTGGCTTTCAAGCTCGCTTAGCTGTTTATCCAAAATCTTTACGGCTTCCAAAATTACCCTTTCAGGTGGTAGCACGTTTGTCGTTTCAATGTTGAATATGAAAGTGTTTTCCTCCCAGCTTACCTCTAAAGCTTTTGGGTCTTTCGGGCAGGCGTCAACACAATCCATGCATAGTGTGCAAGCCATTAAATCTTGAACTTCTATCTTGTCGTCTTTCTTTGCCAAAACTTTCCTTGGACATATTTCTACGCATTTCCCGCAAGCATCGCATTCCTTGTGTTTTATCTCTATTTTTGGGTAGTACTTGTACGTGCACATTGAAACTGGCTGCCATTTCGCGTGAACCCTTCCCTTTCCAAGTCTTGCATACGCCTCAAGCTTCAGCTTCTGTTCTTTTGCAAGTTTTATTATTGGAATCTTGCTGCTTACTGGAACGATTTCTGGATTCTCCGACACCAAGTCGCCAGAATAGACTGTTCGCGCCTCGTTTTTTGCTTCAACATCAAGTGTTAGTGTGACTCTGCAGAGGTTGCATCCAAACTCGCTTTTGCACTGGCATTCTTCTGGCAGATTATAACTGTCCAAGTCTGTTTTTAATGGGATTAGTCCAAGTCTGTGCGCTATTATCTCGTCTTGCAGCACAGAAGAATTTTCTATTATTACAACTTCATCTATTGCCATGCATGGAACTTCCGACATAACCGTCCGCCTTAAAGCGTTCATGTACGGAGTGCTAGCTCCCCGAATAAGCAAACGCATGCTGCTTTCATTCTTCTCAAGCACTTCTATCCTCACTTATTTAACGCTCCATAAGGGTACGCGATAACCGCAGTGCCGTTCAATAGAATACTAGAGCATTATTTCAATTTTTCTATCAACAAAAGAACTGTGGAATCTGCTAAACCCTTCTTCCCCTTCTACCGCCAGGTCTTCTGGTGCCATCATGAGGAATAGGTGTAACCTCTTCGATGCGTCCAATCTGAAAACCAGCTCTGGCTAAAGCTCTTATTGCCGCCTGCGCGCCTGGACCCGGTGTTCTTGGGCCAGAACCGCCTGGTGCTCTTACTTTTATGTGTATGGCTGTTATTCCTTTGTCTTTGGCTATTTCTGCTGCGGCTGAGGCTGCGCGCATGGCTGCGTATGGCGATGATTCTAGTCTGTCTGCTTTTACGAACATTCCGCCTGATGTTCTTGCGATGGTTTCTGCGCCTGAAATGTCTGTTATGTGGACTAGTGTGTTGTTGTAGGAGCTGTATATGTGGACTACGCCCCATTTTTCGGTTTTTTTGCTTGCGCCACTCATGTTTCGGCTACCGTCCTTCTTGTTTTTGGCTTGTTGTGGTTAGTGCTGTTGCTTGGCGTATTGGATGGTTTTGGTTGGCGAGCGGGCTTTTTGGCCAGTAGGCTATTTTTTCTTCGTCTTCTCTTGTTACAAGGTAGCTTGGCACAGTGACTCTGCGTTCTCCTATTGCTATGTGCCCGTGGGTTATGAGTTGGCGTGCTTGGTGTATTGTTTTGGCTAAGCCTTTTCGGAAAACGATTGTTTGAAGTCTTCTTTCAAGGATGTCCTCGACTGTTAAGTCTAAAACGTCGTCTAAAACTGCTGTTTCGTCAAGCACGCCCAGCTTTTTCAAGCGGCTTAACAGTTCTTCTTCCATTCTTCGGCGTTCTTCTGGAGCTTTTCCTATAAGTGAGCGGGCTATTCCCCTAAACTTTGACAGCATTGTCTCGTGTCGCCAAAGCTCATGCTTATTCCGTAAACCATACTGTCCCAAAAGTTTCAGTTCTTCTCGCAGAATGTCCGCGCGCCATGGAAACCGCGGAGTTGCATATTTCTTCTTTTGTTTTTTGGGGTCTCCCGTATTACTTACCTCCAGAAGCTGGCTTAACAACTGCTTTCTTCTTCACTCCAAGAGCCTTCCCGCTTCTTCCAGTAGTTCTTGTTCTTTGCCCGCGCACTTTTAAGCCATAAGCGTGGCGGTATCCGCGCCACGACTTTAATTCCTTTTCATGTTCAACATCCATTTTTGTTCTAAGCGTTAAGTCTGCGCTTATCAAGTGCAAGTCTTTTCCAGTTTCAAAATCCTTTCTTCTGTTTAGAAGCCAGTTTGGCAGTCCAAACTTTGTTGGCTCTTTTATTATTTCCTCTATCTTTTCAACTTCAGCCTCCGTCAAGAAACCAGCTCTCATATGTGGGTTTATTCCAGCCTTCTTCAAGATGGCGTTTGCAAGATTTAGGCTTACTCCTTTAATTTTTCTAAGTGCATAAGGGACTTTTAGGGTGCCATCTACATCAGTGCCTGTTATCCTTAATATATGGCGAAACTCTCTTGACATTTGCTGCCGTCCATTCTTGGTTGAAGCTAACTAGGAAATAAACCATATTTTATTTAAAGCTTACTCGCCTTCAACAAAACAAGCACCATTTACAGTCCAATAACCGACAAGCTA
>JBNAWC010000002.1:0-76140 GCA_049700035.1 Candidatus Bathyarchaeales archaeon
CAGGGCTACGCCTTTGGCCAGGCTTGGCAACCCCCGCTTGATGGTTTACCCTTTTTTACTTTCTATTTTTGGTTGGAATTAAATGTTGCTTTGGCTGGAAATCGCGTATTTTAGATTATGCGGAAGTCTTCTTTGATTGTTGTTAGTACTATGTGGGTGTTTGTTCTTTCAACGTAGGGCAGCGATAATAGGCGTTTTGTGAATTTGCTGAGTTCTTGGCGGTTTTTGAATTTTGCAATTATTATTGCGTCTATTAATCCCGTCACGTCGTAGACGCAGCAGACGTTTGGGAGCCTTGCAATTTCGTTTTCAACTTCTAATAGTCTGCCCTTTGAAACGGTTATTTCGCTTATTACTGTTAGTTCGTACCCTAATTTTTCATGGTCAAGTAAGGCTGAATATCCCTGTATTATCCCCTCGTTTTCCATTCTTTTTATTCGCGACAAGACTGTGCCAACGGAGACGCCGCATTGGTCGGCTATTTGTCTCGACGACAGCCTAGCATCAGAAGTTAAAGCTTTTAGTATTTTAACATCAGTTTCGTCTAGCGTCATAACCTCACCATCAAAACTGCACATCCATCCAATATACAACGTTTGTTATTTAACATTTGCGCTTAATTTTAAAAATAAGCTTTTTATATTTATAAGAAATATTCTGTTCATTACAAGATTGTTCATTAACGAGGTGGAGTTTGTTGGTTGTTAAGCCATGCACAATCGAAAATCACGTTAAACAGTTTAATTTATGCGTTAGACTTATGAGGAATGCTGATTACATACTACTGCACTTTACGGACATTCTAGGATACCTTAAGGGAAGAACGATACCAGCTGAAGAAGGCGAAAATGCCCTAAAAGAAGGCGTAGGCTTTGACGGTTCCTCAATAGTTGGCGGTGTCGGCATAGAAAAAAGCGACATGATTATGAAACCAGACCCAGCCACATTTACGGTTTGTCCACACTATTTTTACGAAAAAAGCGTTGCAAGCTTCATATGCGATATCTACAGACCAGATGGCAAACGCTTTGAAGGCGACCCGCGTTACATATGCCAGAAGACAATAGAAAAATCCTTGAATGATGGTTATAAGCCTACGGCTGCCGCAGAAATAGAATTTTACCTAGTGCAGAAAAATGAGAAAGGCGAAGTCGACCCAGTCGAAAACCACTTAATAGATAAGCATAGGTACTTTGACATAGCCCCAGACAGGGATTTTACAGAACAGTACCGCATGGAATTGTCCAACGCCTTAAGCATTATGGGAATAACAGTTGAACGCCAACATCACGAAGTCGGCTCAGCACAAAACGAGATTACATTCAGATATTCAAACCCGCTGACAACGTCTGACAATATAATACGCTATAAGCTTGCGGCAAAAGCCGTAGCCGAAAAGAAGTACGGGTGGACAGCAACGTTTATGCCGAAACCTTGGTTTGGAAAGCCTGGAAGCGGAATGCACATTCACGTCGGCATTTTCGACGCAAAAAATGGGTCAAACATTTTTTATGATGGCAGAGGCTATGCGAATATTTCACAGAAATGCAGATACTTCATAGGCGGCTTACTAGAGCACGCAAGAGCTTTATGCGCCATCGTAGCCCCAACCGTAAACAGTTACAAGAGGCTTGTGCCAGGCTATGAAGCCCCAGTTTATGTTACATGGAGCAAAAGAAACCGCTCATCACTAATAAGAGTGCCAGAGTATTTCCCAGGGAAAGAAAACGAAGCAAGAATAGAGTTCAGATGTCCAGACCCGCTTTGCAACCCATATCTCACATATGCGGTGGTTCTAGAGGCTGGAATGGACGGAGTAAAAAGGAAAATTGACCCAGGAGAACCAGTTGAAGCGAATGTCTATCGTTTAAGCGAGTCACGGCGAAAAGAATTAGGCATAAAAGTTTTGCCAGCTTCCCTAAAAGAAGCGCTTGAAGAGTGGAAGAGTGATGATGTTTGTGTGCGGGTTTTGGGTAGGGAAAACGCTGAAAAATATTTCGAGTTAAAGATGCAGGAATGGAGAGAATACGAAAAACACGCTTCTGGAAATGACAGTCATGTAACATCTTGGGAGTTGCAGAAATATCTCTATGCTTAAGTATAAGGGCAAGTTTGTAATGCGAAAGGACGATAAAAATGAAGTATGACACGATACTTGTCCTCGATTTTGGTGGACAATACTGCCACCTCATAGGAAGGAGAATAAGAGAAAATGGAGTATACTCGGAAATTGTTGCACACGACATAAAACCAGAGGAAATTGCGATTCTAAAAGAAAAATTTAACGTAAAAGGACTAATTTTATCTGGCGGTCCAGCAAGCGTCTACGAGGCGCATGCGCCAAAAATACACAGGGAAATTTTGGATTTGGGACTGCCGATTTTAGGCTTATGTTATGGACACCAGCTTATCGCTCAAATTGTGGGTGGCAAGGTTGAAAGAGCAGAGAATAAAGAGTACGGCGTATCCTATGTGACTGTGGACAAGCCAGTGGGTGTATTAAAGGGGATGGAGCGGAAGGAAAAAGTTTGGATGAGTCACGGTGATACTGTTTTCGCCTTGCCAAGCGAATTTGAGATTTTGGCGCATACGGAAAATTGTCCGGTTGCTGCTTTTAGACATAAGGAAAAGCCGATTTATGGTTTACAGTGGCATCCAGAAGTTGTCCACACAGAAAAGGGCATGCAGATGCTTAGAAACTTCATATTTGAAGTTTGCAAGTGTAAGGCAAACTGGAGAATGGAAGACCAAATTGAGAAAATGGTTAATGAAATAAAGGCGGAAGTCGGCGGAGGAAAAGCAATAATCGCCCTAAGCGGAGGCATAGACTCAAGCGTTGCAACAGCACTTGCAGCAAAAGCCATAGGAGACAGGCTTACAGCAGTCTTCGTTGACCATGGTTTCATGCGGGAAGGCGAACCAGAATTTGTCAGAGAGGTTTTTGAAAAATTCAAAATAAACTTGCTGATTGTGGATGCGCAGGAAAGGTTTTTGGCGAGACTCAAGGGGGTGACAGACCCTGAAAAGAAGAGGAAAATTATAGGCGAGGAGTTCATAAGAGTTTTTGAGGAAATAGCTGAGAAAGCTGGTGCTGATTACCTTATTCAAGGAACAATTTATCCAGATAGAATTGAGTCGGGATTTAGGAAGTTCTCTGACAAAATAAAGACACATCATAACGTTGCTGGTTTGCCGACAAAAATAAAGTTCAAAAAGATTGTTGAGCCTCTACGCGATTTGTATAAGGATGAAGTTAGAAGGGTTGCCAACATGCTTGGATTGCCGAAGGAGATAGTTTTTAGACAGCCATTTCCAGGTCCAGGCTTAGCGGTTAGGGTGATTGGCGAATTAACGAAAGAAAAAGTTAGCATCGCGAAGAAGGCGGATAAGATTGTGGTGGAAGAAATTGAAAAGGGCGGTTTGGCGGAGAACTTGTGGCAGTACTTCGCCGTTTTAACAAACACAAAGGCTACTGGTGTAAAAGGAGATGCAAGGGCATACGGTCATGTTGTTGCCGTAAGAATTGTAGAAAGCCGCGAGGCAATGACGGCGAGCTTCGCTAAAATTCCCTACGAGGTTTTGGAGAAAATCTCAACGAGAATAACTAATGAAATTCCAGAGGTTACACGTGTCGTTTATGATATAACGCGCGCGCGCGCGTTCGTACTTCAGACATTATAGGGTCGGCTTGCCTCCGTGGAGCAAAAATCAAACTTGAAAAGGGATAAAATAAGTTTTTCGCAGCTTGCCCTAATGCTCAAACCTTGGATTTCTGCATTAACTCTTCAATTTTAGCGTTCTTGAGCGCATTAACATGCCTTGACAGTTCTTCGACGACTGCCTCAAAAACGCGTTTGCCCTTTTCAGCTGACGCGGTTTTGGACTTGCCGAAAACGCCCCACGACGTATAATCTACCGTGTCAAACGGAAGCCCCACACCCTCTGTTTGCAACACGCTTTCACGTGGCACATCATCCACGGCTTTAATCATATCCACAAGCTCTGGATGCAACAGCAAGTTCATTGAAGTTTCCTCGGCACATGCATGCCGCCTTTCATCTGGCTCGAACAATTCTGGGAGTAGCTTGCTTGCTGCTGGCCACCACTGGAAGACTGAGATGAATATTCCGTTTTCCCTTAATTTTCTGGCTAAGTCGATGAGGGTGTTAAAATTGCCGCCGTGCCCATTGACTATGACGATTTTCTTTACGCCATAATAGTTGAGTGATGAGCAAACGTCTTTTACATATTCCTGAAGCGTTTCGGGTCTTATGGAAATTGTCCCCCAAAACTGTTTGTGATGCGAGCTAACGCCGAAAGGAACAACTTGAACGCATAGGACGCCCGTTCGTTTGGCAACTTCCTCCGCCAACGCCTTTGCTATAAAGTGGTCCGTTCCCAAGGGGTTATGGGGTCCATGCTGCTCATTTGACCCAACCGGAATAATGGCAACGTCGTTCTTTTCAAAATATTCTTTGGCTTCAGTCCAGCTCATCTCGTGAAGCAATACCCGCATTCTACAAAGCCTCCATTTCTGGGAATTCTTATATTGTAATGCACGCGAATATAAGTCTGCAGTCAAAAAGCACAGGTGAAAACATTGAAGGCGCTGATTCTCGCTGGAGGCTTCGGCACAAGGCTTAGACCATTAAGTTGTACAAGACCAAAAATCCTTTTCCCAATACTTAACAAGCCACTGTTACAATGGACGTTTGAAAGGCTCGCGCGGAACGGCATAAAAGAGGTTATACTTGCGGTTAATAAGCAAACCGAATTCTTCATTAAACAGCAGAGAACCCAAAAATGCGGATTATGCGTAATTTACTCGCTGGACCCGCCTAAAATGCCGTTGGGAACCGGCGGACCAGTAAAAAAGGCTGAAAAACTCATTGGACATGATTCGCCGTTTCTGGTTTTGAATGGCGACATATTTGCAGATGTAAATTACACGGAAATATTGAAAGATCACGATGAAAACAAGGCTGTTGCGACAATAGCCCTTCACGAAGTTGAGGACCCGAGCAGATTTGGCGTCGCCGAATTGGATGGAAAACGCATAAAAAGATTCATTGAAAAACCGCGAAAGGAAGAAGCCCCCACCAACCTAATAAACGCTGGCGTTTACGTCCTAAGTCCAAAAATTTTTGATTACATACCAAGCGGACGCATGGTTTCCCTTGAATGTGAGACATTTCCAAAACTTGCAGAAGAAGGAAAACTTTACGGTTACATTTTTAACGGCTTGTGGTCTGACGTGGGCAAACCCGAAGATTACATGGAAATAAACAAGGTTTTGCTGAACACACTTCAGAGCAAATGCGAACGTAAAATTTCGGGTAAGGGAGAAATTAGAGAACCCGTAGCAATTGACAAGGGAGTTTCAATAGGTGAAAAATCAATTGTGGGACCAAACACCGTTTTAGGCAGAAATGTAAAGGTTGGACGAAACGTGCGAATACAAAATGCCATAATTTTCCCAGAAACCACCATTTTAGATTATGCGTCCATCAGCAACGCAATAATTGGCGAACATGTAGTTATTGGAAGAAAAGCGAAAATTGGAGGAGGATGCATCCTCGCCGACGGCGTCAAAGTAAGGGATGAGGTTTCTCTTGTGAAAAGGGTTTCAGTCTGCCCATTAAAGGAGGTTTCCAGTAACACTGCAACATTTGAATGCATCATTTAGGATTAAAGGAGTGATGGGTATGTTAGGCGCAAGAAGGCTTTTTGGAACAAACGGAATTCGCGGAATAGTGAATAAGGAATTAACTCCAGAAACTGCTGTAAAAATAGGAGGGGCAGTAGGTACATTCTTTAAAAAGGGAAAACTAATTGTTGGACATGACGCAAGAACAAGCGGACCAATGCTAACAAACGCTGTTATTGCTGGCTTAAATGCCGCTGGATGCGACGTATTTTTTGGTGGAATGGCTCCAACCCCAGCGCTACAGTACGCAACAAAAAATCGCAAAATGGATGGCGGAGTAATAATAACCGCTTCACACAACCCGCCAGAATACAATGGAATAAAGGTCTTATGGAGTGACGGAATAGAGCTTTCACGCGAACAAGAAATTGAAATTGAAAACATATTCTTCGATGAAAAACTACGCCGTGTTGAATGGAGCGCTGTAGGAAAAGTAAGCGCTGTCAACGGCATAATCGAAGAATACATAGAAGCCGTAAAAAAACACGTAAATGTAGATAAAATAGCTAAAAGGCGCTACCACGTTGTCATTGATGCTGCCAACAGCGTCGGCAACCTAGCAATACCACGCCTAACCCGCGAGTTGGGATGTAAAGTCACAACAATAAATGGAGACATTGATGGAACGTTTCCTGGGAGGATGCCCGAACCCCGACCTGAAAATTTAGGCGAGTTAGCCTTGACTGTAAAGGCTGTTAAAGCTGATTTAGGCGTCGCCTTTGATGGAGACGCTGACCGCGCCATATTTGTTGATGAACTTGGAGAAATCCACTGGGGAGACAAAACATTCGCTTTGGTTGAAAAACATTTTTTGAAACTGAATCCAGGCGAAAAAATTGTAACACCAGTAAGTTCCTCAACCCTAATTAGCGACATTGCTGACGCTTACGGTGGAGAACTTGTCCTAACAAAAGTTGGCAGCGTAACCGTTTCCCAAACAATGAAGAAGCTTAAGGCAAAGCTTGGAGGAGAAGAAAATGGTGGAATATTCTATGGACCACACCAGCCAGTTAGAGATGGCGCAATGGCAACAGCCTTAATCTTGAACATCATGGCTGAAAGTGGAAGGAAACTTTCAAGCTTGTTGGGGGAACTGCCCAAATACTTTATAGAGAAAGGAAAAGTTGAATGCCCAGAAAACCTAAAGTCAAAAACGCTTGAGAAGCTTATAGAGCAGGCTAAGGGACAAAACATAAACACTATAGACGGGATAAAAGTGTGGTTTGAAGATAAAAGCGCAATTCTTGTGAGGCCAAGCGGAACAGAGCCAATCTACAGATTATACGCTGAAGCTAAAAGTAGGAAGAGGGCAAAACAGCTTGTAGATGAATACTCGCTGAAGCTTAAACAAATAATAAAAAGTCTAAGTTAGTGTGAAACCAAACTTTGCGTGGAGAAAATGAAATGTCGTTAAATCTTCTGCACTTAAAACCAGAGGACTTAGATACAACGGAAAAACATGCAAACTACACTGTGGGCGTGATTGGTTGCAGACACGTAGGCATTTTTCACGCGTGGCTTTCGCTTGAAAAGGGATTCAAAGTCTACTGTGCAGACGCGGACAGAATTGTGCTGAACAGCATTGCGAAGGGGAAGATTCCCTTCATACAAAACGAAATAGCGTTAAAAATGAAAAACTGCATTAAAAGCGGGACGCTAAACTTAACAACAGACGCTAAAGTGGCTGCATCACAAAGTAACATAATCATCATAGCGGTTCCCGCGGAAGTGGATGACAAGGGAAAAATCGACTACTTGAAAGTTGAGAACATGTGTAAACAGGTTGGTTTAGGACTCCGCCGCGGTTCTTTAGTAATCCTAACTAGTCCTGTTGGTGTAGGCACAACACAATCTTTGATAAAAGAACGCTTAGAAAACTCTTCTGGACTCAAATGCGGTGTTGATTTTGGACTAGCCTACAGTCCAGTGAAATCTCTAGATGGACAAACGCTGGAGGCAATAGAGAAAGGTGAGAGAATTATTGCAGCGTTTGACAAGGACAGCTTAAACGCCGCTTCAATCTTCATGGAAAACATTACCAAATGCAACCTAAAGAAGACACTGAACGTGAAGGCTGCTGAGGCAGCAACAATTTTTGAAGCAATACAAAATAATACACGCACTGCATTGGCTAGGGAGTTCGCAGTTTTCTGTGAAAAGGCTGGAATAGACTGCATGGAAGTCACCAAACTTTTGAAGAGAGAGCTAAACACGCTATTTTCTGCGGTCTGCTTTGACGATACATACTGCATTGAACAAATCTTTTTTTTAGAGGACTCTGAAAACTTTAACATAAAAACGCGCATTCTGAAAGCCGTTGATGATATAAACCTAGCAATAGCTAAGCATGCGGCAAACCTGATTAGAGATGCCTTAAAAAGCTGTTCAAAGACCATGCGCAGAGCAAGAATTGCCATTTTGGGAATAACACGTTCAAGAAACACGAAAACACCTCCTAAAAATGCGGCAACAGAACTGATTAGGATTTTGAACGCTGCAGGCGCGAGACCAAGCGTTTACGACCCATACGTCACTGTTGAAGAGGTAAGCGAAATTTCAAATTTAAGAAAAAGTTTGGTTGATGCCTTGGAGGGAGCGGACTGCGCTGTAATACTGACTGGACATGACGCGTTTAGGCGTTTAAACCTCAAAGAAATGAAGGTTATCATGAAAATGCCAGCCGCCATTGTGGATTTAGAGGGAACAATGGAACCATTAGAGGTTGAAAAAGAAGGGTTCATATATCGTGGTTTGGGAAGAGGGGTGTGGACAAAATGAAAAAAGTTGGAGTGGCAGTTATAGGCACGGGCTTTTGGGGAAGAAACCACGCGCGAGTTTACAAGGAACTGGCTGAAACAGAGTTGTTAGCCGTCTGCGACATTAATTCGGAAAGAGCAAAAGCCATAGCAAAACAGTTTGGAGTAAAACCATACACGAAAACTGAAAGAATGCTGAAAAAAGAGGAAATAGAAGCCGTGAGCATATGCACATGGTCAACCAGCCTAGCAAAAGAAGCAATGAAAGCCATAAAAGCTGGAAAACATGTCCTAATAGAAAAGCCCATGGCAACAAACGTTAAACAAGCAAAAAAACTACTTGAGGCCGCAGAAAAAGAGAACTTGCACATCACCGTTGGTTTTTTGATGCGCTTCATCCCAGGAATCCAGCACATTAAAAAAGCCATAAAAGAAAAAACGATTGGAGAACTTGTGTGTGCCACGGCAAAGCGTGTTTCTGAATGGCCTGAAAGGATTGGAGATGTCGGAGTTGTTAAGGATACGGCAATTCATGATATAGATGTGATGCGTTATCTTTTTGGAGGTGAACCAGTAGCTGTTTTTGCGAAAACTGGAAGCATGAGGCACAGAAAATTTGAGGATTATGCGCAGATAATGTTGACTTTTGAGGAAGGAAAGAGCGCCTTTATAGAGTCAAATTGGCTTACGCCTTACAAAACGCGAATATTAACTGTTACTGGAAGCGCAGCCATAATGAAACTTGATTATATAACGCAAGAGCTAACAGTGGAAAGCGCAAAGGAGACAGTGCAGCCGCGACTCGCATGGCAAGAACCGCTAAAACTTGAACTGCAACACTTTGCAAGATGCATTTTAGGCAAGGAAAAACCGCTCATAACTGGCATGGACGGCTTAAAAGCATTGGAAATAGCTGAAGCCGCGTTAAAATCTTCGGCTAAAGGTAAAGTGATAAAGTTAAAAGTAAACTGTTGAACGTCAAATAAGGAGAACCCATGTTGGTTTGGTGGTTTCGAACTGCTAAAACGGGTACCCCCCTCTAGATTTCAAGTTTATGGAACCTCATTTTCCTTAGGCTTTGCCCTTTAAATTAAATGGTTTGCCTTCAAGCAAAATTTTTTCTGGAACTTTCTCTTTCCACTTTTTTAGGAAGGGCAAATCCTCGTTTTCTTTTCGCAGTTCATCGGGCAGCATCTCTGGAATTTCATCGCGTATGGGATACCACCTTAAACATTTTGGACAAACAATCAAGCCTTCAACAATCTCGTCTTTCTCTTCAAATACATGAAGCTCTAGCGGGTAGTATTTATCAATGGGACACGCAAGGATTTCCATCAGCTTCCGTTTCATGCCGCATCATCTCCAAAGTATTTCAATTTAAACTATAAAACCCTTTATGCCAGCTTTAAAATTTTAAGAGTTCACTTTAATGTCCAAAACAACTTGATGCCAGTTTGGACCCGTAGCCCTCACGATGCGCCCAAACGGAATCTCAAAATTAACTTCCAGTTGAGTTAGTTTGTTGGCGACTTTTAACTTGACTTTTTCGACGGCATCCTCATTTTTGTTCACATGCTCAAAATCGTAATAGTGTATCCATCCGCCACCTTCCTTAAGCGCCAATAAAGCGTAGGGCAAATATTCAAAGGCTTTTTCTGGAAGGGGCATCAAAACGCGGTCGGCAACACGACAAAGCCTATCTTTGATTATTTCCTTTGCGTCTCCAAGTAGAGGTATAACTTTGCCATAAACTCTGTTTAGCCTCACGTTCTCCTTCATATAATCAACCGCCACAGGATTAATGTCAACCGAATACACCTTCGAAACGTCAGAATGCTTGGCAATAACAATTGAGAAGCAGCCGACGCCAGCAAACATGTTTACAACTGTTTCTCCACTTCCTACATTTTTTGCAATACGCATTCTCTCGTAAAAAAGCCTCGGAGAAAAGTAGCATCTTTGAACATCAACATGAAAGATACATCCAAACTCTTTATGAAAGGCGCTTGTTTTATTTTCTCCAGCAATATACTCCAATGTGCGAAGTCTAAATTCTCCAGTAACTGGACCTGTTTGCGCCAGAACTGTCCTTACATTCTTATGTATGCCCATAAGCGTTTTTGCAATAACTTCGATATGCTTTTTTGAGTGCGGCGTTAGGCGTATTATTGCTATATCTCCGACAATATCGTAGGAACTATACAAGTGTGCCAGTTCGCTTTTAGAAAGCAGCGTTGAAAATGCGCTTTTCAAGCGTTTCCTCAAGGCGTTTCATCCTTCATTGGGTTAGGTTGTGTTTGGAAACATTTAAAAGCACAGCGTCTTCTTCTGGTAAAGGGGTAATTATGGCTAAAACTGGAATCGTATACGAGTGCGTGAGGTGTGGAGCAAAAGTTTCATCTGAAGAGTTGGAACTCCGCGGCGGAGAAATAAAGTGCACAACTTGCGGCTACAGAATTTTAAAGAAGATAAAACCGCCTGTCGTTAAGCGAATTCAAGCAAAATAAAAAGAGAAAGTGAACAGTCTAACAAATGCGCTAAAAGATTTCTTTTTCACCAATTTTACGAAGCGCTCTACCGCGAAGCTTTATTGCAGGTCCAACAACTTCCTCGGGCGGTTTCTCAACAGTTTTCCTCTTCACAGTTTCACCGCATATCCCTCTTGGGAGTAGGCGCCTCCTCACGCAAATAGCGTATTTACAGTTTGCAACATCGCACGCCTCTTCAGTCCACCTACACCAAACGCCATCACGTCTATAGACCGCAGCATTCTGAGTGCACTTGAAGGCTTGACATGTTGGAGAACAAGTTTTTCCCTGCGCCAACACACGCACAACCCTTTGTTATTTTCAAAACTCTCGCATCAACAGTTCTCTAAAATATCTTTACAAAGAGGGAATATTAAACTTTTTTCCACATCACTCTTTATTTATGCTCCTCTTTAACCTCTTGACGCTTTGAACGTCTTCTCCTATAAACTTCTAAGATTATTATTAAAATGGCTGGCACAGCAACAACTATCGCAGCAGCCAAAGTGCCAGTTTCAACAAGAAAGCCAGCCAAGACAACATATCTATCAACCTTAACGGTAAGCACAGTTGAACCAACAACGTTAAAACTCTTGATGACGCATGGCTCAGAATGCCCTGGCATGTAGACTTCTAGTTGCATTTCTCCTCCAATAACACTTGGAAACGCGGCTGTGCCGCCTGAATCTGTTTGTTTAGCATCTTGAAGTGAACCACTATGCAATATTACGTTGGCGCCGGATATTGGCTGACCAAAGTAGTCTACGACTCTAACTGCGATGTTTAAGCCGTAAAGCTGACATTTCACTGTCACGTTGAATTCAGCGTCGCTTGAAGTTAGGTCGAAAACTGTTTCGTTTAAGAGTATATCGCCGAAGAAGACTTTGACTGAGTATCTTCCGAAATAGCAGTTTAAAGTAATGTTTCCGTTCACCGCTTCTCCGTCAACAAACAATCCAACAGTTAATTCCTGAGCCTTCAACGTTGCCGATGGTATTGGCTGGTTGTTTGCGTCCAAAACTTGAACGTTAAGCCTTCTCGTTGGATAAAGGACCGTGACGTTAACGTATTCAGCGGCTGGTAAATCATAAATGGTGTTGTTGCCAACGTTAAAGACTATTCCATAAAGTGAAGCGTTCACTACGCATGTCACATTGGTGAGCACCAATGGAAAAACAGCCAGCCCATTAATGTCTGTTTGATTATATTCTGTGGCTGTTCTGTTTTCTGGCGTGCCATAATTTGTAGTATAATTATAAGCGAGTGTCAAATTCACTTGCGGGATGCGCACGCCAAGTTCGTTCACAACTATTATGTTTAGGCCTGTTATGTTGCAGGTGAAGGAAAAGTTTAACAAAGCCTCTCTTGTGACGCTGAACGAGAAACCCTCTCCAACCTTCACATCCTTGAAATAGGCTTCAGCCGTGTAATCGCCTATCTCAAGCATGAAGTTGGCGTATCCGCCGCTTCCACTACGGCTTGTATAGTTTGTATTTGCATATACATCATGCACATTTAACAAGACATCAGAGACACCTTTTCCCGCAAGGTTAAGCGTATAGACCGTCGTGTTAAAGCCTGGAATATCAAATATCTGCGTGTCTGTGAGGTTTTTGGCTGTTGGAACAGGCGTTATGGTTACATTGTAAGTGTGGGTTGCGTTGCTCAAAAGCATGGTATTTGGGATAAGCCAATCATAGTTCACTGCGCCATCAGTGGCATTATAAAGTTCAGTATGTATTGTTTCGTTTCCAAATTTTATTGTGATGTTAACGTTCTCGTTGATTGGATAGTTAACTGCCTTAATGTTTACGATATCTCCCCTATGGTAAACGCTTGCATTCGTAATGCCAACAAAAAACTCTGCAACGGTTTCATTGAAAAATATTTTATAGTAACCAGTATAGTTTGTATTTGCGCCTTCAACGAAATCATCTGGATACGTGACGTTAAGGAGACAATCTCCAAAAGCGTCAGTTATGATGTTAATGTCGTTTCGCAGAGTATAGTTCAAGTCTCCGCGTGGAGTTTGAACCTTAATTTTTGGATAAGCGTAATTAGCCACACCTCCAGTAACATTAACCGTGATTACCAAGTTTGCGCCTTCTTGGAGTTGCGCTGGAGGCTCTGGAACTTGAGGCTCAAGCGACTGAAAAGTTAAAATGGTAAAGGTTTTGATGTCGTTCTCGCCCATCGCGTCAACTAGGGTTATGTTGTGGTTTCCGTGCGGCGCATGTGGAATGATAAAGTTTACTGTTATGTTGTTTTCTGTGGCTTCTCCGCTTAAAATTTCAGTCTCGTCAAACAGTATTCTGTATGTGCCCAGATTGCTCACGTTTGCCGTTAATGTGACGTTTGTTCCAACATATCCAGAAGTGGGATTTATAGAGGCTATTTTTGTTTCAGCTTTTGCCAGAGGCAAAAACGAAAATGTAAACATTATTGATGATAATAGAAGTGCAAATAGCAAGGTTGACTTGATTTTGTTTGGCGCGGTTGTTTTCAAGCATGTTCCCTCTGAAATGTATGCGCGATGTGAACACTTCTAATACTAGGGAGCATTTTAACTTTACTTTCAATAACATGGCTAAAAACCTATACCGCATATAGTTAAAGCCTAAGCTGAAGGCATGTCCAGAAAATTTGGCAGAAACAGAAAAGCAAATTTGCACGCGTGGCAATGTTTGTACGTTTGCGGTGATTTGGAATGATTGAGGAAATTCTCGCCCCAGTTAAACAGCACGAGGAATGGCGTGGAAAACAATGCCTAAACCTTATTCCTTCAGAAAACGTGATGAGTCCATCCGTTAGAAAGCTTCTATCCTCAGAATTCGGAAACCGCTATACGGCAAGAGACCGCTTTTACATGGGAACACGCTTTTTGGACGAGATTGAAGCGTACGGAGAAAAACTTGCAAAAGAAGTTTTTAAAGCGGAAATTGCCGATTTACGCCCACTCTCTGGGCATATCGCAGACCTAATAGTCGTAGCCAACTTCACAGAACCAAATGATACGCTCATGTGCCTGTCCCCAAACGACGGCGGATACCCTGGAATGTGGAAGGATGGACTGGCTGGACTACTAAGGCTAAACGTGGAGCCCTTGCCCTTTTCCAGACGAAACATGAGCGTTAAAGTGGAAGAGGCGAAAGAAACAATTAAACGCGTAAAGCCAAAAATTGTTGTTTTCGGCGCAAGCATAATTGTTTTTCCACAGCCAGTTAAGGAGTTGGCTAAAGTTGCCAAGGAAAACGGCGCAGTTGTTGGGTTTGACGGTTCACATGTCTTGGGGTTAATTGCTGGAGGACGATTCCAAGACCCATTAAGAGAAGGCGCACATGCACTTTTCGGTTCAACACACAAAACATTTTTCGGACCGCAAGGCGGAATAATCTTAGCAGACAAGGAACACGGGGAAATCCTTAAGACGAAAATTTATCCAGCCTTTGTTGACAATGCACATTGGAATCGAATTGCGGCATTAACTCTCGCTCTGGCTGAAATAAAAAAGTTCGGCGAAGCCTACGCGCGCCAAGTTGTGCGAAATGCGCAAACGTTGGCGAAAGCCTTGCATGATTATGGACTGCCAGTTGCATGTGAACATTTAGGCTTTACGAAGTCACATCAGGTTTTGCTGGATTATGGTGATTACGAGAAGGGACGGGTAAAGGCGGAGAAACTTCAACGCGCAAACATAATCGTTGACTGCGTTATAAGAGTCGGCACTTGCGAGGTTACGAGGCGCGGAATGAAAGAGGCTGAAATGCATAGAATAGCTGAACTAATAAAACGCGTGCTTGTTGACGAGGAAAAACCTGAAAATGTTAAAAAGGATGTCACTAAATTCTGCGCTGAATTCCAAAAGCTGGAATACTGCTTTGATGAGTGAAACTGTTTTATTAGGGCGCGTTTTTACGCTACTATATCGTGAGTGAGAAACCTTGGAAAGCACAGCTCCACAACCGCTCATACAAGCATTGAAAAGGCAGAAGTACCACAGCATAGGTAAACATTCAGCCGTGAAAAGGTGCAGATGGTTTTATGAAACCTTAATCAACAATAGACCATGCTACAAACAGAAGTTTTACGGCATAAAGACGCATCAGTGCATACAAATGACACCAGCGCTCTTCTACTGCACCCAACAATGCCTATTCTGCTGGAGGGCACAAAGCGGCGACTTGAAAATCCAATGGGACGAAACAAAACTGCCAGAATGGGACCCGCCAGAATTTATAGTAGAAGAAAGCATCAAAGCGCAACTTAAAATTTTAAGCGGATACAAGGGCAACCCGAAAGCGAATAAACAAAAATTTGTGGAAGCCTCCCACCCACGACATGCCGCCATAAGTTTAACTGGCGAGCCAACATTGTATGGGCACATAAGCGATTTGATTAAAGCGTTTCATAAAAAGGGTTTTACAACATTCTTGGTTTCTAATGGAACTTTGCCCCAAGTTTTAGCGAAACTTGAAGAGGAGCCGACACAGCTTTACATTTCCGTCTGCGCTCCAGACGAAGAAACCTTCAAGAAAGTTTGCCGTCCACAGATTCCAGATGCTTGGAAAAAGCTTAACGAAACCTTGGAGCTTTTGTCCAGCTTTAAATGTCCAACGGTTATTAGGATAACTTCTGTTAGGGATTTGAACATGAGAAACGTTGAGGGCTATGCGAAGCTTATTGAAAGAGCAAGTCCAACTTACGTGGAGCCAAAAGCGTACATGCATGTTGGATTCTCGCGTTTGCGTTTAGGATTTGAAAACATGCCAAGCCACGAGGAAATTCGCGATTTTGCATACAAGATTGCGGAGGAAACGGGCTATAATGTTTTGGATGAGGCGCCAGAAAGCAGAGTTGTATTGCTGGGTAAAGTGCAGCGTGTCATCAGATTTGAGTAGTTGCCGACGCCTCTAGCAAATAATTCAGTTTTTCTAGCATTATTTTACTGTAAACAATTTTTCTTGAATCAAATGAGAATAAACCTTATATAAAGCGCTTTTATTACCGCTTTAAACTATAAATTGAATTGGGGTGGAACAATGGTTAGCGAAGGAAGAGGTAGACTGTTCAGAAGGAAGGATGGAAAATACTTAATTTACATACCGAAAGACTTGGCAGAGGACAGCATGTTTCCATTTAAAGGCGCAGACTCCGTATTCGTGAAAGTAAGCTTCAAAGTTGGCGGAGAAGAAAAACTCATCATAGAACGCTGGAAGGAGCCGCTGCCGCAAAAGCAATAAGCGCGTTTTTCCATCGTTTAGTGTTTTTATCCCCATTTCCTATTTTTAATCACGAAAAATATAAGCACAAACGATTCTAGGTATAGGCAAGGCGAAAAGCAGATGAGTTCATTAAAGACCGTTTTAGAGGAAATACGTAAAGAACTGAAGGAGAAGGAGAAAATTCGAGAAAACGCCCAGAACAACATGCGAAAGGCAACAAGCCTTTCGAAACAGGCAATACTTCTAATACATCAAAAAAGATTAAAAGAAGCGAAAAAACTCATTAAAAAGGCAAAGGAAACCATTTCAGAGCTTAAAACTGCTTGCGCCGACCACCCAGACATAATTTATAGTGGGCTATATGACGCGGCGCTTCAAGAATATTCCGAAGCAAACATATTTCTCAAACTAGTAGAAGAAGAACGCTTTGTAACACCGAAAGAAATCGGCGTGCCCTCCGTAGACTATGTTCTGGGACTAGCAGACGTTATAGGAGAGTATAGGCGTTTGGCACTTGATGCATTGCGAGAAGGCGACGTACAAAAAAGCGAAAAATGCCTAAATGTAATGGATGAAATCTACATTGAGCTTATGGCAATGAACGAAGCGTACATGCTTGTTCCAGGCTTGCGGAGAAAATGCGATACTGCAAGGAAAATAATTGAGGTTACACGGGGCGATGTAACCCAAGAGGTTAGGAGAAGCACATTAGAAAAGTACCTTAAGGGTTTAGAGCGCCATTTAAGGAAAAAGTGAGTCATGAGTGGAGTGCCTAAGAATTTTTCTGTCTGGAAGGCTCATGAAACCCAGATTCGTCTATCAAAAAAGATAGTTTTCGAGGATAAGTTGCCGAAGAAAATACGTTATGTTGCTGGCGTTGACGTGGCATATGCGAAAAATTTGTCAATAGGCGCCGTTGCAGTTTTGGATTATGACACGCTTAGGCTTTTAGAATGTAAAACTGCCGTTTGTGAGACGCGTTTTCCATATATGCCAACGCTCTTGTCATTTAGAGAAGTTCCGCCAGCAGTCTCATGCATAAAAAAGTTGCAAATTCAGCCCGACGTTTTCCTTGTTGACGGACATGGCTTTGCTCATCCCTACCGCTGTGGATTTGCAAGCCACTTGGGATTAGTTTTGGGAAAACCAACAATCGGTGTGGCAAAAGGCAGATTGTGCGGAGAAGAAGAACATGCTCATGGAGAACCCATCACCTTTCTTAAACACGACGGCAAAATTATCGGTGCTGCAGTGACAACGAAGAGCGGGTGTAAACCTGTTTACGTGAGTGTGGGACATATGGTTTCGCTGGAAACTGCCGTTAAAATTGTTCAGCACTGCACAGTGACAAACAGAATTCCAGAGCCAATTTTGAGGGCACATGAAGCAGCAACCGCGGAAAAACGAAAAATCAATATGCGCAGCGGCTCTTAACAAGTGGCAAGTGAGAAGGCTTGCTTAACCCAAAGATTATGGCAGTAGCCAACAAGATTCACGATGAAAAGCTGCGGAAAAAGGTTGTCGAATTTCTGGAAAATCCAACATTTGAAGTTGGCGGAAAAACTTATTCAGGCATATCCCTTGATATTTCACCCGCTGGTTTGTCACACCATCACTGTTATGCTGGAGGCTACGTTGAACATGTCGTTTCAACAGCCAAAATAGCGCTCACGATATGCAACTGCGTAGAAAAAGTTTACCATGGAAAAGTAAACCGCGACTTCGTATTGGCTGGAGTGCTACTTCACGACATTTTAAAGCCTTTAACATATGTGATGAAGGAAAATGGAAGCTACGCGACGACAAGCTTAGCGGATTACATGGACCACTTATCAATGGTAATCGCCGAACTTGTCCGAAGAAAGTTTCCAATAGAAGTGGTTCACGTAGTTTCAGCCCACCACGGCGAATACGGACCAATTAGACCGCACACTATAGAGGCTTTAATCTGCCACCTAGCAGATTTAATCGATTCACGGTTAAACGGAGAAGTGCTAAACGCCGCAGCTTACCTAGCGAGAAAAGCCACTGGAGAAGAATTAACGGGACTAACATCAAAGGAAGCTTTTGAAATAATCCATTCAAAGGCAACTGAGGGCTGGAACGGCGTGGCAAAAACCGTGGAAAAGCTGAAACGCAAAAGGAAAGTCGCAAAACTTAATAGCCAACACCATTGAAAAGTGTGAGAAAGGACGGTGAACAAAGTGGAGATATCGTTTGAGGAATTCCAAAAACTGGACATGCGCATTGGAAAAATTTTGGAGGCAAACCAAATTCCAGGTTCACGGAACTTAATTAGGATGGTTGTGGATTTTGGAACAGAAAAGCGGCAAGCAGTTGCCGGCTTACTTCAATGGTACAAGCCCCAAGACCTAGTGGGCAAGAAATGCGCTTTCATACTGAACCTTCAAAGAAGGAAGTTTATGGGCGTGGAGTCGCAGTGCATGATTTTAGCTGCAGAAGACGAAAAGGGCAACGTGGTAGTGCTCCATCCAGAAAAGGATATAGCTGAAGGCAGCAAAATCCATTAAAATTCAGACTTCAAACACTTTTCTGACTCGATATTGTTAAATATTACTGTGTCAAAAAATATTGAGTCGTTTGTAAAAGGACGGAAAAATATGAAAGAGAAATTAAGCAAAAAGCTTGTGGGACTTTTGATTGCCGCAACACTGCTTACGGCTTTTATGCCAAATTTGGCATATGCAACAGGTGGACTTGAGTTGGAAACAAGCTATTCATGGACAACTGGTGACAATAATTATTCAAACGCTGTTGCTGCAGGAGATATCGATGATGATGGCGTAAAGGAAATAGTTACCGCGGGATACTTCTATAATTCAACAGCAAGTGCTTATGATGGTGAATTAGATATTTGGAATTGGAACGGTTCAACTTTAACCTCTGAATATAAAAAACATCTCAGCACAGATGAGACACTTTCAAACAATACACGCCTTAACTCCGTGGCATTAAGCAATATTGACAATGAAACAGACACAGAAATCATCACTGCTGGGCGAGGGAACTTCTTGTTTATAATATCGCTTTTCCCACTCAAAATAGCTTTTCAAGAACAAGGAGCTTTATTCATAAGCAACTGGAACGGTTCAACATTCACCACAAAACATTTTGCAGTATGGCCAGGTGATCACACTAAAAAGGCAGAATTTTTGGACGTAGCCGTCGGCGACATAGATAAAGATGATGTCACTGAAATAGTCGCTGTTGGCAAAGTAAACATGACAAGTGATAGTGTAACTGGTTTTCACGGAGTCTTAACCATATGGAGCGTGAATGATAGCGGCGTCTTAACGCTTGAAAAAAGTTTTACCAAAATCATCACTCAAGGAGAGAACATCTGGCGCGCAGTATCCATAAGCGACGTGGACAATGATGGAGAATTGGAAATAGTCATAGTTGGCGATTATTACAACACAAACATAAACCGCAGATGCTCCATAATACGCATATGCACATGGGATGGTTCGACGCTAAAATGGGAAGCAAGTTCAGAATGGTACACTTACAGCGACACATACATCACCGATGTTGCAGTTAGCGACATAGACCTAGATGGAATACCAGAAATCATAACAAGCGGATACTGCTTTACCAGCGAGACCATAAATGTCCAGCTTAGAGTGTGGACTTGGAACAAGGATGTTTTGACATTAAAACTTAGCATAGAAGAAGGCTTAGTGGAACCGCCAATCCCAACATTTGCAACAAAACTTGCAGTAAGCGACATTGACGCTGATGGCAAAAACGAAATAATACTAGGAATAGACGCTTTTCTAATATTTTGGACACAAGCGTATATTCGAATACTTGCTTGGGAAAACGGAACGTTAATCACAAAGGAGCACAGGGATTGGACAAGCGTATCTTCAATCCAAGATATCACAACAAGCGACGTAGACGACGACGGAAAAGTCGAAATATTGACAGCTGGGTACACTGCAGGTTTGATGACGCTTCCCAGCGCAAATCTCGGTATATGGAGCGTAAGTAAAGTCGCCAGTTCGATAACCGTGAATGTAAGTCCGTCAAGCATTGTTATAGGTAGTCAAGTTACAATAAGCGGCAAAGTGACAAATGAAACAGGCGACACGCCAATACCAAATGCTGAAGTGACAATAGAATTTTCACGTGAACCCTTACCACTTCTGGTAACGATAGGCAAGGTTGTAACGAATGAAAATGGAGAATACACCTTTACGTGGACCCCGCCGGCAGCTGGAAACTACATAATCCGTGTAAGCTGGAAAGGCGACTATGAACATGAGGCTGCAGCCGCAACAACCACATTAACGGTTGAAAAGGCTTCAAGTCTAATAGCCCTAACGCTTTCAAGCTACACAGCAACAGTCGGAGACAGCGTAAGCGTAAGCGGCACACTTTATCCAGCCAAAACAGCGGCAATAACCATCAAATACACAAAGCCAGACAGTTCAATAACCACAAAAACTGTTTACTCAAACCAAGCTGGAGTTTTCACCGACACATTCACGGCAGACCAAGTTGGACAATGGCAAGTAACAGCAAGCTGGAGCGGCGACGACACATACAAAGCAGCTGAAAGCGCACCAACACCGTTAACAGTAACAAAAATACAAAGCACATTAGCAGTAACCGCATCGCAGTTAACAGTCAACGTAGGCGAAAACATAACAATAGACGGAGCGCTGACGCCCGGGCAAACCGCGAACATAACCCTCACATACACAATGCCAAACGGCACAACCACAACAAAAACCGTTCAATCAACAAGCACTGGAACATTCACGGACACAATTAAACTTGATACCGCTGGCATATGGCAAGTAAAAGCAAGCTGGACTGGCGACACACAAAACACCGCAGCCGAAAGCACAACAATAACACTAACGGCTCAAGCAGTCGACACCACAACACCCATGTTTGCGCTAGGCGGTTTAGGACTCGGCATAATAGCACTAATTTTGGCGGCAGTGGCACTTATTATCCCCTCTAAAAAACCAAAAACAACTTCACTAACACAACAATCAACATAAAACTGAAACGTCCCAATTTTCCACCTTCTTTTTCTAGCTAACCTACAAGTTTGGCGATGGCATCCGCCTTTTTCTTGTCCTCCGCCAAATACTCAATCATTTCCAAGTCCAAGTCAAGCCATTTCGCAAGCCCAGCAGCCACATCAACATTATTCTTAAATATTATCCTAAGGTATGGGAGGATTTCTTTTGACGCCCTGTTGGCGGATATGTGGCATTTACGCTTGATTTTTTGCCCTATGCTCAGTTGAATTGCACGCTCAGCCTTAGACCTAGACAACATTTGTATGCGCGTTGGAAACTTGAATGGAACGAACCCATGAGTCTTCGTGTTCTGCCTAGCCATTGCAACTCCAGCAGTCATGTAATCAATAACGTAGCGAGTTAAACTCCAATCTTGCGTGGAGCGAATTCTACCCCTATAAACATCTGCCATCGAAAGCGCGTCCATAGCCCTCGCCAAATCATGAGGGTTAGTTAAATGCGCTGGAACGTTCTCATAAATCCACTCGAAAAGCATGTCAATGTCAACGTCAGCCATGTCAACCGCTTGCTTTGCACTGTTGCATGTGCGCGCATAAATTATCATCCGCAAAACATTAAAAATCGTGTCTTGCCTATCCCTATAACCAAGCCAAGAAACATCCTCATACGTTAGCCTCTTCCTACCTTGAGCCAAAGCTTGAAGATCATTAACCGCTGAGCGAACATCACCACTTGAGCGCTGGGCAATAAACTTTAAAGCATCCTCATCAGCTTGTATCCCCTCGCGGAGACATATACGTTTCAAATGCTTCACGACTTCGCTTGCTGGCGGCTTCTTAAACTCTATTAGCAAGCAGTAGTTACGGAGGTTAGCAAATCTTGGGTCATAAGCGTTATTTGCAATCAGAACTATTGGGCACTGGGCAACTTTAACAATGTCCGTTATCGCTTTAACACCGCCCTTATCAGCTGTTCCAGTAAGCCCGTCAAGCTCATCCAAAAGTATTATTCTTCTACCACCGAAAAGCGAGCCATACTGCGAAGCCAAACCAGCAAAACGGTTAATCGCCTCCTCAGTCCTATAATCGCTTGCGTTTTTCTCAACAAGCTCCATTTTAAAGTCAGCCGCAAGAGCCTCAACAGTAACAGTTTTCCCAACACCAGGAGGACCAAAGATGAAGGCTGCACGCTTTTTTGGCGTTCCCTTGTCCCAAGATTTTATCCATTCGACGAACGTTTGAATAGCCTCTTTGTTTCCAATAATTTCATCTAGGGATTTTGGCTTGTGCTTAACAGTCCAAGCGGCGTACAAACGTTTTGCACCTAACTTGCCTTTTTAATTTCGTAGCCAGCCTCCACAAGCCTCGCTAACAAGGCGCTTAGCTGAACCTCCTCGTCTGCGCCCTCAACAAGCCTATAATCTATATCGCCGACAATGTCAGCCAACTTTATCTTCCACGGCTCTGGAATATTCGCCCTAAAAATTTCAGTGTGAATCTGCCTAATTATGTCGCTTCCAGCCACGCCATACTTCTGAATCATGTCACGCAACTGTTTTCTGGCTTCCAAAAAGTTGCCATTAATCGCAGTTTCTATCATCTTCTGCACATCCGCTGGATGAGCCCTACCAGCAATAGAATAAACAACCTTCGCGTCCACAGGCCTATTCAGCGAAGCGGCAGCTTGAAGCGTGTTTATCGCCTTTCGCAAATCGCCACCGCAGACCTCAAAGATTGCATCTAACCCGTCCTTCAAAAGCTTGACGCCCTCTTTTTCAGCTATGTACTTAAGGTATTTGTCATGCTCTTCTCTTGGTAAAAACGTGAACCGAAACGGAGCGCAACGCGACTGGATGGGTTCAATTATTTTTCCGCTGTAGTTAGCGCATAAAATGAAACGGCATGTTTCAGTATACCGTTCCATAGTCCGCCTTAAAGCTTGCTGCGCATCAGCAGTCATGTTATCCGCTTCGTCCAAAATCATAAGCTTAAAGGGAATTTCACCAATAGACCTTACACGAGCAAACGTTTTGACTGTTTCCCTAACAACATCTATGCCTCTCTCGTCGCTTGCATTCAACTCCATAATATGCTCGCGATAGGCATCGCCATACAAGTCCCTAGCCAAACAAAGCGCAGCAGTAGTCTTTCCAGTTCCAGGCGGCCCAGCGAAGATGCAATGCGGCACATTTTTGGATTTAACGAAACTCTTGAGTCGCTCAACTATCTCCTTCTGGTTAACCATTTCATCCAGCGTTTTTGGTCTATATTTTTCAGCCCACATTTCAAAACTCAAAGTTTCCACTCCTCTTCAAACATATTTAATGAAACTGTTAATAAACCTATCAAAGGAAAGCATTTACGTGGATATCACGATTTTGTCGATGATTAGTGATGGACACATTGAGTTTCCAAAGGTTTTCAAGTCGCTTCCAACGGTAATAACGTTATTTAACGCCTCATACAAGTTCCCAGCCACAGTGCAGGGCTTGATTGGAAACGCGATTTCTCCATTCTCAATTTTGAATGCATTATCAGCAGTTACCGAGAAATCACCAGTCACCACGTTTGAGTGAAAAGCGCCAATAAGTGAACCCTTCACCAGCACGCCCTCTTTTAGTTCCCTTATTAGGTCTTGCAAACCGCCTTTATTAGGCTGCAATATGAGGTTTGAGGGACTTATGGCTGGCTGATTAGCGTAAGCAGCAGTTACACGTCCCATTCTGCTGGCATTTCCCGTACTTTCTATTTTTTCACGCTTCGCAGTGTAATTATCATACAGAAAACTGGTCAATACGCCTTTTTCGATAACTGGGGTTTTCTGTTTTGGAACCCCTTCATCGTCGAACTTGCTTGTGCCAAAGCCGTCTGGCAGTGTTCCATCATCGACTATGGTGATTGCGTCGTTTGCTACTTGACTTTTCAGTTTGCCTTTATAGATTGAACGGTTTTCTTGAACATTGAAGGCTGAAATTCCAAAAGTGAAGATTGCAGAGAAAAGCTCGTTCCAACTTTGGTTTTCGAAAACAACCGGACCGACGTACTTTTGAGGCAACGGTTTCTTCCCAAAATTTTCAACAGTCCTTTTTGAAGCATTAAGTGCGATGGGTCTTAAGTTCTCTGTGTAAGATCTGGACATTAAGAAGTCGCCACTTGACACTTCTGTGCCAGATTTAGCTTTGGCATAGAAATAGGCTATAAAAGCGGTGCCATTATCAGAAGCTTCTACGCCATTCGTGTTAACTATAACCCTTGTAATGGAATTTGTGGAGATGGAACCCATAGCTTGAGTTATTCGTTTATCAAAGTCTCCCATGGCTACGCAACCATCAACACACAATTCTAAAAGTTTCTCAACGCCCACATCAGCTATTCTCTTATCAAAAATTCCGCCTTCTCCATGTGGCTTCTTCATTTCGGGCAAGGATACCCAGTTTGGGTCTGGCGGCCTAATTTTCGCTATTTTTGTAGCTTCCTCAACTGCTCCTAAAACTTTTTTCTCTTCAATGCTTGACACACTGGAAAAGCCCATTGCATTATTAACGACAGCCCTAACTCCGACGCCAGCTTTAATTCCACCAGTTATTTTTGGTATCCCCTTCTTTTTTATCCAAGGTTCTGCGATTCGCACAAGTGTTCCTTTAAATCCTCTTAGGGCGCCGCTTCTCGAGGCAAATATTCCGCCAACAAACTGAACAGCTAACTGTTTCTCAAAGTAAAGGAAAATTTCCGCTTCGTCTGTCCCCAATTTTTGAGCATAGCTTGAAGCCTTTTTGCCTATTTCCAGCAGTTCATGTTCGCTCAAGACTACACAGCACCTCCAAACAAAACATTTTTTACGAGAATATGTGGTCCGCCAGTGCCAACAAAAGCTCTCTGATTCATTTTCCCACAGCCTCCAAATGGAGTAGCGGATACGAGTAGGTCATTGCAGACCGCATCAACGTTCTTGAGCAGTTCAAGAATATTCCCAGTTAGTGCTACATCCTTTAAGGGGTATTTAGGCTCGCCGTTTTCAACCCAATATCCTCTTACAGCCTTAAACAGGAAAGTCCCTGTATCTTCAACTTGTCCGCCTGCCGTGTCTATAGCGTATATTCCTTGCTTTAGTTCTTTTAGGGCTTCGTCGGGTTTCCAGTTTCCGACATCAAAGTATGTGTTCCTCATTCTCACTATTGGTTCAAAAGAGTAATCTTGGCTTCTCGCGTTTCCAGTAGGCTCTGTTTTCAGCGCTTTCGCCGTGACCCTGCTATGTAAATAACTTTTTAAAACTCCGTTCTTGAGAATTTCAACGCGCTTGCAAGGTACTCCTTCATCATCAAAAAATATCTTATAACCGCCACTTTCAGGCAAGCCCTCATCAATTATTGAAACGTGCTCCGTTCCAAGCGTCTGACCAATCCTACCAGTTAGAGGAGAACCACCAATGACTACAAAATCTGCCTCAGATAAGTGCCCAAAGGATTCATGTGCAAGTACCCCCGCAAGTTTTGGATCTATGAGAGCATCAAATTTTCCTGCGGGTGCTGGTTTAGCTTTGAGTTTTTCTAACGCCCAGTTAGCAGCGTTTTCAGCCATTTTTTCTGGGGTATGCTCATCCTTCTCAAACTCGTCTAAGCCGACGCTTCCGCCATGAGCGTCCCTTGCGTCAGCGATGCTGGCGCCTCTTTTTGCAACGCAAGCTACCCTTAAACCAACCAGTAGAGGTTCATAAGAAACTTTAGTTCCTTCAGTGTTTGCGTAGTGTATTGTTCCATGGTATTCTCCGAACCCGCTTGTAACATTGGCTATGCTTTTGCTTCGCTCCATGGCAGTTTTGCACTGTCTTAAGCAAAGGTCCTTTTTATCATCTAGAGAAACGGCCTTTGGATGTTTATTCACGTTTGTTACTTTCTTCTCGCTGATTGAAGCTGCACTTGCAAGGTTAAATTTGAGCAACGTTTTTTTTGTTGACGCTTTGGCGATTTGTATGGCTGTGTCAACTGCTCGGAAAACATTTACTTCATCAAGAACGTTTGAGAAGGAAAATCCGCTGCTTTTTCCGTAGAAAACCCTAATCCCTATTCCAATGTTGCGAATTTCTGAAACCGTCCTTATTTCGTTGTTTATGGCTTCGATGTTAAGCGTCTTTGTATCTTCTCCTTTTGCCTCAGCAAAATAAGCACCCATATTAGACGCGTATTGTAACGCTTTATCCATCAAATCTTCTATCTGTGAACTCATCAGCGACCATCCTAGAGCGCCTAAAAATTATTCCTACACAAATTTAAATCTTAAGAAGAAGTTATTCGCTTTCTGGGATTATCTTTTCTTCCTTTTCAAGGAAACCTGTCAAGAATATGGCGTATTCGCATGGGTGCTCGTTTTGTAGCAGGGATTTTATTATTTTTATTTTCCCCTTTTTGCCGTGGCTAACCCTAGAAATAATGTATTCAAGTGTTTTTTTCCGAAGACCGCAGAGCCACGTTTTCTGGTTGGTTTTGACCAGTTTGTAGTAGGGACAACTTTTGTATTTTAGGGTGAAGCCTCCTTCAAAATATTCTATTTCAACTTCTACTCCTATTTCGCGATACATGTCAATAAGCCTTGCACCAACATCTTTGATTGTCCACGGGTAATCTTCTGGGAAAAGTGCATCTAACTGCTCTTTTTCAATGGCGAAAGCTTCCTCGATGGAGTTGCAAGACATGCCTTCAATGAGTGTTTGCATTAGCTTTTTCCGTGGCAATGGCTCCAGAACTGGTTTTTCCAAAAGTTTCAGTTTAAAGCTTAGCAGGTTCTGGAATGTTGTTGTTGAAACTTCATAACCTAACTCCTTAAACATCGATTCTATTAAAATGCGTTGGCTGTTCATTACAAGAGGGTCTATCCGTTTAAAAATGATTGTGAAATGTTCATCACCAACAAACCTCACTTCAGCGTCGGGCTGCGTTACGCTAATGCTTTTAATAATGAAGTTTTTAGAAAGACTACCGATTTTTTCTGGGTCGCTTCTAGCAAGCATGCGGATGGCGTTTGAGATGCGGACTCCTGTTGCGCGGTATATTTCCTCAAATTTTTGTCTATCACTCTCGTATACTTTTGCTGCAAAGGAGTTGAAGAGGTCGCGTGGAACTGGGACAACATCTAAGAATTGCTTTCCTATTATTTGGAAGAGGTTTAGTTCTGCCAGCTGGTCTAGAATGCTTTGGTCTTCTGCGCCTACGTACTGTATTGTCATATTTACATTTGCATGCTCGATTGAGTAGTGTAAAAGTTTCCATCCGCGTGTTGCCAAAACTATTGAAAGCACTGTTAAGGATAGACGGGCTGTCGATACGGCTGTGGCTTGAAAAACTAGCTCTAACGTGTTCTCTTTCTCTGTTAGAACTTTAACTTGCCTAAACCAGTTCATCTTGACAAAAGCAGAAATGATGGTCTTCACGAAATCTTTGGGCTCTCTCGGAAACTCGCTAATGCCGAGAACTGTTCTTGCATCTTCTATGAAGTTGCCCAATTCTGTTACTGGTTCTTCCAGATGCTTTTCAGCCCAACCCATGAATGCTGGTCCAACAAGCATCAACGTGTTTTTGAACAACCCAGGAGTCACGTTTGCAAGTTCTTTTTCAATTTGCTGTTCCAGAAATTCGCCGAATTCCTTTCTTCTTAATGGGTAAATTTCGGGGCGAATCATTTTTATGGCTATGTCCTCGCCCATGATTCGTAGGTCGAAATTCACGCTTATGCCTTCTAATATTGTGGCAACTTGAAAGGCAACCATTACGGGTAAACGTTTGAAGACTCTTGGTCTTAGTACGGCTATGCTGTCTATTTCGCTGTATGAGGGAATGTCAAAAAGGTTTGTAAGTCCTTTTATCTCTTCTAAAATCAGTAGGAATTCTTTGAAGTTTGATGGAGCTTTCCATGCGACAGAGCTTTTTAATATTTCGATTATGTTCTTTGCCTCTGCCTTTTGCTCCTTTATTAAGTCTTCAACTGTTTTGTTTCCTAGGGCGACTTCTAATAGGCTGTCAAGGCTTTTCCTACTAATCGATGTTAGGTCAAGCGCCTCTCTCAGTTTAGTTTGCTCATTAATTTTTGCTTTGATTGCACAATCGTCGCAAGAGCCAACCTTGTCCACCCTAAACAGAGTCTCTACAGCTTTTTCGAGGACACGGCTTTTCGTGCCATAGGTTTTTGCTAGTTCTTCAAGAATCTCGTCTGTTTTTCTGGTTATTGTTGTGTGAAGATGTACCGACATTATGATTCACGGGTTATCTTTTGGATTGGTTACTTTTAAACATGTTCATAAAAATTTGTGGAATGTACATAGAAAAGGGGGATGTTAACTTGGCGTTAATGGTGGCACGATGGGGCTGAATGTTGTGCCCTTTCTGGCTACGAGTGCATCTGCTACTCTTTTAACGGCTAACATGTAGGCTGCTGTGCGCATGTTCACATTGTACTGTTTTGACATTTTAAGCACATCTTGGAAAGCCTTGGTTATTGTTTCCTTCAGTTTATTTCTAACTTCTTCTTCAGTCCAGTAATAGTTCATTTGGTTCTGCACTTGCTCAAAGTAGCTGACGATTACTCCGCCAGAGTTGGCGAGAATGTCTGGAATTACAAAAACGCCTTTTTTGAACAGAATTTCATCCGCCTCTGGAGTTGTAGGTCCATTAGCACCTTCTGCAACGATTTTTGCTTTTATGTTTGGCGCGTTTTCCTTTGTTATTTGGTTTTCTAATGCTGCTGGAACTAGGATGTCGCATTCTAATTCTAACAATTGTTCATTTGTTATGAAAGTGCTGCTAGGATAGTCAACAACTGAACCAGTTTTCTCCTTGTGCATCAAGACTTTTTCTGGGTCTAAGCCTTCTGGGTTGTAAGCGCCTCCTTTTGAGTCTGAAACTGCAATGATTTTGCATCCGATTTCATGGAGTAGACGTGCTGCATGGTAGCCGACGTTTCCGTAGCCTTGCACTGCGACAGTTGCGCCTTTGAGGTCTATCCCAAGATGTTTAGCGGCTTCGACAACGGTGTACATAAGCCCCCTTGATGTGGCTTCGCTTCTCCCACGAGAGCCACCCACATGAACAGGTTTTCCAGTAACCACGCCAAAAACGGGATAGCCGACTATTTCGCTGTATTCGTCCATTATCCAAGCCATCATTTCAGCGGTTGTGTAAACGTCTGGCGCTGGCACATCTGTGAAAGGTCCTATGAACTTTGCTATGGCACGTACATATCCCCTTGTGAGACGCTCAAGTTCTGCCCTTGACATTTCCTTGGGATTGCACCTAATTCCACCCTTGCCCCCGCCGAGAGGCAAACCTGTCACGGCTGTTTTCCATGTCATCCAAGCAGCTAAGGCAGTAACTTCGTCCAAGGTGAGGTCTGGATGGTATCTTATGCCGCCCTTTGTTGGACCTAAAGCGTCATTGTATTGAACGCGGTATCCAGTGAAAACTTGGATGCTGCCATCATCCATGACTACTGGAATGTTGACGATAAGTGTGCGCATTGGGCGCTTCAATATTTCATGTATGCCTGGGTCGAGATTCAGTTTTTCGGCGGCTACGTCTAGCTGTTTAAGGGCGGCTTCATAAGGGTTTGGCGTGACCGCTAGAGGGGCTAAAGTGTCAACTTTGACAAACACGGCTGTTTGGAGTTTCTCAACTAAGTTCTTGAGGGTTTCCTTTGCTACTTCACCGTTGCCTTCACTGCTTCCATAAAACCACAAGTAAGTTTCAGTCAAAGCGTCTTCCTTCCTAGAGAGGAACGCCCCAGCCGGAGCCATTTTTGGACTTTCAGAGAAATAGTCAACGAGAACTCGCAGCATGTTAAGTTCTTCGCGTGTCAGAGGCAAAAGTTTCTTTATCAGTTCTGGCGCTTTCACGTGAACGTATTCAGCGTCCAACAATTTCTTCTGTAGCTCTTCAAAGACTTTTAAGGAATCCTCTATCGGTATGCCAAAGTTTTCTGAGTACGTTGTAAGCAAGGCATAGTGAGCCGTTGTGTAGCTTTCTATTTTTGCTGTCAACTCTGGTTTTTCAGCAAAGAAGTCCACCATTAACTTAAGCATTCCCAATTCACGAGCTGAAAGGTCTACCGAGTTTAACATCTTTTCACACCTTCCGAAAACCAACGAAAGTGATGTTCAACTATAGAAACGTTATGTCCATCATGTACACGCATGTACAAGACAATAAAACAACCAAATTGCAACATAACATTTTTAATGATGCCCACCACTCTTAAACATGGTGCACAATCCTTGATTAGCGAAAACCAAGCACGATACTCAACTGGAATAAAAAGCCTAGACGGACTCCTCGAAGGCGGATTACTCCTAGGAGAGAACGTCTTATGGGAAGTTGATTCTGGAACTTTCGCAAGAGAATTCATGTATTCGTTCATGCGCCAAGGACTATTGGAAGGAAAACAGGTAATTTATTTAGATTTCATATATCCCCCACAAGCACTTATGCTCCAACTTGAACCGTTGACCAAATTGCTGCCAAGCGGATGGGAAAAGAAACTATTAGTTTTAGACTGCTTTTCAGAAGCAGCTGGACAAGGTGAACTTATATTTAATGATTTTTATGACAAGGCACCGTCTTGGATTAGGAAAGTTCCAAGCTCAAAAGATCCAGAACGCTTTCACCATTTCTTCGGAAGAATTGAAAGAGAATTTGTAACTCCAGGAACTAGGCTTGTTTTTAACAGTTTGTCAATTATGGAGCACAATTGGGGAAGGGATGTCGTAAAAGCGTTTTTTGGACATGTGTGTCCAGCGTTATATGCTTATCAAACTCTTGCTTATTGGACAATGGCGAAAAATGCGCATCCAAAAGAGTTCTGCGCAATAATTGAGCATATAACACAGGTGGTTATTGACCTTTCAAGGCAAGGCGATAAAAACTTTCTACAGGTAAAGAAGGCTGGTGGAAGATACAACCCGCAAACATACCAGCGACGCGAGTACACTGTTAAGGGCTTGCAAATAGATATCCTTTAATGATTAGGAGCTACTGCGTTCTTATGTACATTCATGTTCATTTTTCGCGATTTTTAGGATAATGTTTAAATGTTGACGAAAATTAACCCCTTCATACCGAAATTTACAAACGTAAAAAGGTGAAAAAGATGACTGAGCGCGTATTCAGAAACAGTTCTTACCTGAACGGAAAATCAACAACTGGAACAACCACACGCGTCAAAGACACAAGCCCAACAAGTGGAATGTGTCCAATATGCATTCGCGATTGCCCAATAATGTGCGAGATTGGACTTTCAGCTTTCAGGGGAAGAGAAGCCCTATACCCAGAACCAGTACAATTCGGATACAGCACGGCTGGAGCACTCAAAGACTTTGGACTAGACTGGTCACACTTCAACATACAAGCTGGACTTTTTGAAGCTTTAGGTATAGAGGAAAACTCTGACGTTGCACTGTTTCCAAACGCAAGCACAGAAACAGTTGTTGCGGGCATACCACTAAAAATACCAGTGTTATGTGGCGCTTTCGGCTCAACAGACGTTGCAAGACTAAACTGGGAAGGATTAGCCATAGGAACAGCATTATCAGGCGCCATCATAATAGTTGGAGAAAACGTCTGCGGCATGGACCCCGAAGCACAATTCACAAATGGTAAAGTCACGTACTCCAAAGAACTGAAACGTAGAGTAGACTTGTTCAGAAAGTTCTGGGATGGAAAATACGGAGACATAGCAGTCCAAACAAACGTTGAAGACCAACGTTTAGGAGTTGATGTCTACGCCATCTCAAAACTGGAAGTCAATGTCATAGAAAGAAAATGGGGACAAGGAGCGAAGGCAATTGGAGGCGAAGTCCGAGTAAGAGACTTGCAAAGGGCGATAATGCTAAAGAAAAGAGGATACGTCGTGATTCCAGACCCAGAGGACCCAACTGTGCAGCAAGCATTCAAGGAAGGCGTCTTCAAGTCGTTTGAAAGACATAGCCGCGTTGGAATACCGAAAGAAAAGAACATGATAGAAGACATAGAATGGTTGCGCGAGCAAGGTGCAAAACATGTGACGCTAAAAACTGGCGCCTACAGACCATCAGCAGTGGCATACACGTTAAAAATAGCTTCAGAAGCAAAAATTGACGCAGTATACTTTGACGGGGCTGGTGGCGGAACTGGAATGAGCCCAGTTCCAATGATGGACGAGATGAGCATACCAACAGTGTATTTGGAAGCAATAGTTCTAAGGTGCGCGCAATTGCTGAAGAAGAAGGGTAAATACGTTCCAGACTTGATTATGGCTGGAGGCTTCATAAATGAAACACAGATTTTCAAGGCAATCGCAATGAGCAACTTCGGAGATGGCCCATTTGTGAAGGCAGTTTTGATGGGACGCTCCCCGCTGACCGCTGTAATGAAGGCAAGCTACTTCAAACAGTTAGCAGAAGAAGGCAAACTGCCAAAAGCTTTCGCAGATAGATTTGGTAACACTCCAGACAAATTCTTCATTGCAGCACCAGAACTAAGGGAGAAGTATGGTGAGCGCTTCAAAGAAATTCCATGGGAAGCGGTTGCACTTTACACTTACCTAACAGACCGAATAGGAGTCGGCTTAAAACAACTCCTAGCTGGAAACAGAAAGTGGAAACTGGAGCTAATAAACAGAAATGACCTAATGAGCCTATCAGAAATAGCTGCAAAAGTAACAGGCATACCATTGCCACACGAAGTTGAGGCAGACGCCATCGAAAGAATATTAAACTAACCTACCCCCCTCTTCTTTTTTAAACTTCACGCATAACAAGTTTTAAAACTATTAAAAAAGAAACATTGTAAGGAGTTGAGAACATGAAAGAACAGCAAACAGCACTTGACGTGGCTCTGGAACAGTTAGAAATAGCCGCTGAAAAATTAAACTTAGAACCTGGAATACATGAGATGCTGAAGCACCCCAAAAGGTCGCTAATTGTCTCCATTACGATAAGGATGGATGATGGAAGCATACACGTTTTAAAGGGATGCCGCGTTCAACATTGGGATGCACGCGGACCATTTAAGGGTGGAATCCGCTATCACCCAAATGTAACACTTGAAGAGGTAACCGCACTTGCAATGTGGATGACTTGGAAATGCGCTGTTGTAGACATTCCATACGGAGGGGCAAAAGGTGGAATATGCTGTAATCCGAAGGAAATGTCAAAAAGTGAACTTGAAAGGCTTACAAGAAGGTACACAAGCCTAATTCTTGATTACATTGGCCCGTACCGTGATGTACCAGCACCAGACGTTTACACAGACGCGCAAACAATGGCCTGGATAATGGACACATACAGCCAATTCAAAGGCTACAGCGTCCCAGAATGCGTAACTGGAAAACCAATAAGTGTTGGCGGCTCTGAGGGAAGAGAGGAAGCAACCTCAAGAGGAGTTGTAATCTGCGCAAGGGAAGCAGCAAAACGTTTAGGCTTAAAGTTTAAAGGCGCAACTGTCGCAGTGCAAGGCTACGGAAACGTCGGGTGGAACGCAGCAAAAATCGCACATGACATAGGATGCAAAATTGTCGCAGTTAGCGACTCCACTGGAGGAATCTATTGCCCAGAAGGCTTAAACCCACGCAAAGTCTACGAACACAAGGCAAAAACTGGCTCAGTAATTAACTATCCAAAATGCAAAAACATATCAAACGAGGAATTACTCGAAACAAAATGTGACATATTAATTCCAGCGGCGCTTGAAAACCAAATAACAAGAGCTAATGCAGACAAGATAAAAGCGAAAATAATAGTCGAAGGCGCAAATGGACCGACAACCCCAGAAGCAGACAAAATACTTCGAGAAAGGGGAATTTTTCTGGTTCCAGACATCTTGGCAAACGCTGGCGGAGTAACAGTAAGCTATTTTGAATGGGTTCAAAACTTAACAAGAGAACATTGGACATTGGAAGAAGTGAACAGAAAACTCGAGAACATAATGGTGAAAGCGTTCAATGACGTTTACAACTTGATGGAAAAGAAAAAGGAGGCCATGCGCACAGCAGCATTAATGCTTGGTGTCGGAAGAGTAAGCGAAGCAATAAAAACATTGGGACTATGGCCATAACAGAAAACTGCCGAACCCCGATTTAAAACCCAACTTTCATATAACCTTTACATTTTCAACTTTACAATCTAAATTTTTAAACTGTTGTCCTTATATCTCTACGCAGATGCAATTCCTGAAAATGGAGAAGGAGAAATGCGGGAAAACGCATTAAACATCAAAACCTTAGACTTTGAATTTGAAAATTCATTAGTGAAAGTTATTGCTAATAGAAACTGCCCTGAAATTAAACTTGGAGGGCTAAATGTAGGACCGTTTGAAGAGGGGAATGTGTATGAAGTTCAGTTCTGGGTTGCGGAGGAACTTGAAAAGGCGGGAATTGTACGTTTTCGCGAGGAAGAAATTTTGGATGCAAAAAAGATTTACAAGATTCAGTGGATGGAACGCGTCCAAACGCCACGCCAAATATCAAAGCTCCCAGAGAACTTCTACCCAAAACTTAGAAGGTATTTAGCAGAGTTAAAGAAGGCTTCCGCCAAGTCTCCAGAAAAAATGAGGGAGTACGAAAAAAGTAGGCAAGTGATACGTGATATGGTGAACGCGCGCCTAAAAAAGATTGTTTCATTAGCAACCGCAAATTTTGGACAAACTGAACAAATCTTGAAAAACCTCACATGCGAAGAACGGCTAATTTATGAACGTTTGCGCAAGCTTATCCACAACTGGAAAGCCAAAATATTGGAGTATGAGGAGCAAGGAGAATGACTGGAGAATTAGAGGTTGTAAACCCCCAAGAGCAGTTCCAAGAGTTCTTCAAAACAGAAAAGTACAGACAAAGAATAGCGCAGTTGGCTGTTGCTGGCAAAACATCGCTAATAGTTGATTTTGAAGACCTCCTAATCTTTGACAACAAACTCGCAGAAAAGCTACTTGAAAAACCAGACGAGTATCTGCAATATGCCAATAATGCAGCTTATTCGCAGCTTGAAAGCGAAGACCCAGAATACGCCGAAAGACTGGCCAGCAAACGAGAAACACTAACCGTCAGAATAGTTAGGCTATTAGAGGCAACACCATTAAGAAAACTCGGCTCAGACCACATTGGAAAACTAGTAATGATAGAAGGCATCGTTGTACGCTCAACGCCAGCACGTCCAATGGTCATACGAGCAGCGTTCAAATGCAGACGATGCGGAGAAATATCGTTTGAGGACCAGACAGGACAATTCCTAAAGGCGCCTTTCAAATGCAGAAACCCAGAATGCGGAGCAAAGGGGCCATTTGACTTTATCCAAGAAGAATCCGCATTCATAGATTCACAAGAGTTGCGCGTCCAAGAAAGACCAGAGGATTTGCCACCAGGTCAGCTTCCAAGAACATTGCACGTCAAGCTTGTCGGAGCGGAAATCGTTGATGTCGCAAGACCAGGCGACCACGTTTCAATAGTTGGCATAGTTCGCGTTGTTGCTCCATCGCTTCCAAGAGTTGGAAAACTTCGCACTTTTAGGCTTCATTTAGATGCAAATTCCATAGAAGTTTTGGGTAAAGAGCCAGAGACAGCTCTTCCGTCACCAGAGGAAGAGGAAAAAATCTTGGAGTTGGCAAAGGACCCGTGGATACATAGGAAGATAATAAATTCGATTGCACCGTCAATTTATGGCTATGACCACGTGAAAGAGGCGATAATGTACCTTCTCTTTGGCGGAGTGCCAAAAAATCTTCCAGACATAACAATAAGAGGCGAAATAAATACCCTCCTAATAGGCGACCCAGGAACCGCTAAATCACAACTTCTGCAATATGTTGCGAGAATTGCACCGCGTGGACTTTACACTTCTGGACGTGGCACAACAGCCGCCGGCTTAACAGCAGCGGTTATCCGAGAAAAGGGTGGAGGAATGAGTCTTGAGGCTGGCGCGCTTGTTTTAGCTGACAAGGGAATCGCTTGTATAGATGAAATGGATAAGATGCGCCCAGAAGATAGGGTTGCAATTCACGAAGCAATGGAACAACACACAGTTTCGGTTGCAAAAGGCGGCATTGTAGCAACTCTAAACGCAAGAACAGCAATTCTTGCGGCTGCAAATCCCGCTTTCGGAAGGTACGTGCCGGAACGTGCAATAGCCGAAAACATCTCTTTGCCGGTTACGATACTCTCTAGGTTCGACTTGATTTTCGTTTTAAGGGATGTGCCAAATAAGGAGTTAGACGGCAAAATGTCAGAACACATTTTGGAAATGCATAGAAAAAGTTCAAGCCCAACGGAACCTCCAATACCAACGGAGCTTCTGCGAAAATACATAAGCTATGCTAGGGGAATAAAGCCGGTTCTAACGCAAGAAGCATTACAAAGACTTAGGGACTTTTATTTGGCAATGCGTGCCGTAAGCGAATCAGAAGGCTCACCAGTCGCAATTACAGCCAGACAGCTTGAATCGCTTGTGCGCATAGCTGAGGCAAGAGCCAGAGCAGCACTAAGAAAAGAGGTTTTAGCCGAAGATGCTGAGGCAGCCATCGCAATAATGAAAAGGTCGCTTGAAGAAGTTGGCATAGATGTTTCCTCCTTTAAAATAGACATAGATACAATAATGACTGGAAAGCCTAAAAGCATGAGGGACAAGCTTCACGTTATCATTTCAAAGTTGATGGAGATGGAAAAAGAGACGGGACTCGTTGAAAAAAGGGCGCTTATAGATGAATTGGAGAGTAAACATAAGATTCAAAGAGCTGAAGCAGAACGCTTGATAGGACAATTATTACGCGAAGGAACAATATACGAGCCTAGAGAAGGCTACTTAAAGAAGACATAATTTAAAAATGAAAAGAGAATGCGGCTAGTGCGCTGCTTCAACGTTAGATTCCTTGTAGTACTGCGCGTTTGCCGTAAACACCGTTATGCCTATTGTAACGCCGATGTCGCTAACTGACACGTGGTCCGGGTTGGTTATGTAAATTATCATGCTCCAGCCAGACCGTAAAATTAAATCGTCACTAGCTTGCTGCAAGCTGTAGTCTCCAGAAGGCAAGTCCACCACCTTGCCGATGAGTGTGCCACTTTCATCCGGAGCAATGTAGGGCAAATCCTCGTTAACAGTTTCCAGAGTTTTGTTATAGTAAACGTTGCTCCATTGGCACTCTTGACCTCTAACAGATATCTTGTCAATCACAAGGTCGCGTCCACCAGTGTTAATTATTAGGAATGCTGCTTCAGAAAACGTTGTTCCATTGTGCCATATATGCAATTTGAATATTTGGAGACTTTCCTCCTGAACTCTTGTTGTTGTTACGTTTATTGCGTAAAACGTCACGACAGTCGCTAACAGCACTGAAACAACCAGTATTATCAATGTTGTAACTACTACGCTTAATCCTCTTTTATTCTTAAACACACGCATATGTTATCCCAACTGAAATTTCTGAAAAATTAATGGAAAGGGAAAGTAAGTTTCTTTGTACGTAACAAAGGCTAACGCAATCTAAAGATTATTATCTTAATATTTGATTAAAACTTAAAACTTCACAGAAATATCTAAAATTAACCTTACAAGAAACGCTTCGGAGAATCATGTTAACGGATGGAAATGTATGGCAATAATGGTCGTCGTGGGCACACGTCCAGAAATAATAAAAATGGCTCCAGTCGTCAGGGAAATGCAAAAACGCGACATGCCCATAACATTTGTCCATTGCGGTCAACACTACGACTATAACATGTCACAGCAGTTCATCGACGAACTCGAACTTCCAACACCAGACTATGGGTATAAAGTGAAGGCGCGCTCGCAAGGAATACAAACCGCAAGAATAATGGCTCACATGGAAAAACTAATGAAAAAAATTTCACCATCACTCGTCCTCGTAGAAGGTGACACAAACGGAGTTCTTGCAACAGCGCTAGCCTCGGTTAAACTCGGCATACCCGTGGGACATGTGGAGGCTGGTTTAAGAAGTTTTGATTTACGAATGCCAGAAGAACATAACAGGCGTTTAACAGACCACATTTCAACATACCTTTTCGCGCCAACAAAAATTGCAGAATCCAACCTAAAAAGCGAGAACGTATGGGGCAAAATCTATGTTACAGGAAACACTGTTATAGACGCTGCAGTTCAACACCTACCAATAGCTGAAAGAAAATCGAAGATTCTAAGTGAAATACGCTTCAAAGAATTCGCATTGGTAACAGCCCACAGAGCAGAAAATGTAGATAACATTGAAGTCTTAAAAAATTTTGTAGAAGCCCTTTCCGAAGCGCCAATACCAATTGTTTATCCCATGCACCCCAGAACGCGAAAAAGGCTGTTGAAAAACGGAATTTACTCAAAAGTCAAAAAATCAAAAAACGTTCAAGTGTTGCCGCCACTTGGATATTTTGACTTTCTTGTTTTGATGAAAAATTGCAAACTAATAATAACAGATTCTGGAGGAATCCAAGAAGAAGCCACAGCGCCTTGCATAAGAAAGCATGTTCTTGTCATCCGCCTTTCAACTGAAAGACCAGAAGCCGTAAAAGCGGGTTTTGCAGAGGTTATCGGCGTAAAAAAGGAAGAAATAATCAACGGAATAACGAGAACACTGGAACACCCAAAACCGCTGCCGCAGAGCTCGCCATACGGAGACGGCAAAGCAGCTGAAAAAATCGTCGAAATAATTAGGGAAGAAGCAATGTTTAAAGCCTAAGAAATGTAAGTTATCTTTTTATCTTCTTCCTTACGAGTTTCTTCGGCCTGCAAAATTCTCTTTTCCTCAATCTTCTGCAGACGAGTAATCATCTTGTCAGCCTTTGCAATTTCCTCATTCAAGCCGCCCAAATCCAAATCAACCTTAATCAAGGAAAGCAAAACCTCTAAAACGCTTTTCGCAGCCCTTGGGTCTGGCAAATAACCCCGCGTTTCGCCTAAAAGACAAAGAGCAGCAATTTTCTTAAAACGCGCCATGCCCAGTATCAAACCAGCAGTTCCAACAATAGGGTTTCCAGCTGGACTCATTACGGCACCAGCTTGCAAAGCCTTGTTTAACAACTCCGCATCCGTTGCAGACGCGACAACTTTTGGCTTATCTTTCACTTCCATGCGGTAGCCACCAACAGTAATTATTATTTTCACGTTGCGTTCTTTCGCAAAATTCAAGATAGCGTCAGAAATTTCATATTGCCCCTCAATCGTCTGCGCTTGGCTATCTCCGGTAAACAAAATTAGGTCACTGCCGCCTTTGCTGTTTTTCCAGAAATAAAATGTTCCACGTAAAAGTCTCACACTTCCCTTCTTATTGACAAGCACAAAATATGGAAAATGCGGAGAATAAAGATACGCAAACTTCTCAGCCTTTAACTGCCTTATCAAGTAACGCGTGGCTATCTTGCCAACCAACCCAAGACCAGGCAAACCCTCTATTAAAATAGGATCGTTCAACTCAGTTTTAACAAGTTCCTTAACAAAAGTTTCCTTCACTTACCGCGCCCCTCTTTCAAAATCATTCTATACTTGAGGTATTTATCATCTGGAGAAAATTTTGGTGGATGTGGCACACGAACTTTTCCACCGCAATATGGACACGTCTTCTTTTTTAAAGTGTAAGCGCCGCATTTCTCACATTTCCTCAAAAGCCAAACCATCACTTTTCCCTCACGAAAATCCCTTGCCCACCAGCCTTAACAACATTCGAAACAACATTTTCGACGACTCTCTGAAGTGTGCCCTCCGCGTGCTTATAATCTTCCGCCATAACTTCGATGCAGTACCTTGGCGCAGCAACAACGTAAAAACGCAACTTCGCGTCACGCGTTTTCTCAGCCTTTTTTGCCTCCAAAAAAGCCTCCTTAATAATTTTAACACCATTCGGCTTCATACAACGCAGTTCAACTATCCCCTTCACCTTAACCATCGGCACTGGTATTCTTTCCCTCGCGATTTCAACAACAGCATCGGCGATTTTCTCGGGAACCCCCATTTTAAGCAAAAAGCCAGCGCCTTCCCTCGCAGCCTTCTCAAAACTTTCATATAAGCCATACTCCTTCTCCATAAGCGCTCCAGCTTTCTCATAAACCTCCTCAACCGACAAACCAACCTTCTCCGCCACATTCCGAAGCAAATGCTCAGCTTTCCGCTCACGCTTCCAAGACAAAATCTTCTCAATCTTCTCTCTTTTCGTAACCCTCCTCAAAGAAAGGTCGATGTGCCCCTTTTCAGCATCAACCCGCAAAACCTTTAAAACAACCTTCTGGCCTTCACGAACAAAGTCGCGAATGTTCCGTATCCAAGCAGAAGAAATTTCAGAAATATGTAGCAGCCCCTTCTTATCATACTCATCAAGCCTCACATAAGCGCCATAATCAGTAACAGACTCAACAGTGGCTATAACCAAATCTCCAACTTCAGGCCATTCTGGCTTCTTAAAAGACATAAGGGCTACTCACACTCCACTTTACTCGAACACTAACACTATCTCGCCCTTTATTACCGCTTTTCCACCAGAAGGTTCTGCAAGCTCTGCACCGCAAACGTTGCAGTTAACCCTATTCGTAGCATGGCTAAAGACTATTTGTTCATTGCCACATTTGAGGCATTTCACCCTAATGAAGCTGCTCCGCGGTTTTGGAATAAGCTTCTCCCACTCGCTCATAACAAACCCCCATATCAAGTGATTGCCAGCTTTCTGAGACGCATGCCTTCTCTATGCCTCGTGTAACCGCAAACCTTACACTTCAACTTCAAAGTCTGCTTCTTAGTGGTTTTTGCAAACTCCCTCTGAAGAGGATACTTCTGTCCACCATAGCCCTTCTTTTCCCGCTCATGATGACGCTCACCCTTAGCGAGAGCCTTTCGCTTACCAGCCTTATACAACGTTACAGCATGCAACTGATGACTCTTACATTTTGGGCAATAGGTTCTAATCTCCTTTGGAACATTCACTTAGACCACATCCAGCTTTGCATAAAGAAAACACACTCACACTTATACTTTTTTAGCTACAAGCCCCCAAGCTCAACTTTTTCAGCTAAACCCTGCTTGACAAGAATGTTAGCATTTTCAATAGGCACAGATGCAACATCTTCAGCCTTAAACGGCCCATAAGCTTTCATATCCGCGCCAATTATCGCTGGAACATCAACCAAAAAACGCAAAACATCCCTCTTATGCACGGTCTCAGCCTCTGCTTTTGGCAAAAGCCCACGAAGAACACTTTTAATAAAGTTCTGAACAGCATCCGCGAAGGGGGTGGCTCCACCATAAATTTTCGCTTCTTCAGCCGTCAACATATCCTGAGAAATTTTTCCACCCTCTGCCAAAACTTTAATCACTTTCCTGTAGCGCGCCAAGACAATTTCATTAACCATTCGCTTTACGTTGACTAGTTCACGTTTTAGCAGACTAGCCTTAACAGTTTTCTTATCAAGCATTCGACTTTCTTCCCTAAGCCTCCGCATATAATCCGCAACCATAACGTAAAAGTCTGGAGGAAGCCTTTGAAGCTCTGAATTTTTGACCTCACGCTCCCAAGCTTCATACAAACTCTTATACAACTACGCTACAACCTCCGCCCTATTCTTACAAATAAGCAAAACAGCAGCTGCTGTCGGCAACTCAACCCTCTGATTTTTGTATGGACCAAACGTTTCCTCGCCAATCCTAAACTTTGGCGCGTCATAAACTTTTACGTCAACAAAGCCCCCTTTAAAGGCTACCGCCATCTTAAATGGGTCAAAATCGTCAATAGCTGAAACTGGAAACTCCACCTTCTTAAAGCCAGTCTTACTATTCAAAGTGTCAGCCAACCTGATAAGCCGATGCGTGTCCGTCGTTACAACGGTGTCTATGCTAGCAGATTTTAACTTCGCAACATGCCGAATTATCTTCGCCCGTGTTTGAGGGCCTATGCCCTTCACATAACCAAAAGTACCTTTTCTTTGGAGATTTTTTAGAATAACGTCTCTATTGCGCATGATTACGCTAATGAAGCGATTTTCAATGCCCATGTCCAGAAAGTCTTTCTCTTTAGCATTTGCAATAAAGTTTTCTATGCCAACTGCCAAGCGTTTAGGCCAACCAAAGTCATGCATAACCCTCTTTTGAGAAAATTCCTCTGTTAATAATATGTTGCTTTCAACGTTCAGACCCAATGCACAAACATAATCCACTATTTCCTTCCGCTCCATTGCGTCAAGCGTCTTAACGGCATCACTCTCAACATGTACATGGTAGCCCCTATGACCAGAAAAAAACGTGTGAATTTCATTTCCTGAAAAACCGAAATCCCGCGTTAACATTTCTAAAAGCTTTATTGTTTCCGCCTTCGCAGAACCCAAACATTCCTCACATGGCCAAGTGTTCACATCAAACTTTTCGCTGCTACATACGGGACATTTTTCTGGAGCAACTCCCTTCCCAGTGAAACCACAGTTGCCGCATTTCCACTCATCATGAACCTTATCGCACGACGTTGGTATATGGTCAGCATCTATGTCAAAAATTAAATCTGCGCCAAGCCAACCTTTCATATCCATATCAGCCCAGGGGTTCTCATAATAGGCACATGAAAAGTACGCGTCTGCATAAATTTCCCTCTTCAAAAATGATTCTAAACTTTCCTTTGTCTTGAAGCTAATATGCCTTAACATAGTCTTCCCGTCAAAAGTTAAAAAACCAAACTCCCTTTGATCAATAATTGCGGGTGCATGAATTGCCGTGTAATTTTTCCTATAATACTCTCCAAATTTTCTTTTAATAAACTCGTGGGAAGCATTCATTTTTATAAACGCCGCCTAAATACTTATTATCCTAAACAAAATAAACGTTAAGCCCCTTTTAATGAAAAAGAATGCACTTTAGTTAATCCCTAAATGTTTTTAAGCCATCAGTTATTAAGTCACGACGGAGAAAGATGTCCATGCGTTGGGCTTGGAGAGGGTGGATTAATAGCTTCAACGAGAAAAAGGCGAAAATTATTGCTATAATTCCAAATTTTCTGCCGTTCATAAGTTTCTTAATTCCTATGATGATTCTATATTGCTTTGAACCTCTTTCATTCGAAAAAACTTGGAAGGGAAGGACTTATTATATGTTCTTCTTGTGGCTGTTTATTTTTGAAACAATACTTGCCTATGGTGAATTACGCGCAACTAAAAAATTAAACGGGATAAAATCGCCGAGAACCATTGCATTTGCTATTTTTCTTTTAATTCCCACGATTTATGTGATTACAGCTAACTTCTACGGATTAAATAGCATGATACGAACTTATGCAAGCCAAAACCTAAAAATGGCTGATTATTTTGCGGGCAATATGCCGATCTGCATCGAGTACCTAATTTTTGCTTCTCTTTTCATTGTCATCGCATTTTTACAGTACGGAAAAAAAGGTCTAAAGTTCTATTCAATCGCTATTTTTTTGTTAACAGCCGTTGGGACAATTTATATGATAGATAATTTTTATCCAGAAGGATCTTTCACGCCATTCCAGATAATTGTACCAACGACAGTGACGCTTGCTGCAATTGTTTTAAATGTTTTGGGATACAACGCACAAATATTACCCCCTTATAAAAATGCTCCAGTACTGCGAGTTAGTGATTCGCAGGGAAACTATTCTGTTTTTGCAGTCGCTTGGCCGTGTTCTGGTGTTGATAGCCTTCTGCTTTATACTGCGACAATTCTCTTGTTTCTAAAGAGAAGTTCTATTACAACCCTACGTAAGACAATTTATTTTCTGATAGGTGCTGTTATAACTTACTTTATAAACATTTTAAGGATAGCCACGATATTTATAATTTCGCTTAACGGTGGTGATTGGAGAATTTTCCATGACCTATATGGTTCATTGTATTCGATAACATGGATTATCGTTTACCCAATTCTAATAGTTGGAATGGAGTCATTGTTTTCTAAAATTAAAAAGCGACGGTTGATGCATAAAGAAAATTCGGGTAATCCTGAGGTTAATTACGGAAATGGGACGCTACCTTTTAAGTAATTAGTATTTACAAGGTGAGCCAAATAATTTTATTCTTTAATCAGATTTCACGATGTTAAAGTTATCTTGATGTCGTCGACGTAGGCGACATTTTGGACGCCGTCTAAGTCATAGTTTACCATTTCTAAGATGAATGCGCTTGGAAACGTTGAGTTATACCATTGGTACCACAATGCGCTTAAGCTTATGTTTCCGCTAAACTCGAAAAAGCCTTCTCTTCCGGCTAATGAGATAGAATGGTTGTAATTTTCATACACTCCGTTTGGGGTTGTTATTACTATAGACTGGTTACGAAAAACATTAGAGATTATAAATGCAAAGGTATCTTTGCCGTTGAAACCTTCAGTGGCGTTTAGATAGAAGGAAAAGGAAACCTTCGAATTATTTTGCACGAAAATCTCTCTCATAACAGAGTATACGTACTTTATTTCAGAGATAGAATAGAAAGCTTGAGCGGTTATTTTTAAAGCTTCGCTCTCTGGCTTCGAGATATTAGATATTGCAGCATTTCCAACACCGTTGCCATATACGTATACTTGCCATCCGAGTTCATTCCAACGTTCATGCGCAAAGTTGTCGAAGAAGGCGATATTTGTAGTAGAGTAGTTAAACTCAAACAAATACGCTCTGCCAAAATTTTTAACAAGCCTAAAATTTGGATTTCCAAGAAAGAGTAAAGGGTTCCATTTTCGTTGCTCGAACCACCAGTAAGCAGCATTTTCTCCTACAAATACGTGAGTTACGCCCAATTTCTGCATATATTCGTATGCTGTTTGGTTTAAAACGTTGTTAAGTGTCATTTCTACTAAATTTTGGTAAGAACTACTAAATCTTGTTGCTGTGTAGGGGAAAACTATTTTTCTGTTGGAAACTACTGGGATAAATGAACCCGATTCGTAAGGACTTATGAGAATTACAGCGTTGGATGGAGTGTTTTCCTTTATCCAAACCATTAGTTTGTAATCATTGTCAGTAGTGATGGAAAACATCTGATAGGTGCCAAGCAAAACTTGCGGGTCTCTAAAAAGTCTGTAGTAAAAAAAAGGAATGTTTAAAAGCAAAAGAATCAGCCAAACTATTAAAATGCTCCGCGAAAAGCTTTTTCCTAAAAAGGCATAAATTCGTTTAGATGTGATGTTATTAAATGCCTTTTTTAGCTTTACGTATAAAAGTGCAAGCAGAATATTTATTGAAATTATAATGAGTATGCCTTGATGACTCCAAGATATTACTTCTAAATCACTTGGAAGCAAATAAGAGAAAAAGGAAAGCAAAGCACAAGAAAAGGAAAGCGTTAAAGAAAAGCCAATAATAGCTTTTACACCAACATAGCCTTTTGTTTTCCATAATAAGAAAACGAGACCAACAAGCATAGATAGCATCAGACATCGGAGCATAAAATAAGGCGATAAATTTTCGAAAGCCCACTCTAAAGCTTGAGCGGCGGTGAAAGGTAATCTCGTTACCTGATAGCCCTGAAAATCTTCTGGAAGACCAATATTATGCCCTGGGTATGGATAAAAGGCAAAAAACCTATAGAAAATCGGGCTTAAAACAATAACTGCACTAGCAGTGATAAGTAAAAACTCGCGTAATTTACGATGTCTAAGAGTCTTTCTGCGAATAAGCCAATAGACAAAAATGATGAAAGCCATTAATGTTAAAGTTTGTATATAAGAAACTATAAGAGAACCGTTATAGCCAAAAAGCAAGCCGACAACCACAAGTTCGCCCAAACTATTTTTTTCCATGCTCGCAAGGCGAAAAAGCAATCCTAAGTTAACCAAAAACAATGGGAACCCCATAATGAAGGGGTTACTTCCCCAAACTATATACAATGGCCAACTTGAAACGAACGTAAAAACGAAACAAAGAGACAATGCAAACTCTCTCCCAGAATCAATTTCCTTTCCAAGGAAGTATGCTCCAAAAACTGAAAATGCCTTAAACAAGAGCGTTACATAAAACACGGAACTAGGAACAGACAAATTCAGGATTTGAACGGCATAAGCGAAGAGTACATGAGACGCGGCGGGATAGATTATTCCTTCAGGTAAGTAGGGTTGCAATGTTAAAGGGATCTGCCCATTTTCTAGAATAACTTGAACCTTCAGGGCATGTGTGGATTCATCAAACATAGGACCAAAAGTTAGCTCTGACAATGAACCTATATTAAATAGTAACAGAAAAAGGAACATGCTAAAAACCAGTGCGTAGTCTATGACTTTTGTGTTACTTCTCGAAAATGCAGATTTGATAACGTTAAGATTTAGATTTTGACGGAGAAATCCAAAGTGTACAAACAAAGAAAGGAATAAACAGAACAATGTAAGCCCAAGAACAATGATATAACTGAAAAGATGGAAAGGCAGAGTGGCCAAAAGATAAATAACCATGCCACCAAGATACACGTCAAGAGTAAAAACTTGTATAAAATCTGCACTAGAAAATGTTCTGAGACGCTTAATAAGGAAGAATCGTATAGGCTCACCCAATACCGCGAAAAGAAACAATAAAAGAAGCATTTGAAACGTTGGCAGTAGCATTAACATCAACCTCGCAGCTTACATTTTGGAACGTTCTTAAAATTCGTCGCCTTACACATAAAAACTTTTATCACAAGCAAAATCTATAAAGAAGCAAGGTCTATCAAAAATGGCGAGATTAAAAGTAACGACTTTTGTTGAATATTTCCCGCCAAGGATGGGGAGCGACAGAAGGATATTCGAATTCATGAAGAGACTAGCATCTAAACATGAAATCCATTTTATAGTTTTTCCACCAGTTAGAGCGTTAATAAACAAATCAAGCACAATAACAAAAGAGGCAAATCCTAAACATGAAAATATTTCAACAACACATGATGGAATCGTAGGGCACTATATAGAGATACCGAGCCTTCTAAAATTCTTATGGAAAAAATCCATTTTAATAGCATACGCCATAACAGCATCTATCTTACTTATTAAAACCATAAAAAAACTCGAAACAACAAAACCTGATATCATCGTGCTAAACTACCCAAGCCCGTATACCGGTTTATTAGGATTTATTGCAGGAAAACTTTGGAGAAAACCGATACTGTTGGATTTTAATGACCTCATAGCCCAATATACAATAAACTTGCTCAACATAAAAAAAGATAATTTAAAGGCTAAAGTGCTAGTTTACATACAGAATTACATTGCAAAAAAATCCGAAATGGTAGTTGTACCAACATCCTTCATTAAAAAATACGTCATCTCTAATGGGACTCCAACAGCCAAAGTTATACTGATTCCAAATGGTGCAGACCCAGAAATTTTTAATCCACAAAAATATGCTAAAAAAAGAGTGACTAAAATAGAAAAAGTGTGCGCTTATTGTGGGCGATTAGACTCGTGGGCAGGAGTAAATATAATAGCGAAACTCTGTGACGCTGCCAATGATAGAAAGGTAAACGTAAAGTTCATTATAATTGGTGGTGGGGAGGGAAATATACCGCAGAAAGAAAACGTTATCTTATATGGAGAAATCCCCCACGAAGAAGTCCCAAGTGTGCTCACAACCGCTGATATAATACTTGTCCCGTTTCCAAATAACGAAATTTCTCACGCAGCAAGCCCAATAAAACTTTTTGAGGCAATGTCCATGCAAAAACCTGTAATCGCAAGCAGAGTTAGTGGAATAGAAGAGGTGATTTCAGACGGAGAAAACGGTTTTCTAGCTAGTCCAGAAAACATTGAAGAATGGATTACAAAAATTGAGCAAATATTGCGATCAGAAGAAAACGCAATGCGTGTAGGACAAAATGCAAGACAAATAGTCCAAAAAAAATTTAACTGGAATTATCTTGCAATACAATTTGAAAAAGCATTAATTACAACACTCATTCAACATGATAGGCATAATGATGTGAAAACCTTATGTGGATAACTCAAGTGACCCCACGGTTTCCACCAGCAATAGGAGGAGTTGAAGAACATGTTTACCGAATTTCCATTGAACTCGCAAGAAGGGGACATAGGGTAACAGTCATAACTTCAAACGAAGTTGACCACACATTACATTTTAAAGGAAAAGAAAGTATAGACGGGATAGAAGTCCATCGGCATCCATTGTTTATGCCAAAAGCATTTAGAGAATACTGGCTTATCCCCGGCATATTAAAGGATTTAGCGTATTTCAAATCTGATGTTGTCCACGTTCATGGTTATAGATGCCTAAGCTCTTATACGGCTATACTTCTATCCCACTTTGAAGGGACACCCATCGTGTTTACTCCACATGGAATATATCCTCCACGCTCGCACATAAACGCACTCTTGAAAAATGTTTTTGATTGCACTTTCGGACGCCTTATGCTGAACTTTTCCGATAGGGTAATAGCCCTAACAGAGCACAATAAACAATTACTTCTACAAATCGGTGCGCCAGAAGAGAAAATAAACATTGTCCCAAATGGCATAACTCTAGAAGAATTCACGAAACAAAAAATGGCTACTTTTAATTCTTTAAAAGTTAGTGGTCCGATTTTATTGTATACTGGAAGAATTGATTGGAATAAACGCGTAGATAAAATAATTGAAGCCATGCCGCTTGTACTCAAAAGGTTTCCTTCAGCGAAACTTGTTATTGCTGGACCAGATTACGCAAATTATGCTAACGCCCTAAGAGAACTTGGAGAAAAACTTAAAGTAAAACACGCCATCCAAATTACTGGAAGTGTTACAAGGGAAGAACTTTTAGATTTGTATTCGATGGCTGACGTGTTCATCATGCCGTCCTCATATGAAGGCTTTGGTTTAAGCATACTTGAAGCGATGGGAAGCAAAATACCTGTTATCGCGTCATCAATCGGAGGCCCAAGCGACATACTAACTCATGGAGTTAATGCATTACTGTTAAAGGAAGCAAGTGCTAGCGAAATTTTTGAAGCAGTTAACTCGGTGTTAACTGATGAAAAATTGCGAGAGACAATCATTAAAAATGCATTTGAACTCGTCAAGAATAAGTTTACATGGAAGAATGTTGTTGACACATTAGAACGAATATATAGACAATTAGCATAAAATAAGCTGAAAAATCAACCTATTTCATGCACTCTCTTGTAACGAAGGAGCATTGATTTAGTTATGTAAGATAGGAAAGCTGTAATTTCGCTTAATGTCAATTTGGATTTTCCCTTTTTCCTGTTGACAAATTCTATTGGAACTTCTCTTATTCTGTAACCCCGCAACCATGTTTGCCTCACAGTTTCAATTTGTATTTCATATGTTTGACTGTGCAAATCTCCAAGTATATTTCTAACAAGCCTCGCTGAATAACAGCGCATACCACTAGTGTAGTCGCGAACAGAAGCACCTATAACAAAAGAAGCAAAGAGATTTGCTAATTTACTTATAGCAAGACGCATGGCACTCCAATCTCTGATTCTTCCTCCAAGACTATACCTGCTTCCTATAACTAGATCATTTCCCATTCTTGCAAAATCTATTAGGCGTGACACGTCTCTTGGATTGTGAGAGTAATCTGCGTCCATGGTCACGATGTGTTTCGGAGCATCAGGTAGCGATAAAAATATCCGAAAACCATCAGTTATGGCTGTCCCGAGTCCTAACTTCTGCGGTCTCACGTATAAAAGAATGTTACTGTATTTCTTCTGGAGGTTTCTAACGATTTCGGCTGTTCCGTCTGGGCTTGAATCGTCTATGACTAGTATTGCGAGGTTAAGGTTTAAACTTTCAATTTCTTCGATTAAGTTTTTAATGTTAGAGGCTTCACAGTAGGTTGGGAGGATGACACCCACTTCAGAAACTATGCTCAAGTCTCCTTCAACATTCCTCATTAAATTTATGTTGACCGGCAAGCACTCAACAACATTCATCGCAGCTTATCACCAGAATAGTCTTCATTTAAAATCGTACTTCGTATATAAATCTATCACAAAATAGGCGTTTGCGCGCCCTACCGAACCCGCAATTTCCTCTTGTAATAGCCTAGCGGATGGCGAATCATCTTGCAAAGTTCATCGGGGTTCACGCATACTCCATGTGTTTGCAGTATTTCACACTTTGGCGGAATGTAGCGTGTCCTTGAACCTCTTTCACCAGCGATGTGTTCAACTTGGTAGTGGGTCATTCTTTCGTTGAAGTCGGAGAAGTTTCTGAATAGGTCTATGACGGTTTCGGTTGGCATGCCGATGTTTATTAGGAATGCGGTCAAGGTGAACCTTCCAACATGTGATAAGTGTCGTCCCGCTGTTACTGATTCGTAGAGGAATTTTATGCACGGCGGGAAGGCTTCATTAACGACTGTTTTTGGTAGGCCTTCAATTTCGGCTTCGCCTACTTTGTCTATTAATAATTTTCTTATTTTTTCAGCTATTTCAACAATTTCCACTGGAAACCTTAGTTTGTCCTTTACTTCTAGGCGTTTTTCAATGTATTTGCGAACTTCTTCACTTAACAGCCTCGCTGTTTCGCCTCTAGTTATGAAGACGTTTCCTTTGGATAGTAGGCGGTTTACAAGTTTCCATTTCTTGTCCCGCAGGTGCGTGGTGTTTCTTAAATAGTCGGCGAAGTTTAGAGCGAATTCGTATGGGGCGAAGGCAGCGTTGTCTACTGTGGCGATTTTCCATCCGAAGTTTTGTGCGATAGCCAAGAGCTTTTCTTTGGGTTCAAGTTTGAAGTCGTTAAAAGCCTTTTTTGCTTCTGCAAGAGCATATCTTTTATTGATGAAGGAGTTTTCTGTTGCGATTGCCAAAATTATGGATGTTGGGAAGGATAGAATTTCAATATCCTCGTTTCGCGGGTTTCCGCTTACAAGCACGTATAATATGGCTTCTTCAATCCTTTCTTGTGCACGTTTGAGAACAGCGTTAAATTGAGGGTCAACTAAGTCTTCAACTTTAAAATCCAGTTCTTTCACGTATTCTGTTGCTTCCTTTAGGAAGGGATATTTTGCCAAATCACTTTTTGTAAATTTTGCTGCATATTGCATTTGTTTGTTCACGTTATTCGGTTTCGATTCTTGGTGCCAAGTAAAATACTAATTTGCCTTCTTTTGCTTGTTGAAAGTCTAGTTTGATGGGCATGTCTTTTGAAAATTCTAACGTTACCACTTCTGATGTCGCAGACGCAGCCTTTATGATTTCAGAAAGGTAGCTTAAGCTGAAGGTTGCTTTTGAGGGTTCTTTAACTTCTAGGTCTAAAAGTGCGTCGCTTCCCTTTTGCAGTGTTATTGTCGCACCCATAAGGTCTCCGGAAGCGTTAAAAACCAGTTTTTCGCTGTCCGCTTCTATGCGAACATGGTCGCTAACGAGTTGCGCGTCTTCTATGGCTTGGCTTAAGCCGTCAGTTGTTGTTTTGGCTCTTACGTTGAACATCAGTTTTGGCGTTGGAACTTCCTCTTCGGAAGCCTCAAGCGTTGGCATCGTGAAGTTTCTTGCATATTTGCCAGTTATCTTCACCTGTAGGCGTCCAGTTTTCTCATCGAGAGAAAGCTCAACAACTTCATCTTTACCTGTTCTTTTTAGCAGTTTTAGCAGTTCGCCGATATTTATGCACATTTTTGTCGGTTCTGTACACTCATATTCTTCGAAAACCGTTTTTGGCCATTCAAAGTCAACCATCGCAACGCGTGACGGGTCCATCGCCCTGAGTTTTAGCCCTTCTGGTTCGATTTTGAATGTTGCTTCGTCTACTAGTATGGATATGGCTGTTGCCATGTCTCGTAAAAGTTTGGCGTCTGAAACTTTGATTCTGAACATGGTAATCCCTTTCTAATGGTATGTGGTTATCAATAAAAGGCTTTACTATGCTTTTAAAAGCTTTGTTGGAAGCATTGCGGTTGTTTTTCTCGATGTTTAGCTGTATTCTCTGAATGTGTAGCCACATTTTGTGCAGCGTAGGAATTGCGTTGAGGATTCGTCGGCGCCTCGTGTTTGCACCTGCCAAACGTAGGCTGTGTTGTTTCCACATTTTGGGCATTCAACGCGTACTGTCGGTAACGTTCGTAGTTTCTGTTCTTCTTTGCCTATGACTGCAACAAGCTGTTGGGGTTTGTGCTCTATCACTTTTGCCACTTTAGGCTCAACCTTTTTTGGCGGAGCCTTCTTGTAACCACACTTTGGACAAGTCATCACAATTAACGATTCTTTCCCGCTTTTACTTTTCTTTGGTACCAGACGAGAACCACATTTGGGACAAAATTCCATGGCGTTTTACTCCGCTTTCCGTCTGTTTTTCCTTAACTTGGCTCCTTTTAAACCTTTTCTTGCTTGAATAAGTATTGGGACTAAACATTGCTTATTCCAGACGCTATGAGGTGCGCCACACGCAAGGCTTCTGGAATGCTGCTCCGTGTTGAAGTCAGTTGTAGAATTTTTTCAGCGTCTTCTCTTAATATGCCAGAGACTTGCATGTGAATTTTCTCATTTTTGTTTCTTGTGAAAACTTCGTGTACTTCGCCAGCGTTTTTGATTGCTCTCCATCTTTCTTCGCTTTTAGGCAACTTTTTAAGTGCTTTGCGAATTTCTTCGAAGTTTGGCTTTTCTCTGGTGACCGCTATTATTGGGAGGTTTGTTTTCGAGAAAAGCTCCTTTATGTCTATTACGTTAAAGCCCGCGAATGTTATTCCGTTGAGCATTATAACTCTTAACTGCTTGTAGTGCGGCGAGTTAAGCACCATGTGTGAGATTTTTTGTGTAGCGTCAAACCCGTCCACTTCAACTGTTGTGTGCATGACTCCGTCAAGCCAGTATCCGCCTCGAAAGACAACACCCACAACTGACACTAGTCCCTTTTTGCGGGGAACAAATACACCGTCATCCACGCCGAGCACGCGAATTTCTGGCTTAATTATTCGGAATTTCTTGCAAAACAAGCGCCTCGCCAGTAACAGAGTATTAGATAAGGCATTATAAGTTTAACTAGCAAATGTGGAAAGAAGGGGAAGCGAAAATGAAAAGTGAAAAAGTATTCTCGTTCCTAAAGTCCTATAAGAACCTAAATGAGGTTTTAAAAGATCATAAGCTTGCATCTTTGGGCGATGCGTACGTGAATTTTGTTTATGCTTTAGCATTATCAAATAAGAGACGCGTGCCCTCTGGCGCCAAGGTTAGGGGAAGCATTCTCGCGGAAGCCATCAAACAAGCGGCTTTGAGAGAGTTTTTGCCATCAAGGATGGAGCGGCACCTACTTGCAGACGCGGCTGAAGCGTTGATAGTTTATGCTTGGCTCAATAATTTTGTCACGTTAGAAGAAGGTGTCTCAATCCTAGAAAAATTCGATGATGCAGTAGAGGGCTTTAGCCATTTGTTAAGGGAGATAAAGAACAAGATTAGATTTTCTTAAGGGATTTCTCCAGTTCTTCTTTAAATTCTTCATTTATGTTTTGTGCCGTTTTTATGGCTTTTAACAGAACTTCTTTTGGCTTTGTCTTTCCCTTTGTGCGAATGTATATTACGGGGTTTGATGCCAGCGGATGTGGTATATCGTAGCCCGCCAAATCAACATTCTCATCTTCTGATAGTATCTTTTGCAAAATGTTACATAATGTGTGTCCTATGCCTTCAACTTCTATTTTAAGCTCGTTTGAAGTTTCTTTCAAAATTTTTACCTTCAATTAGACAACCCCTTTCCCATAATCTAAGGCTGTTTTACGCTTTTCAATTTTTCCACACTTAGGACAGCGCATTGCATGACGCCACAACTCAAGCATGAAACCGCATTGTGAACAGAAAGCGTATATGACGCCTAAATTTCTGTCCTTAATGGATAAGTGGTAAACTCTGTTTTTGTCGCTTATAACTTTGGCTCTAATGATGTCGCCAGGCTTGCAAACGTCATACATCGATTCAACGTATCGCATCTGAACGTCGGACACGTGAAGAACGCCCGTGAAGAATCCAGAAAGCATCTTGCCTCCAACTTTGAAAATCCGTATAGCTGCATTTTCGTTTTGGACGCTTGCCACTTGCCCTAAAACTATGCTTCCGATGTTTGGAACTCTTGCTCCGTGTACTAGCGGGTAAACTGAAACGCGTTTATTGAGAAGGTCAAGTAATGCTCGCCCAACAACCTTGGAGTATATCACTCCATCTTTAACGTATGTTCCAGCATCTGGAATAAACTCTTCAATAACACCCAACCGCTCTCCGGGCAACACAAATTTGCCGCTTTCGCGATTCTTATCATCAAAGCTCATTTAAATTCCCTTTTTCACCATTCTAAATTAGGGCTGTTCTGCAACATTAAGCAAACGTTAGACATGCGTTGCATCAAAGTAGTTTATCACGCAAGCAATAAACCTTTTGATTTCAGCATCTCTCTATGACGTATAAGTCTACTAGGAAAGCATGTCTCTTTTTGGTGTGAAATGGAAACATGTGCGGAATAGTCATCACCATGGAATATGCGGCAATAATCCTTCCACCCATGTCTTCAACGAAGTTTTCAATGAATGAAGAAGGAGCAGCTGCGACAAAACCCGATGAAGATGTTTTCACTTTTTTTACAAGGTTTTTGTCTTTGCAAAGACTCTTATGAAGCGAATATACTCTTTTGCCTATTTCTAGAGCTTTCTCCAGAAATTTTGCGTCAGCCTTGCGCTTCTGCACGCCAAATGGTGGATTTTGCAGCACTGTATTAAAGTTTCCACGAATAGCGTTTATGTCAGCGTTAATCCACTGCACCCTACTCCTTAACTTTAACTTAACAGAGTTCTCGAAAGCTAACTTTACGGCATTCTTATCGACGTCTATGCCCACCACACACTTTGCTCCTAAAAAAGCTGCACCAAGAGCTAACCGCCCAGTACCACAACCCATATCCACAACAGTTTTGCCGACAATATCGCCGTAAGTGTAGGCTGCCATGTACAGCATTGTTGCTGCGACATCTACGGAAATTGTGTATTGTTCAAGGCTTGCCGTTGGGGATGGATGTGGTGGGATTTGGGACAGCAGTAGTTCTAGGTCTAGTTTTCGAACCAGCCTTTTTTGCATAATTTTTCCCAAGATAATTCGCCGATGACTACTAGGGCTTCGTTCACTGTTAAGATTGGTTTTCTGAATCTAGAAGCGTCGTCAAGCGATATTCTTGGACATGCGGTGTTGACGTAAGCGTCTATCGCTGGAAACTCCATCATCATTTCCGGAGTCACTTCTCTGATAGCAAAAAGATATACGTTTTTGCTTTGTTCTTCAAGTTTCTGCTTCAAATCCACAGCCTTTTCAAGCTGTTTCTGTCCAGGCTTCAATCCTACCAAAACAGCCATAGTTCTCGCTTGTTTAGCCTCTTCTATACTAGCCCATCGCTGTTTAACTATTTTCTCTACGTCCTTTTCGATGGAAGATGCTGTTTTTTCGTATGGGTCGACGGCTATTGTTGGTTTAGATGTTGAAAGTGCAACACCTAATGCGTGAAAGCGTCCACCACCTATAAAAAGGAACGCCTCAACGTCTTTTGCTATTGATGTTGCGTTGCTATAGTTGCAACCTATCACTTGTCCAGGATAGTTCAGTTGTCCAGCATCACCTACGATAACGGCTTTCCCAGCGCGTAACAGCACATCCTTAATGTGATCTATTGTTTGCACATGCTGTACCGTCGTTGTTAATCCTATTTTGCGCCAACCTTCAAGTAAGGGCAAAGCCTTTTCAACGGTTTCTTCAACGCTTACTGTTGCTCTAGCCTCGACGTAAATCGTTGGAACCCGTTCATGCCTTAACATTTTAGAATGCCCATAATGGATTAGGAGGTCAACGCCTAGGCTTTCCGCGTCAGATGTTGCCAAGTCACATGCGCCATAACATGGGTCTGCAGAAATTATTGGCAATGCCCCAGCCTTTTCGATTATCTTTGCCAGTCGTGTTGCTTCGGGTTTTAAGCCTTCTGGAAGCTGAACCAAAACGCGTTTTGCCCCAAGCCTTTGCACTTCTCTCTTTACCCTTTCTTCTTCAAGGTCGAAAAATCTCATCAAACAAGCCCCAGCTTAAAATCGAGAAATTGAGGGATTAGGAAACGCGTTATTCTTCTTTATTCTGATTCGTCCCACTGAGGCGCCCACTCCCATTCGCGTTTTGGTTTTCGTTGTGGGCGCCCAAGGCTTCGCTCTTTTTGTTCTGCAAGTTGTTCAAGAATTATCTTTTGTTCTATGCTTGCAACAAGCTTCTTGGTTGCAACAACGGCATCCGCGTTAACTGATATGCTGTCAATCCCAGCCCTTACAAGGAACTCCGTGAAGTCTGGCAGGTTTGATGGTCCTTCTCCGCATATTGATACAGTACAGCCGTTAGCGTGTGCAACTTTGATTAGGTGAGCGATTATCCTTTTTACCGCTGGGTCTCTTTCGTCGAAGTATCCCATCTGCCCTAGACGCTCAGAGTCCCTGTCAATCATCAGTATTCCTTGCGTCATATCGTTTGAGCCTATTGAGAAGCCGTCGCAAAGCTTTGAAAACTCATCTGCAAGTATCGCAATTGAAGGCGTTTCAGCCATGAACCAGACTTGGAAGTCTCTTGACCTTTCCAAGCCTTCCTCACGCATAATTTCGAGGCATTTTTTGGCTTCCCATAATGTGCGGACTACTGGAAGCATGACCCAGACGTTTTTAAGTCCCCATTCTTTTCTGCATTTGCTTATTGCTTGGCATTCAAGCCTGAAGGCTTTTTCATACCATGGACTTATGTAGCGGCTGCAACCTCTCCACCCAAGCATTGGGTTTGCCTCGACAATCTCGTATTTTTCGCCGCCCTTCAATTCTCTATACTCGTTGGTTTTGAAGTCGCTGAAGCGAACGACGACTGGGCGTGGTTGTATAGCTCTTGCAACGGTTGCTATTCCCTCTGCAAGCTTATCAACAAACTTTTGAGACTGCCCAGTTTCAACGAGGTATAGTGGATGTTCGCCTATGTAGCTGGCTAGGATGAACTCTATGCGCATCAGCCCTATGCCTTCAAATGGCAAGTCCTTGTAATCCTCAATTTTTTCTGGAACGCCCAAGTTCATGTATATTTTTGTCGCAGTCACTGGTACTGAGTAGACTATTCCTCCGCTGGCTGGAGTTGTCGGTGAAGCAGTCGCGGTGGAAGATGAAAGTTGCTCAGTTAATGTTGGTAAAACACCTTCGTAAACGACGCCGCTTCTCGCGTCCACAGTATACTCTTTACCTGTAACCATAAGTTTCGTGGCGTTTTCTGTTCCAACAACACATGGTATGCCAAGTTCTCGGCTGACAATTGCTGCGTGACATGTTACGCCGCCTTTGTCAGTTACTATTGCGCCTGCAAGCTTCATGAACGGCACATAGTCAGGATTCGTCATATCCGTTACCAAAATGTCTCCTTTTTGCATAACTTTGGCGGCTTCTTGCGGATTCAAAACCACTTTTGCCACACCTACACCGAAGCCTCTCTTGCCTGCGGCTATGCCTTTGACGACCACCTTAAGCATCTCAGTAGACTTTTCCGCAACCTCTTTTTCTGGAGGCTGTAATGCCTTTGCGCTCCAAACCGTTTCAGGTCTTGATTGTACAATGAAGACATTGTTCGGAAATGGTAGGTCGCTGTCAATTGCCCATTCGATGTCTTGGGCTTTCCCGTAATGCTGTTCTATGCGTTTCGCTAGCTCTGCCAGTTTGAGTATTTCAGCGTCGTTTAAGCATGGCTGCTCCTGTTTTTCTAGCGGCACTTCAACGTGAACTGTTTTGCCAGTTGTCGGATCACGAATGTATTGCACGGTTTTCTTTGCTATGCGCTTCTCAATAACTTTTAATGTTTTCTTGTCGACGATGAAGTCGTCTGGAGTCACAGCGCCAGAAACAACAGCTTCACCTAATCCATAGTTGCCCTCAATTACTATCTGATCTGGGTCGCCAGTGACGGGGTTTATTGTGAACATGACGCCAGCTGCTTTAGAGTTAACCATTTTTTGGATGCCTACGCTTATGAAGACTTTTTCATGTGCAAAGCCTTTCTCTGAGCGGTAAAAGATGGCACGTGGCGTAAAGAGACTTGACCAGCATTTTAAGGTTTTTTCAACAACTTCGTCAGAGCCTCTAACATTAAGGTATGTTTCTTGCTGCCCAGCAAAGGATGCATCAGGCAGATCTTCGGCTGTGGCGCTTGACCTGACAGCAACAAAAACGTCTTTTATGTTTAGCCTTTTGCACAATTCTTCGTAGGCTTGCCTAATGGCGTTTTCAATTTCTTTTGGTATGGGCGTTGCCTCTATTAGTTCGCGAATCTTTTTTGAGGCTATCTCATACTGTTTCGGGTCGTTTGGGTTTGTGACTGTTTCCTGTATTATCTCGTATATTTTTGTGGCTATTCCAGTTTCTTCAATGAACCGTTTGTAGGCATAGGCGGTAACAGCAAAGCCTGGTGGAACTGGTATTCCAGCACTGGTCATTTCGCCTAGGTTGGCGTTTTTACCTCCGACTGATGGTATGTCCGTTTTTCTGAGGTTTTCGAACCATATCACTAAATCTTTTTTCATTTCAGCCAACGTTTTTCACCTCTTCCTCCTTTTGTGCTTTTTCAATTACTATTCTACATGGTATTGGAAGCTTTGCGCTTCCCCGCCTTAAGGCTTCTTTTGCAACTTCAAGTCCATCAGCGTTAACGCAAACAGTAATAATTGTTTGTTTGGGTTCAACCCGCGCCGCAGTTCCTATGGGTTTTCCAAAAGCTCTACGCATACCATCCTGTAGACGGTCTGCATGTGCACCAAAAATCATTTTATTTTCTCTGAGGATTACGTGTGGGTATGGATGGATTTGTAAGCGATAATTATCTGAAAGTTTCTCCATGAGAAGACGGTTTGTAGCCACACGTGCCGCCTCAAGGGCGTTGTGGCGAATTTGGGCTTTTTCAAGCGCTATAAGTTTTGCTTCATATTCAAATTGTGCCTTTGTGTTTCCCATAGTGAATTTTGTTATTTTTGGTTGAGGGAAACCTTTTACAAACTCTCTTCTAGTGTAGGGCTGTCCTTTCACTTCCCTGTAGTTTTTTGCGCGCATACTGTTCCCCTTCAGCATACCAGAATCGTTATATTTAAACGATTTGTTGAAGAAACGTTTTGATTAAGGTTATGAATCTGGAATATTGTTTTTAGATTAATGACTACAATTTCCTACCTTTCAACCAGATTTTTGCAAGTTCATCATAGTTTGGAAACAATTTCCTCATAATTGGAATATACATGCGTATCTCATCATCCGTCAAGTACTGGAACTGGTACTCTCCAACATATGGCGCTGGTTCCCCCTCCCTCGTTTCAAATTCTATGTGCATGAATGGATCTCCACGCTTAATAGTGATTGGACAGCGGTCATTACTCAGGTTTACAAGTTCCAAAGCAAGTCTTCCAACGAAGCCGCTGTGAACCTTTGCTGCGTTGAGGAAGGATAAGCCCATTCTTCCATACCTGCTTTTTGCCGTCAAGTGTGCAACATAGTTTGGTGGGGTAAAGACTATTTCGTATGATATTAGGTTTTTATGTTCTAGATAGTGAAGCGTCGTCTCCTCTTTCACCGTTAATATGTAGCTGTCGCCGTCCAACAAATTGTAATCGTAGGGGTAGATGCACTTGTAGTTCTCAATAAGTTCTTTTAGCTTGTCCTTGCCAAGTATGCACATTTTGAGACCTCAAATTTTCTAGCAATAGTAAAGTTTACACGTTATAAGTTTTTTCATACAGATAGTGTCGCCTCAAAAAGCACAATCTTTTCAAAGAATGATAAATCACGCTCCGCAATGACCACCGCCTTCATCCCAGCACTCTCAAACTTCCGCATAGTCTCGTCGATTCCAGAAAGGTTTGACTGCATCAAAAGCACACGACCAGAAGCTTTCAAGTATTTTGGCGCTTCGCAAATAAAACGGTCAATTACTTGCCTTCCATCAAGTCCACCAGACCATGCATATTCAATCCACGAGAGCCTTTCACTATTCTCTGTTGGTAAGTAAGGCGCGTTAAAAAGGATTAAATCGAAAACCCTCTTCATCCTAAGCGGTGCGAATAGGTTTCCTTGAATAAAAAATATTTTATCCGCAACTTTGCTTTGCTTTGCATTTTCCTTTGCGCATCGAATAGCGTGAGGGTTTATGTCAACAGCGATTACTTTGGAAGATTTTTCCGCGGCGACTATTCCCAAAATGCCGCATCCCGTGCCCATATCAAGAACGACATCGCCACTTTTGACATTTAGGTTTTCTGCAAATAGAAATGAATCCTCTGCGGGTTCGTAAACATTTTCGTAAACATGAAAGCGCTTACCCGCAAAAAACACAGTTTTACACTGCGAAAGCATTGGCTAGCTCTCCGAAATCTTCTGGCGCGAGTTCCCTAACTCGCTTATCAATAAATGAAAAAGATTCCAAGATATTTTTGGCTTTGTCGGTTGTTAAAAAGCCCGCACTTTTAATAAACGATGATATTACGTTTCTAACTTTTCTATTACGGCGATTGAAAAGAAACTTCACAATTTTTTGGAAAAGCTTTTCATCCTTTACCATAAAAGGATGCGGTTTTTTAGGTTTAAGCCGAACAATGATGGAATCCACTTCTGGTTGTGGATAAAACATCCAGTTGGAAACTTCATCTAAAAGCTCTACTTCCGCGTTGTAATATGTTATGACCGCCAACCAGCCATATTCTTCGCTTCCGATTGGGGCAAAGAGGCGGCTGGCAAATTCCTTCTGCAAAATCAGTACTGCACATTCAAATTTTTTGTTGAAAAGCCAAAGAAGCAAATGCGAAGAAATATTGTAGGGTGGAATAGAAACAACCTTGTTGAATTGAGGAATTGGAACTTTAAGAACATCGCCTTCAATTATCTCCACATTTTGATGCGTCTTAAGTTGTTCACGGAGCATCTTGACAAGTTTTGCGTCAAATTCTACAGCTAACACTTTTTTGCACTCTTTAGCCAAAAATTTTGTGAGAAATCCCATGCCAGCGCCAATGTCTAGCACCGTATCGTTTTCCGTTACACAAGCGTAGTCTGCCATCAACCGAAAAATTGGCGGGTTAACCATGAAGTTTTGTCCAAAACGCTTTTTCGGAGTTATTCGATACCTTCGAAGCAGAAACTTCGTTTCTTCTAAAAGGCTCATTTCAACCATTAACCACTATTTTACTGTGTCCGCGTGAACAATTGATACTTAGTCTCGCCAGTAAGCTCCTCCAAAATCCTCTTCGTAATAAGCTTCACAGGATTAGGCAGCTCTGTGCGCTTTTGCAAATCCTCAAAGCTTTCAAAGGGCTTCTTTTCACGCTCATTTATCACTTGCCACATATACTTCTTGCCTATACCGGGAATTAGCTCTAAAGCGTGCATCCGCGGCGTAATAGCCCGTGCTGTGTTAAAAAAGTTGACAAACCACTTTTCCCTATTCAAAACTATTCTGCTTACCACCGACGGAAGCTCCATTTTTGCCGCCGCAGTTAACTCCTCATAGCGCACCCGTCCAATAATGTAGGTTATTTCTTCTCTGGATTCTTTTCCAACGTAAACGCGGTCATGCGCCTTTAAAACAACTCCCTCTTTAACAAGCGCCTCTAAAAGAGTAAAGAATTCTTCGCCAATCAACTGCACCAGAGCCCCCGCTCTGTAACCAGCCCGTCCGGTTACTCGCACTCCGGGTCTACCATGCGGAAGGAAGTCTAGCACGTAGGCATATTCCTCGTATCTTTTCTCCATCATAGCTGCCTTTACCTTGTCTTAACTCTTTAAAATTATGGTATAATCGCCTATTTTATTTTCGATACTCGTTTAAAAGACCAATTATGGCTTCTAATTTTGATGTTTCAATAATTTTGCGGCCTCCAGCAAGGAAGACTCTAAGTTCTTCTACGCTTTTCGGAGCGCAGTTAATCACTTGAACAGCTTCATCTTCGTCGAGACCAAACTCGCTAACAAGTTTTTCCACAAGTTTCTCGGCTGCTTCAGCATCAATCTTCGAGAATTTGGAAACATAATCGTATGTGCGGCGCTGAAATTGGTCAAGGTTTTCTTCGCCCATAGACTCCAATATTTTTTTAACTTGTGGAATTGTAAGCTTTTTCTCGATTACTGCACGCTTTGACAAAGCTAATCACCTTTGTATGGCTCTAGATGTTCTGGTCTAGCAATAATTTCCTTAACGGTGTCGCCTTGTGTAACATTTACAACATAGCTTCGTCCGCGTTTTTCAACAACAGTGCCGACCTTGCCATGATAACGCCTATGAGGCATTCCCTTTTGAACGCTTGGGTCAAGTTTGATTACTACGCGGGTGCCAGGCTGATATTCATGCAGCAATTTGCTGATTCGCATTTTCCCTCTTTCTCTAGGGTCCTTTCTGAGAAGCCTGCGTGTTCCTGCGCGGTAGCCTTTTGATTTTCTCATTTTTCCACCACTATTAATGTTTCATAATTACATTTAGAACATCGAGTTTTATAGGCTTCGCTCTGTTTTTGAGAATTTCGGAGACGCTTGGCATTGTTCTTCCTTCATCTCCAGTCACCAGTTCTTTAACATATAGCCCTCCTTGGCATCTTATTTTCATTTCAACCGTTTTGGGTGACAACTTCTTTACTTTAACCTCGTATATGTACTTTTCCCGTGTTAAATCAGCTCGCCTATGCAACACGCGTAACGGTGTGCGTTGCCTAACAACTGTATTCGCCAATTTCTCTTCAAGCAGTCTTAACTCCTCATCAGAAACCTCATTTTCAAATTCCACTATAACACGGTACTCCTTTTGAGAAGCCTCACCCTTCTTTAGTCTTCGTATGACAGACTTATCCACAAACCGCAAGTCAGATATTAGAACCTTCCCTCTAGCATACGTGTTTACGGCAGTTTCCAACTTTTTAAGGTCTATGAACCTTCGTTTTGGCTGTGTTATTTCTATCACGAATGGCCTGCCCTTACCCAGCATCCTAGCATCAATGTCTTCTCTTCCAGAGGCATGGAACGAGGCTTTTATGCCGCCAGTTTCTTCCAGAAATGGTTTTTCAATGAGTTCTTCAACCGACTCTATATACATCTTTCCAGTCCAATTACATTTCTCGCATCCCTTTCCTCTGCAACTTGAACAGAGCCATTTTGATTGCGGAATCCCTCTAACCAGCTTTTTATAGTTTCCAGCAATGTAAAGTGGATTAATTTGAAGGCGCACATCTCCCGTCACAGGGTTTATTATGGCGACAATGTCTGGTTTCGAATATTCAATGTTTTTTCCAGTAAGTTCAACCAGCTTTTTCCCATACAATCTTCCAAACTCGCTTCGCATATTCTCGCCATATTCAACATTAAATTCAGCTTTAAACTCGTCTTCCCGCTCTTCTATTTTAACTGGCAGTTCGATTCCCACCAAAAAGTTATGATGCTCATAAGCGCCAAGATTCCCAGCAACTTTATTCGCAACATTTCCAATTTCTTCAAATCTATTTTCGCAAAGGAAACACTTTTTCGGAAGGTTCTTGCGTGGAACCCGCTTTTTCAATTTATGGAGTATTTCTGCTGCTTTTTGGAAGAACCCGTTTGTCGCAAGAATCTTCAAAATTTGTACGCCTTCTTGGTTTTTTGAAAGAACTAAAGCGTGGGCTTTGAGAGTTAATGCTGATTTTATAATTCTTCCTCTCTCATCGTTTTCTATGTTGTATCCTAAGAGGGAAAATTGCCTTCCTAAACAATGGTCACATAAAGGATATTTTTGTAGCATATCTAACGCTTTTCCCAAGAAGCCCATGGTAAACCCTTTTTCCTACAATAGTAATGGATTACTTGAAGTCGACTGGTAAGCCCTTACCGAAGAAGGGTATTTTCTTTTTACGCCTTAAAGTTTTCATCATACGACGCATAAGAGAATACTGTTTAAAAAGTTCCTTTACCTCTTTTTCGCTTGTTCCAGAACCTCTCGCGACGCGACGAATTCTTGAAGCGTTAAAAATTTTTGGGTTCTCCTTCTCCTCTTTTGTCATAGACTGAATCATAACACGCCACTTTTCAAGGCGATCCTCAGCCATGTTAAGCATTTCCTCTGGTATGTCATAAGACATCCCAGGAAGCATTTTCAACAGTTTCCGGAAAGCGCCCATACCCTTAACCGCTTCGAACTGCTCATACATGTCTGTTAGTGTGAATTTGCCGCTCAGAATCGCCTTCGCCTTCTTTTCTGGAACCTTAATTTCTGCTTCGCGAACCTTCTCTAAAAGGGTCTCTAGGTCGCCCATGCCAAGAAGTCTTCCAACAAACCTTGATGGTATGAAGGGTTCTATGTCTTCTATTTTTTCGCCAGTACTGATGAATTTTATCGGCGCGCCAGTGGCGGCAACTGCTGATAGTGCACCTCCGCCTCTTGCAGAACCGTCAAGTTTTGTAACTAGTATTGAACCTATTGGTGTTGCTTGGTTGAAGGCTTGCGCCTGCACCATAGCTTGTTGCCCTATTGTTCCATCAACAACAAGCATGATTTCGTCGGGTTTAATGCTTTTTTCAAGCATCATCATTTCCTTGATTAGTTCTTGTTCTTCTTTGTGCCGCCCAGCAGTATCAATAATTATAACGTCTCTGTCATTGAATTGCTTCAAGCCTTCAAGGGCAATTTTCACAGGGTCTTTAGCACTTGGGTTTCCATACAATGGAACGTTAATTCTATTTGCCAACTGTTGCAGTTGGGCAAAGGCGCCTGGGCGATACGTGTCCACGCAAATTAACGCTGGTTTTAAGCCTCTCTTTTGGAAGTACTTTGCAAGTTTTGCCGCGGCGGTTGTTTTGCCAGAACCTTGTATGCCAACAAGCATTATTACTTTTCTTTTGCCGGGTTCGATTTTGACTGGTACGGGCTTTTCTCCAAGGAAACGCGTCAATTCCTCGTATACAACTTTTATGATATGCTCCCGCCTTGAGATTCCTGGAGGCAACTTTTCTTTTAGCGCTCTTTCTTCTATCCGTTTTGAAATGTCGAGGACAAGTTTAACGTTTACATCTGCTTGTAGGAGTGCTCTTTGCACGTCGCGGACAAGCTCTTTAACGGTAGCCTCATCTACAACAGATGCTCTAAAAACTTTCTTTAAAGCTTCGTAAAGGGATGAGCCTAAACGTTCTAAAGCCATGGTTTTCTCCAGATTAAAAGTGTTCACGTCCTTAAATATGTATTCCACAAACTTTTTACATATCGCATGTGAGAAAGACTTGGAGGAAACTGTTTGGAAGATGTAAAAATTGTAGAAAAAAAGGAAGTTCCATCGGGCTGCACCATGCTTTTCGGTTTTCCAGACGTAGGGCTTGTGGGCGTTATAGCCGCCTCTCATCTAATTTCCGAACTCAACGGCCTTGAGGAAGTAGCGTATGTTGATTCGCCGCTTTTACCACCGCTAATAGTTTTGCATGAGGGGTTGCCGCACTCGCCAATCAGGATTTTTGGAAACCATAACATTCTATTGGCTGTTTCAGAGACCGCCATACCAGCAGACGTTATTTATCCAATAATGTACGCCCTAATAGATTGGGGAAAAAGCAAAAACGTTAAAATGATGATCTCGCTCAGCGGCATACCAATTCAAGAAAGGCAAGATGTTGAAGAACTGAAAGTTTTTGCCGCTGCATCAAACACTGAAGTGTTAAAGACCGTTCAAGAACAGGGCATAGAAATATTAAAGGAAGGTTACATGGTTGGTCCACAAGCGATTATGCTGCAACGTTGCGCGAGCATAGGAGTGCCAGCCATAACGTTGCTTGCTCAATGCTTCTTTAACTATCCAGACCCAGAGGCAGCAGCAGAGGTGCTAAAAGGATTAACGAAAATTATCGGCTTGAAGATGGATGTTTCAAAGCTTCTGGAGAAAGGCGAAGAAATTCGTTTGAAGGCAAGAGATGTTATGCGCCGAACACAACAAGAGCTTTCAAAAATGAAGAAGACGCAGGAGTATGACATGCCACTATACATAACTTAGGGTGAGTAGCATGACTGAAAGGAGAAGGCGTTCAATCTTTGATTTGATTGATGCGTACTTTGAAAACTTGGAAGAGTCCGTTAGGCGTTTAAGAGAAACCCTTATGGAGAAACCTAGCTGGGACAGAAAAGCTTGCACAATAGAACCGCTCCGCGACATCTCCGTGACGCCGACAGAGGTAATTGTAACTGTTGATTTGCCATACGCTGAAGAGAACACAATTCACGTTAAGCCCTTAAGTAAAGATGTTATCGAGATAACGGCAAAAATGCGACGGAAAATAAGCTTTGACGATTTCGGCATAACCCACTACAGAGGTGAATTCCAAACATTCCATTGTCAAACACGCATTCCAGTACCAGTTTACATGGACAAAATGGAAGTACGCTTTAAGAGAGGCATACTTGAGATACACTTGCCACGCAAACATGAGTACGAGATTCCAATAGAATAAACGTTTGACAAAGCCTCAGGAGCTCGTGTCGTCACAAATCAGACGGCTCTTCTCGCATCATCGGCTCCAAGAGAAGTTTATGCAAGCCTCTAAGATAAGCTTAATGGAAAGTTTTAACAATTAACCCAGACAAATCTATATGGAAAAAGAGGCGAAAGGCTTTGGCAACTGAAAAGGCTATTCACTTTACAATGTTCCTTCTGTTGCTTGTTGGTTTATGTGGAATCAGCGCTTGGGCAAGCTACAGTTATCTAAGTGATTTAATATTGGAAGTTGCGGGCATAGCATTAAGCTGGCGAGTAATTCTACTAATCCTATATTTGGGCTTCAAAAGACTTGATTGGAGTTGGTGGAGCTAAATCTAGCGCGCTTACTATTTTGTTCTAACAATCTTGATTTTGCCAAGTATTCGCCAAAATTCCACTTCAACGCCAGGGGCGATTTTCGCTTTCAAATCCTCTTCTTCGGGATAAGGCGCGTCTAAATACTCGTAAGTTTCCAAATCCATTATTTGAACGCTAGAAGGCGTAACTGCAAAGACTTGCCCACTTCTTTTCTCAATTATTGGCACCTCAGCGTTTGCGTCAACTGGTTTAACTACGCTTCTTTTGACACCGTCAAAAATTCCAACAGCAACTATTCTCGCTTTGGCTGATCCATGTTTCCCAGGTTTTGATTTAGTTATGTCCACTATACGACATGGTTCACCATCGACAATTAAGTATCCGCCAACCCTAAGGCTTCCAACATCAACTGGCTTGCTCATAAACTCACCAACACTACTTTTATCTTACATCTACAGCATTTTAAACAACATCCATATATAGATTAAGGTGCCGCTTAATAATAAAAGGTGGAATATTTGCTGAAAAGTGTAGGGTTAGTAGCCAGATTCGACAAGAAAAGTGCTTTAAAACTTGCAGAAGACCTCACGGAATATCTGATAAAGAAGGGCTTAGAAGTGCAGGTAGAAGATACTCTCGCGGAAAAAGTCAGCATTAAAGGGAAGACCGTCTCTCTAGAGAAAATGAAAACTGACCTTATAGTCACAATAGGCGGAGACGGAACAATCCTAAGAACGTGCATCTCAATTCCAAAGCCAGAGCCGCCCATACTGGCGATAAACATGGGTGTGAGAGGTTTCCTAACAGAAGTTGAGCCAAAACAAGCATTTAACGCCGTAGACAAATGCTTGAGAGGAGAATTCACAATCGAAAGATGCATGAAGCTATCAATAACCGCAAACGGCGAAAAATTCCCAGAAGCACTAAACGAGGTTCTAGTATCAGCCGACGAACCAGCGAAACTTCTTTATACGAAGGTTCTCAAAGATGAAAAATTAATTCTCAACATGCAAGCCGACGGCGTAATGATTGCAACGCAAACTGGTTCCACGGGATATTCGCTATCTGCTGGAGGACCGGTCTTGGATCCAGATTTAGACGCTTTTGTTTTGACTCCAGTTTGTCCTTTAGGCATATTTCATCCGATTGTTTTTCCTGCTAACTCAAGCCTTACAGTTAGTGTCGTTAAACCTAAAAAAACGCTTGTTGTTGTGGATGGGCATTACCGTAAGACACTGAGCGGCAAGACCGTAAGCATAAAGGTAACGCGTTCCAATAATGAGACGCGTTTTGTAAGGTTTAAGGAAAACTTTTACCACCGTCTTAAAAGTAGATTGCTTTTCAAGGGAAGTTGATGAAAGCGCAAACTGAAAAAAAGCGAATTATAGTTTTGGATACGTCCGCCTTCGCGGCTGGTTTTGACCCATTTTCAGTGAGCGAAATGCAGTACACCGTGCCGCTTGTTAGAGAGGAAGTGAAGGGAAGCGCTTTCGCAAAAGTTAGGTTGAAAACAGCAATCGAGCAGGGAAAGATTGTGGTAAAAAAGCCTAAAAAACCATTTTTGGATGCTGTGATTGCTTCAGCTATCGCAATTGGCGACAAAAATTTCCTTTCAGAGACAGATATCCAAATTTTGGCTTTGGCGCTTGAACTCAAAAATGAGGGGTACAATCCGGTAATCGCTTCAGACGACTATTCCATACAGAATGTTGCAAATCGAATGGCGATAGAATTTGCGTCGTTAGCAACTTTTGGCATACGCTTCCAACTGGAATGGGTGAGATATTGCCCAGCATGTTACAGAAAGTACCAATCCGATTATAAACTTGACAGATGTGCAGTTTGCGGAACGGAATTAAAAAGAAAACCTCTCAAGAAAAAACACTTAAATGATAAAAGTTAAGGACTTGCTATATGGAGAAATTGAGCATGCAAAATACCGAGAAGAAAACACTTTACCTTAAAGAGGCCGGAGCAAAAAACACGGACACTCTATTAGAATTTGTCAAGTCATATGTGGGACGAGAAGGAATAAGGGACATAGTCGTAGCTTCCACGACAGGCGAAACGGGGGCAAAGTCGGCCAAAATTTTCAAAGGATACAATGTTGTTGTGGTTACGCATCATTTTGGTTTCCGAGAACCGGGGAAAACAGAACTGCAAGAGGAATTCGTAAAGGAGATAACGGCTGATGGTGCAAAAATTTTTACAGGTACACACGCGCTAAGCAGCGTAGAACGCGCAATAAGGAAAGATTTTGGAACTCTTGCGCCTCTAGAACTAATCGCTAATGTGCTAAGACTGATGGGAGAAGGAACAAAAGTATGCGTGGAGATAACGTTAATGGCAGCAGATGCTGGCTTAATACCCGTTGATAGGGATGTTGTTGCCATCGCTGGCACTGGTAGAGGTGCAGACACGGCGCTACGCATCAAACCAGCGAATACGGCAAGATTCTTTGATTTGAAAATTAGAGAGGTAATAGCAAAGCCGCAGGATTTCTAGAATTTGCGTGAAATTGTGGAATACTTTTACTTTATGAATTGGTTTATTAGTAGCGCAACAATATGAGACTCAGAACACTGAGAGGATAAAATACAAAATGGATCTAAAAGAGAAAATAAAGGAAGAATTTTCCTTCTTTAAAGGAAATTACCTTATACTCATAATCAGTTGGATTTTAATGGATTTTGCCTCAGAACTTCCTGGAACCTATTATCCAGACTATGTAATCCAGCTTGGGGGAAGCCCAACGGTTCTGGGCTTAATAACGTTTGCTTCTTTTTTAGCTCTAGCTGCAGTTCAGTTCCCAGGAGGATATTTCGCCGACAAGTATGGAAGGCGAAAACTAATCTCAACCCTAACTTTTGGAGTTGCACTTTCCTTTGTTTTCTATGCCATTGCGCCTAGTTGGCATTTTATTTTAATTGGTGCGGCCGTATCGAATATATGCTTGTTATATCAGCCTGCTTTAAATGCCATGATGGCGGATTCTGTTCCTAGGGAAAAACGGGGAATGGGATTCGCCATACTTAATTTGATAATGAGTGTTTCAACAACTCCAGCTCCAGCAGTTGCTCTGGTTCTTGTGGCTAATTTTGGCTCGCTAATGGGAATGCGAATAGCCTACACTATAGTAACTGTTTTTTATTTGGCAGCTGCAATTGTGCGCTTAAAGCTAAAGGAAAGTCTGGCAAACGCTGAAAAGCTGAATGTAAAAGAAGCTTTACGCTCCTACCCAACAGCATTAAAAGAAGGCATAAACGTTTGGAAGAAAGTGCCAAAATCGATGTTGTTTCTGTTCCTATCCGACTTGATGATACGTTCATCTTCTGCCATGACCCAGACGCTGTTTCTTGTTTACGCCTTTAATGTGCTTCAAATAGGAGGACCACCAAATCCACAGCTGGATCCCACTTTGGATCCAGCGCTTCAACTGGCGCGTATACGTTGGGGCTATGTAATGATAACTTTGTTTATTTGCATGATTGTTTTCGCTTTTCCCTCTGGAAAACTTCTTGATAAGGTTGGGCGTAAAAAGCCATTGATTTTATCGAATATCCTAAGTATTCCAGCAGTTCTGTTTTTTGTTTTCGGGAACTACTATACCATTTTCGTCGCCATGCCGTTAATCGGATTTAGTATGCTTCTTGGCTTTTCAGCTTACCAAAGCCTCTTCGCTGATCTCGTCCCTCAAGCACAGCGTGGGAAAATAACTGGTTCTATGAACTTTTTTTCCTACATAGGCATGGCATTAGGTGGGGCAATCGGCGGAATCCTTTATGATAACGTTGCCCCTCAAATTCCATTCCTTCTAATGGCAGCCTTAGCAATACCATCCACTATCATAGTGTTACGATGTGTACACGAACCAAAACCCGAAGAAAGACAAGTTTAAAAGGCTATATCTCGTCATTGTCTCGTTTGCTGAAGTATATTATGTCACGGTGCTCCACATAACCGCACTTCTTAAAAAGTTCCTTTGATGCCACATTGCTATCTTCAACAAGTGCGCAAAAAATGCGTACACCCCTTTCCCTTAAAACCTTTTCAGCCTCGTTAACCAAAGCCTTGGCAACACCCCTGTGTCGGCAACGCGGATCAACCGCCAAACGGTTTATCCAACCCTTCCTTAAATCGCAGCTGACTATCACCACACCGACTAGGTTGTCATCTTCATAGGCTCCTAAGAAAAAGTTGGGATTAGCCCTCATCTGCGCAGCAATTGCTTCCTTGCTATCTCTACCTTTTGGCTTATATGGTAGATTTGCCTTAGACCAGAGTTTTATTATTTCCTCATAATCCTTTATTGTAAGCCTTCGAATTTCCATATGAGCCAACTTTAACCTTCTTTCTCCACTTCTCTTACAGTGTCTTCTATTATAGCCATCGCTGCGTCCACAAGTTCTCTCGTAATGTTTAGCGGTGGAGCTATTCTTATTGTGGAAACTCCGCATGTAATTACTGCCACTCCACGTTTCCATGAACGCATCATTATTTCGGATGCATGTTTCGGAGATTGTTTCTTGGTTTCCTTATTTTCAACGATTTCCATACCTATCATTAAGCCCTTTCCTCTGACGTCCCCAACAATATCACTTTTCTCTTTTAGTTCCTCTAACCTCTTCATCATATATGCGCCTTGTTTTGCCGCGTTTTCCAAAAGTTTCTCTTCTTTAATTACGTCGATAACGGCGTTTGCCGCAACACATGAAAGTGGATTACCACCAAAAGTGCTCGCATGCGAACCTCCAACCCAGTCCATTACTTTTTCCTTTGCGACAGTGGCGCCCAAAGGCAACCCAGAAGCCAAAGCCTTTGCGCTACACAGAATATCTGGTTCGATACCCCAGTGTTCAATTGCAAACCATTTGCCAGTTCTACCTATGCCAGACTGCACCTCATCATCAATTAATAAAATGCCATACTTGTCCGCAAGCTTCTTCAACCGTTGAAAGTATTCTGGTGGCGGAACAACATATCCACCTTCGCCTTGGATTGGCTCAAACAGTATTGCTGCAACTTCTTCAGGTGGCACATATTTTTGTAGGACAAGCTCATCTATGAAATCCACGCACCAGTAGTGGCATTCTGGATACGACAATTTGAATGGGCAACGATAACAGTATGGATAGGGCACGTGAGTAACGCCTGGCATTAACGGGAAGAAATAGCGTCTCTGTGGAAGTTTGCTAGCAGTGAAGGACAAAGAGCCTATCGTACGCCCATGAAAGGCGCCGATAAAACCTATGAACAACTGTTTGCGCGTATGCCACTTAGCGAGTTTAATAGCTGCTTCAATTGCCTCCGTCCCACTGTTTCCAAAGTAAACTTTCTTGTTAAAGTTGCCAGGCGTGATGTTGATAAGTTTCTCTGCTAGATCCACAACTTCGCTGTAATAAAAGTCAGTGTTTGAATAGTGTAAAAAGCGGTCACATTGATTTTTGATTGCCGAAATCACTTTTGGATGGTTGTGTCCAACATTAAGGCAGACAAGTCCAGAGTTGAAGTCTATGTACTCGTTTCCATCAACATCCCGTACGATGCAGCCTTTTCCAGACTCGACTACAAGCGGGTAAAACCGCACATACGAGGGTGAAATGAAACGCTCGTCTCTCTTCAAGAGTTCTCTTGCCTTTGGTCCTGGCGGTGTGACGACAATTTTGGGATAAGAGCTCATCTTTAATTCCTCGCGTAGATTCACTACTAGAAAATTAGCTTTTATATATAATTACCTCTAAAGTTTCAGAAAATAGTATAATGAAACAAAAAGAAACGGAAACAGATTGCAGACTAACCAAGCTTCTTAGCGATTACTAAAGGCTTTAGTTTTGTTGCGTGTTCACGGTTTGGCTACAGTAATTTCGATTGCTGAGACGTTTGCTTTTTGCCCTTCAGCTCTGGTTACTTCTTCAGTCGTTATGTTGATGCCTTGGAGCTGTAGATCCTTTACGAATGCCCTTCTCAGCAACTCTACAGTGTCAACTGCTCTGCTGATTGCCCGCCCCCTGGCTTTGACCGTTAGTTTTTTGGCGCCAGAGTTGAAGAAGGTGAGACAGGCAACCACATAGTTCATTATTGGCTTCTTGCCGATCAGCACAACGTTTTCGTCTGTTTGCACAGCCTTTGTGTTTTTTGCATTTTGCTTCTTCTGCTTCTCTTCTGCCATTTACATCATCCTTCCTAACTGCGTTGGTGATGTTTTGCGATGGTGGAATATATCATAAGCACGGAGACTCTTATATTTTTCCGTATGGTGCAGAGTCAGACGCACTGTTTGCTGTCATTTTGCGATAGTATTCCCAGTCTTCATCAACCCATTTCTGGATTCTTTCAATGTCCTCTTCCTTTAGATTACGAAATCTGCCTTGTAAGGCGAGGTATTCTTTTACTGGTCTACGTTTAGATTTGTCGAGTAGTCTATCACTTGGAGAGTTAAGCTTGAAGCGTCCATATTCAATTTCAAAAAGAGCCCATAATCCTGTTAGTACGGCGAGTTTTCCCATTTCAACGGTTTTGCTTGCATCGTAGCGCCAGCCAGTTGGACATGGTGCAAGTATGTGAATGTATTTTGTACCTTTAATTTCCTTTGCTTTTCTAAGCTTGTTAATAAAGTCAAGCGGGTAAGAAGGGCATGCCGTTGCAACGTAAGGTATTTTATGCGCTGCCATAATTAACGCCATGTCTTTTTTCCGTTCCCTCTTTCCAGAAGGTGTTGTCGTAGTCCAAGCGCCATAAGGAGTTGCACCACTACGTTGCATACCAGTGTTACCGTAAGCTTCGTTGTCATAACAAATGTAAATGAAGTTTGTCTCTCTTTCTGCTGCGCCAGATAAAGCTTGAATCCCTATGTCAACAGTTCCACCGTCCCCAGCCCAGCCAACAACAGTAATGTCTTCAAGTTTTCTTTGGCGTAAAGCCGCAACTATTCCAGAGGCAGCAGCTGCCGTGGATTCAAATAGTATGTTTTGCAAAGGAACATTAACAGACGTATATGGATATGGCCCCTGAATAACGGTTGTGCAGCATGCTGGAACAACTAGGATAACTTTGTTTCCTAGCGCTTTGAAGAGTAGCCTAAGTGAAATTGAAGGGCCACATCCCGCACAAGCTGCATGTCCCTTAAGCAAGTATTCTTCTTTTGGAAGCTCTTTTATTGTGACCATGCTTTCACTCCCTTAAATCAACCCATTCTGTTTCTTTTTCCACCCTACCACTACGCATGTACTTTAGCGCTTTTTTCGCAATTTTTTCAATTGTAGCATATGTTACGTCTCGTCCCCCCAAACCAGCAATGAAGCCCGCAACCATTGGATGATCTTTTTGGTTCAATATTGACGCTTTGACTTCTGTTGCTAGAAAACCTTCCATACCGAATGATGTGTGGCGGTCTATTGTTACAAGCATCTGCGCTTGTCTTGAAAGTTTTATTATTTCCTCGATTGGGAATGGGCGGTAAACGCGAATTCTTGCTGCTCCAATTTTAAATCCTTCGCTGCGCAGATTGTCCACAGCAATTTTTGCTTCGCTTCCCATAGTTCCCATGGTGAAGAGAATCAAATCAGCGTCTTCGCACATGTATTTTTCAATGAGCCCGCCATGTCGAAAACCGAAACGGTTAGCATATTCCTCGTCTATCTTTGGAATTAATGTTTTAGCGTTTTCCATAGCTTCTTGAATCATGTAACGAAACTCCATGTACCATTCGGGCGAAACAAGGTTTGCATGCGAAAGGGGGTTATTAACATCCAGTATCCAACCAGACTTGTATGGCGGCAGAAAATCATCAATTTCCTTTTGATCTGGAATTTTTACGGGCATGTAAGTATGCGAAAGGATAAAACCTTCAAGGCAAACCATGGCTGGCAGAAAAACATGCTCATCCTCGCAGAGCCTATACGCTTGAATTATAGTGTCAAAAACCTCTTGATTGTCAGCACAGTAGAACTGTATCCAGCCAGTATCCCGTTGGGATAAGGAGTCGCTAAAATCAGGCCAAATACTCCACGGCGCACCCATCGCACGGTTAACAACAGCCATAACCACTGGCAACCGCGAACCAGAAGCCCAATGTAAAGCCTCATGCATTAGCGCCAGCCCATGAGCAGATGTCGCAGTAAACGTTCGCACACCAGCTGCGGCTGCGGCTATACATGCCACCATGGCGCTGTGTTCCGACTCGACGCGGATGTATTCTGCGTCCATTTCCCCACTTTCAACGAATTCTGCAATTTTTTCGACAACCGTTGTCTGCGGCGTTATTGGATATGCAGCAACCACTTTAACTCTAGCAGCTTTGGCAGCGTAACCAGCAATATGGTTTGCCGTGTCAATTAGCATCTGTGCCATTTTACTACTCCTCCCTGTGCATTGTTATTGCTTTAACTGGGCACTCGTTGGCGCATATTCCACAGCCCTTGCAGTAATCATAATCTATTACTGGAGTATCATCATCTTGCCGTGATATTGCTGCGTCTGGACAGTAAATCCAGCAAAGTGCACAGCGCGTACACTTGGAGTAGTCAATTTTTGGGCGGAATGTTCTCCAAGACCCGGTTTTGCCCATACTGCCCACGGTGGGGATTGATAAAGGTGTTAAAGGCATTTCTTTCCTAGTTTTGGGAATTTTATACATGTAATTTTACCATCCTTTTATTAATCGGTTATAGGCAAGTTCTGCTGCTTGCGCGTTTTTTTCACCAGCGGCGCCAGGCCACGCTTCCTTTATGACTTTTAAGACGCTTTGCAGTTTAATCTCGCCAGTTGCTTTTGCAAATGCTCCTACAATTGCGGAATTGACGACGGGCGTTCCAGCGACAAGAAGGTTTAATTCTAACGCGATACCAGTCGCATCAACTGTTGCGATTCGCCAATCCTTGAGTTCAACTTCTTCGGGCTTTTTTGTAGTGTTCATTATTATTACGCCATCTTTCTTCAGTCCCTCAGTTACGTCGACAAACTTGTAAATTGCTGGATCAAGTACAATCACATAATCTGGATTGTAAACTTGGCTGTGCACAAGTATAGGCTGGTAGCTTATCCTTGCGAATGCCTTAACTGGAGCTCCGCGTCTTTCGGCGCCGAAATATGGAAAAGCTTGAACCCATTTTCCTTCAATAAAAGCTGCGTGCGCCAATAATTCTGCTGCGGTAACGCCTCCTTGTCCACCTCGCCCGTGAATGCGTATTTCTTTGAGCAAAG
>JBNAWC010000003.1:0-982 GCA_049700035.1 Candidatus Bathyarchaeales archaeon
TCGGAAGAACTTTAGCCGTCAAGCTTGAAGCATACGGGTTCCGACAGGTTAGGGAGTCGGAACATAAATTAAATGATGCATGTTCGCTCTAGTAAAAGTGATACACATGAAAGAAAAGCTTCTAAAAGAACTCTGGAAAATTCCCACAGCTTCTCTTTCTGACGTCCTTGACAATATTGGGATACGCGGTTTCATGGATTACCACATAAAGCCGCGCACTTGCGAACAGAAAGTTGTTGGTAAGGCAATAACTGTTAAGGACAAAATCTCTAAAAAGAAAGCAACGCCAATCAAGGCTTTGGAAGCCATTGAAGAGGCGGAAAAGGGTTGCGTTCTCGTTAGAGTCATAGAGGATGCAAATGTTGAAGAAGCGCCAAACATCGCACTTTTTGGTGGAATAATGGCTTCTGCAGCAAAAGCCAAAGAATTAGGCGGAGCGGTTCTTGACGGGGGATTAAGAGATGTAAGCGAATGTAAATCGCTTGGTTTTCCAGTCTTTTCTAGAAGCGTTGTTCCGACGAATTCTGTTGGCAGAACCGAAGTTGTTGAAGTAAACGTTCCAATAGTTTGTGGCGGCGTACTAGTAAATCCCGGAGACATAATTGTTGGTGATGCTGACGGTGTTGTAGTTATCCCTAGCGGTAAGCTTGAAGAAGTTTTGCGGCAAGCTTTGAAAATAGAGGATGTTGAAAAGAAAATGGCTAATGACCTCAGTAAAGGCGCATCTGTGCTGGAAACTGTTAGAAAGTATTCAAGGATGTAAAAAATCCATATTGATTTCTAGTTAACGAAAGCTTTAATTCGCCTTTTACTTGTCATGTGATTTTCTGGAGAAACGTTAATGGCTAGGCTTGCTGAGCTTCGGTTTGCAATGGGAACATCTGTTTTTTTAGTGGCGTTTATTTTTGCGGTGTTTTTGTCGGCGATAATGCTCATTTTTAGTTTCCCTTTGGAGTGGGCAGTAGTGGGCACAGCGCTTTTC
>JBNAWC010000003.1:992-11658 GCA_049700035.1 Candidatus Bathyarchaeales archaeon
ATACTTTTCCAGTACCTCATAGGTCCAGCAGTTGTTGAAGGTTCAACTAGGCTTCGCTGTTTGGAACATGGCGAAAACCCATGGCTTGAATCAACCGTTAAGGAACTAGCGGACAAGAGCGGAATTCCAATGCCGCGGTTGGCAATTGTTCCAGATGATACACCTAACGCTTTTGTTTTTGGAAGAACCGCCAAAAGCGCAACTTTAGCCGTTCACGAGGGACTGTTAAAAAAGCTTAACGAGGACGAGATTAGAGGCGTCATTGGGCATGAGTTGGGACATATCAAGCATAAGGATTACGTGGTTATGACGGTCTTGTCAGCGTTGCCGCTTCTCGCTTATATGATTGCGAGGGGAACATGGGAAGTTGCAAGATACACTGGCTCATCTAGAGAGAAAGAGGAAGGAAGCATAAAAGCCGCTTTCTCCGCAGTAGCCATAATCTCATACATAGTCTACATAGTTTCACTTTTCTGTGTCATGCGTTTAAGCAGGCTTAGAGAGCATTACGCAGACGCTTATTCCGCTTACGTTACTGGTTCGCCTAGAAGCCTCCAAAGCGCATTGGCAAAAATCACTTATGGCTTGTCGCTTTCGCCTAAACCGCCGTCTGGAGCAAGAGCATTTTACATTGGAGACCCGGCGATGGCGAAGCAGGAAGTGCAGATGATAATGGAGAAAAAGCAGGAGTATGATTTGGACAGGGATGGTTTTCTTGATGAGCGGGAACTGGAACTGGCTATGGAGAAAGAGGCGAAGTCTGCGTGGGTGAAGATAAACACTTGGTTTGCAACGCATCCGCCAACTTTTAAGCGTATATTGCTTCTGCGGGAAATTGAGATGGAAATGGAAAGTGGCAGATACACTGGCAACCGCGTTTACGCGCACATTTAGCATTCTTTAAGGAGGTTTATTCACGAAACTAACAAAGTTATCCAGCGCTTTGGTTTTTGTGTCAAGTTGGAATGCGCCATCAGCCCAATGTTCAGCAATCTTGAGCAGAACCGAATCAAAATCTTTAATCAAATATATTAAGATGCATTTTGCCTCTGGGTTGCTTTGTTTTAGAATTGCAAATGAGGCTAACGCTGTTTTTAGGCGTGCAGAGTCTAACTCAACCTTAGCTTCAAAAACCACCTTTGGCTCAACGAAGTTGTTTACCATTTTACCTATGGAAACGTCAAACTCCATTGCATATGCATATTCGCCTTCGCCTTCAAGCCAAACTATGCATTTTTCACCCCAAAAAGTTTGGAGGTCTTTTGGTACGCGACATTTTGCTTTTATTAGCTTGTAAACGTATTCTTCGAATGCGTATGCGCGGAACTTGCCGAAAAACTGTGGAACACCTATCTTGCCTTTGTTTACCTTTATTGCTTCTAGGAATTCTAGAAAATCTTGCAGATTAAGGGTTTTTAGCCACTTGTCATAAAGCCGTTTTAACTTCTCGCCAAGTGCACTTTTTTCTTTATCTTCGCTTGTGCATAACGCGTTTATGTAGTTGATGGCGCGTTTGATTCTTGGCAAGTTTTCTCTCCAAAACTCTTTTACACAAAGCAAATTTATTACCTTCTGTTTAAAGAGTTGTGAGGCGCAAAGCTTGAAGGTTAAACTTCTCCGCTACACAATGGACGCGGAACTACTATGCGGGGCAGCTGCCCTAACATCAACAAGAAGCGGAAGCCCTTCTGAAATTTTTGAAAAGATGGATTTGGAGACCGCAAAACGAATAATTGGAAGGGTTACGGGTTACGGGCACATGTCAGTTATAGAACACGCATCATTCACATTTAGCATCGAAGGCGTTTCAAGGGCTATGACGCATCAGCTTGTTAGACACCGCATTGCCTCTTACACTCAGCAGAGCCAACGCTACGTGGCTTATGACACGCTTGAAAAGTTTGTTACGCCGCCAAACATCGCAAAGAATGATGAAGCAAAAAAGGTTTTTGACGATGCTCTGGAGAAGATTTCTGAGGCTTATAGGAAACTTTTGGACATCGGTATTCCAAAGGAAGATGCAAGGTTTATTCTTCCAAACGCCGCCAAAACCAACATAATTGTGACCATGAATGCGCGGGAACTGCGCCACTTCTTTAACTTGCGGTGCTGTAACCGTGCGCAGTGGGAAATAAGGGAAGTAGCCATCGAAATGCTCAAGCAAGCGAAAAAGGCGACGCCAGCGCTTTTCGAAAATGCGGGACCAACATGTGTTGAGTTGGGCTACTGTCCAGAGGGTAAGATGAAACCGCCAGAATGCAATGTCGAAGAGATAAAGAAGCAGTTCAGAAGCCTATAGGCTTTAAGCCAGCGGTTTAAATGCCTAAATTTAAGGCTTTTGCAGTTACAACGCGTTACTGGAAACCTGGAACAGATTACGTGGAGGAAATTGTTAAGAGTGTTGATGGAAAGTTGGATGATGGGGACTTTGTTGTAATATCTGAGAAGGCTATAGCAGTAGCTTTAAACCAGATTGTTGACGAGGGCAAGGTTAAGCCGAGCCTAACAGCGAAGATGATTGCTAGAGTTTGGATGCGCGTGGTGTGGGGGTATTTTTTAGGTCCGCTCTGCAGATTTCGGAAACGCCTACTTGAGAATATTCGTGAATACCCATTGGAGGAGGGGAGCCGCCACAAACAGGTTGCGCTGCAAACCGTCGGGTTCTTGGAGGCTTTGATGTTTGGTTCTGAAGGTGGCATAGATGGGAGCAACCTAGCCTACTCGTATGTGAGTTTGCCTCTTGAAGGCGCGGACAAAATTGCAAGCGAGATTAGAGAGCGGATACACCAGAGATTACAAAAGGATGTTTCGGTTATTATCGCGGATACTGACAAGACGTTTTCCATAAGGAATCTTCATTTTACGCATCGACAAAAAACTGTTGAGGGCATACATTGCTTTGGTTTTATTGCTTACGTTGTTGGAAGGGTTCTTAAACTGCGGAAGAGAGCCACGCCAATAGCCGTGGCTGGACGGAGAATACCAGTGGAATTAGCCTTGGAAATTGCTGAGTTGGCGAATCGCGCTAGAGGTTTCGGTGCGGGGTCAACTGTTTGGGATATGGCTAGAAGGTTTAAGGTTGGTTTGACTGAAGTTAGTTGGGATATGCTTGAAACAGTAAAGCATAAACCCATAGTGGTTGTTAAAGGCAAAAGGTGAACAAGCGTGGAAAAAGCGGTCAAACAGTTAGATGCGTTCTTTAACCCAAACACTGTTGCCGTGGTTGGAGCTACAAAGAAAATCAATAAGGCTGGACATGTTATCTTCAAAAATTTTGTGGAAAACAAGAGGAGAGGCGTTTTCAAAGGAGAGGTTTTCCCAGTTAATCCCTATGAAGATTCTATTCTTGGATTTCAATGTTATCCGTCGGTGTTAAACGTTCCTGGAAAATTGGACCTTGTGGTAATTGTTGTTCCCGCGCATGTTGTGCCTCAAATAATGGAGGAATCCGCCTCAAAAGGAGTTAAGGCGGTTGTCATAATAAGTTCTGGTTTCGCCGAAATTGGAAACCGCGAACTCGAAAACAGGGTTATAGAAATAGCTAAGAAGGCTGGAATACGCGTTTTAGGTCCAAACTGTTTGGGAGTTTACGACCCTAGAACTGGCGTGGACATGCTTTTCCTCCCAGAAACGAAGGTGCTAATAACTGGAGAGGAGGTTATTGCTACACCACGCCCAATGCCTGGAAAAATTGCAATTGTCACTCAGAGTGGGGCATTTGGCGTTTCAGCGATAGACTATTTGACTGGAAGGCAGATTGGTTTAAGCAAGTTCGTAAGTTTTGGGAACAAATGTGATGTTGACGAGGCTGAGATGCTCAATTACTTGTTGTATGATAAGGAGACGAAGGTGATATTGCTTTATGTTGAAGACATAAAGTCTGGAAGAAAATTCATTGAAGTTGCAGGCAAAGTGACAAAGAAAAAGCCCATCGTTGCTCTGAAAGCTGGAAGAACAGAAGCTGGAGCGCGAGCTGCAGCGTCACATACTGGAGCGATTGCTGGCTCTGACAACATTTATGATGCTGCTTTTGCCCAAACTGGAATTTTAAGGATGAGAGACATGGAGGAGTTTTTTGATGTTGGAAAAGCCTTGGCGACACAGCCGCCAGCTGCTGGAAAGAATGTTGGCATTATTACGGATGCTGGTGGTCCTGGAATAATGGCTGTTGACGAGTGTGAGCTTTTGGGTTTGTCTGTGAAGCGCTTTTCCGAGGAGACTATTCAGAAGTTTGAAAAATTGAAGGCTGAAGAAAAAATTCCAAGGTTCACGACAAATCTTAATCCAGTGGATTTAACGGGTTCTGTGACTTCTGAAATGTTTGAGTTGGCGACTGAAATACTCTTTCAAGACCCGCAAATTCATGGCATAATACTGCTTGGTTTGCATCACACGCCAGCTTTACAAGAGGATTACGTTGATAGGGTGGCGAAAGTCGCGAGCAAATACGAAAAGCCAATTGTTGCATGTGATATAGGTGAAACTGAAATGGCGCTGCACACTCGTTTTAGGTTTGACAAGCTTGGAATACCTGCTTATTCTTCGCCAGAAGATGCTGCGAGGGCGATGAATGCACTTGTGAGGTATGGCTTATACTTGAAGAAACACGACTGCCTTGAAGAGTACATTCGAAACTTTCTGAAAGATAAACGGGAGGCAAAGTCAAGTTAGAAAGAGAAAAGTCAACATTTTTTGGTTGCGCGAAAACGCAATAGCGACCTACCCCCTCTAGATTTTTGGTTGCAAGTGTAGGCGCTATTTAAGGGTGAAGATTTTTACCTTAACCGTGTCGTCGTCTTTTAGTTGGAATTTCTCCCTCAAATTTACTTTGGCAACTATTTCAATCATGTCTTCTGGATAGCCTTCAACTTCTGGAATCACGACTGCGCATTCTAGTTCGTCCATAAAAACTGCTTTGAAGAGCTTTCCTTGGCAGAATCCTTCTTGTGGAATTATTTTTATTGCGTTTGCTTTTTTCATGACGCGCCTTTTGAGGACTACACTTTCTTTGTCCAGTCTTATGTTTAATGTTCCATTGTATGGGGTGAAGCCCAGCTTTTCGGTTATTTGCCTTTTCACCCATGGGAGGCTAACGAATTTTGCGCCTTCTCCGCTTCCAGAGAAAACTTTTCCTCTAACTTGTATTGTGTTTATTTTTGTTCTTTTAGCCAATTTGCAACCTTTCGGAACATGGGGTTTGAGGACATGTCAATGACGGGAACAATTATTTTTTCTCTTGTTTCTATTGTCTGCTGATATTTTGGCATATGCGCATAACCGACAAAAGTCCAGTAAACCTTACCCTCTTCAATAAGCGCTTTTGCAGCGATTTCTGTTGACGCTGGAAGTGGGAAATATAGGAAGACGATGCCCTCAGCCCAGTAAAGCCCAGTTGGCTTGCCTCCAGCAATTACGGAGACAAACCTTGCAATATCATCTGGAGTGGCGAAAAAGTTGCGCTCCATAATCACGATTTCCTTGAAAGGCTCAAACCTTATCTCTACTTTGCCTTCACTCATCCAAACACCACGCGACAGTCTTATCTGAAGCTCTTTCTCGTTTAAGGTTCCCTTTTAATTTTACTATGCCCCAGAAAAAGTTAAAGAGCACCACCCACTAAACCATTGACAAAACGCTCTAAAAGAGAGGATTATGTTTGCCAGAAATCCGCGTCGCAATAGTGGGCGTTGGCAACAGCGCCTCAGCCCTAATCCAAGGAGTCGAATACTACAAGAACGCAAAAGAAGACGCTACTGTTCCAGGGCTTATGCATGTTAACTTTGGCGGATACCACATAAGAGACATTAAATTTGTCGCGGCATTCGACGTGAACAAAAACAAGATAGGAAAAGACCTTTCTGAAGCAATATTCACAGAACCAAACTGCGTCGCAAAGTTTGCAGACGTCCCACATTTAGGCGTGAAAGTTTCGCCTGGACCAATATTGGACGGTGTAGCAAACCACATGAAAAAGCCATTCAACGTTTACGATGACAGCCAAACCAAAAGGGAAGACATCATAAAAGTTTTGAAGGAATCAAAAGCGGAAATTCTAATAAACTATTTGCCAGTTGGAAGCTGGAACGCCACACGCTTTTATGCACAAGCAGCTCTGGATGCTGGATGCGCCTTCATAAACTGTATGCCAGAATTCATAGCTTCAGACCCAACGTGGAGCAAAAAATTCGATGAGAAGGGTTTGCCAGTTGCTGGAGACGACATAAAAAGCCAGTTGGGCGCAACTATACTGCACAGAAACCTTGTTAGGCTCTGCGTTGACAGAGGCGTAATAGTTGACGAAACCTACCAGCTTAATCTTGGAGGCGACACAGACTTTCTGAACATGACCGTTGAAGAACGATTGAAGACAAAACGCATAAGCAAGACAGAAGCCGTAAAAAGCCTAGTGCCATACGACTTGCCAACGCGAATAGGACCGTCAGATTACGTGCACTTCTTGGGAAACAAGAAGATATGTTATATTTGGCTTAAAGGCAGAAAATTCGGAGACAGACCATTAACAATATCTGTTAAGCTCGAAGTTGAAGACTCACCAAACAGTGCAGGAGTAGTAATCGACGTAATAAGAGCCGTAAAACTAGCTTTGGACCGCAAAATCTCTGGACCGCTAATAAGCATATCATCATACGCCTTCAAACACCCGCCAATTCAAGTGCCAGACCCAGAGGCGAAGACTTGGGTTGAAGAATACATAAGCGGAAAGAGAGAAAGATAAAACTGCCAATGCCTAATTGTTCTAAACACTCTATTTTAACTTAATTATAGCGCAAGATAACAGTTAATTTTTAATGGCTGAAACGCAAAAGGAATAACAACTAATTAAGAGGTGAACAAAACATGGTGAAAGTTGACGGATACGATGTGCCAGAAGGACTATACTACACAAAGGATTTTGAGTGGGCAAAAATTGAAGGAGACAAAGTTCGCATCGGCATAACAGACTACGCACAAAAACAACTCCGCGAAATCGTCTACGCAGAACTGCCAAGCCCTGGAACAACAATAAAACAAAACGAGCCATATGGAACAGTTGAGTCTGTCAAAGCGGTTTCAGACCTTGTCGCGCCAATAAGCGGAACAGTCCTAGAAGTCAACACAGAAGTCCAATCAAAACCAGAAATCCTAAATGAAGACCCATATGGAAAAGGCTGGCTGTTACTGGTAAAGCCTTCAAATCTTCAAGCTGAACTGGCGAACATAATGGACTTCAACAAGGCGGTTGAGTGGCACAAAAGCCTACTCAAGTAAAGAAGGATTAGACGATGCCAAGACGCATAGTTATAATTGGGGCGCACGCCGCGGGAGTTGACGCAGCCTCTGCAGCAAGAAAAACCGATAGAACCGCTGAGATAACGCTGATAACGGAAGAAAAATATGCGGGCTACTCGCGTTGTGGATTACCATTCGTAATAGGCGGGCAAATACCAAGCTTCCAAAACCTCATTGTTTTTCCACAATCATACTTTCAAATGATGAAGCTAAACCTAAAAACCGAAACAAAAGTCACAGCAATAGACACCGGCAAAAAAGCCGTTGAAACCATAAATAAGGAAGGAAAAAGCGAAACCCTCACTTATGACAGCCTAATCATCGCCACTGGCGCAAGCAGCTTTATTCCGCCGATAAAGGGCAAAGAAAAAGCGGGCATTCATTCTCTACGCACAATAGAAGACGGCGAGAAAATTGCCCAAGCCGTCAGAGAAGGCGCAAGAAAAGCAGTGATTATGGGTGCTGGTTTAATTGGTCTAGAAACGGCTGTAGCCCTAAAAGAAAGAGGCTTAGACGTGACCGTTGTGGAGTTGCTGCCCCAAATTCTGCCACAAATGTTGGACGCGGACATGGCTAAGGTTGTTCAAGAAATGCTTCAGCAAAGGGGAATCAACATCCTAACTGGAAAGGGCGTTGAAGAATTCCTCGGAACAGAAAAAGTAACTGGAATTGTTGCTGGAGGCGAACAGCTAAACGCAGACCTTTTCATAAGCGCCTTTGGCGTTAGGGCAAACACTCAGCTTGCCGTAAACGCGAAAATAGACTTGGGAGAAACAAGAGCCATCAAAACAAACGCGAGAATGGAAACAAGCGCAAAAGACGTTTACGCTGTTGGAGACTGCGCAGAATCCACGCACATCGTCACGCAAAAACCAGCCCTTCAACAACTAGGCACAGTAGCCGTAAGACACGGAAAAGTTGCTGGAATAAACGCGGCTGGAGGATACGCACTTTTCACTGGAGTTTTAGGCTCTGCGGTGACAAGGCTTTTCGACATGGATGTTGGCGCAACTGGCTTAACTGAAAACGCTGCACAAAGAGCAAAAATTGAAACCGTCACTGGAACGATTTCCTCGAAGACAAAGGCAGATTACTATCCAGGCGCTTTGCCAATAAAAGTCAAACTCGTCGTTGAAAAGGAGTCTGAAAGAGTTATAGGCGCCCAAATAATCGGCGGAGAAGAGGTAACTCAACGAATAAACGCCATATCATTGGCTATACAGAAACAGATGACAGTTAAAGAGTTGGCAAAAGCAGATACAGCCTACGCGCCGCCACTGTGCGAAACTTGGGAGCCATTCGTTTTAGCTGCTGAAATGGCTCTGATGAAACTTCGATAGCGCAAAAATTAATTAGCCATTTGGACATTTAAAGCAGATATAACACAAAGGTGATTTAAATGGCGATAAAAGTAGCGATAAACGGTTTTGGAAGAATTGGAAGACTCCTATACAGGGCGGCAATCGAAAGAAAAGCAAACATAGACTTTGTAGCAATAAACGACATAACAGACGCTAAAACACTCGCACACCTACTAAAATATGACTCTGTGCATGGAAGATTCGACGCTGACATACAAGCAAAAGACAACAGCATAATCGTAAACGGCAAGGAACTAAAAGTCCTCATGCAAAAAGACCCAGCGCTACTGCCATGGAAAGATTTAGACGTTTACCTAGCCGTGGAATCCACTGGACTTTTCACAAAACGGGAAGACGCAGCAAAACACTTGCAAGCAGGAGCGAAAAAGGTTCTGATTTCGGCTCCAGCTGAAAACCCAGACATAACAATAGTTCTCGGCGTAAACCACGACAAATATGACCACAAGAACCATAATATTCTGTCAAACGCTTCATGCACAACAAACTGCGTCGTGCCATGCGTCAAAGTACTACACGAGAATTTCGGAATAAAGTCGGCGCTGATGACGACAGCCCACGCCTACACAAACGACCAGAGAATCCAAGACTTGGTTCACAGAGACCTACGACGCGCAAGGGCTGGAGCAATAAACATCATACCCACAACAACAGGCGCCGCAAGAGCATCAGCGCTTGTGTTCCCAGAGCTTAAGGGAAGAATCGACGGAATAGCGCTTCGTGTTCCAGTTCCAAACGTTTCAATAGTGGATTTGACAGCAGTTCTCGAAAAAGACGTGACGAAAGAAGAAGTAAACGAGGCATTTAGAAAGGCCGCAGAAGGTCCACTGAAGGGCATAATGGCTTATACAGAAGACCCAATAGTTTCAACAGACGTTAATCACACATCTTATTCCGCCATTGTTGACGGCTTATCAACAATGGTTGTCGCTGGAAACCTTGTCAAAGTGTTTGCTTGGTATGACAATGAGTGGGGCTTCTCCTGTCGAATGGTTGAACTGATAGAGCTCATAGGCAAGAAAGCCGGCTTCTAAAGGCTTCAACGCTTAAATTTAAACTAGCCCCCACATTTTTTATTTTGTAAAGTTTAGAGGGATAGCAAATGGCGAAATACCTAACCTTGGATGACGTCCAAGTCAAGAACAAAGTTGTGCTTGTTAGGGTTGACTTCAACTCGCCAGTAGACCCAGAAACAAAAAAGGTTTTAGATGACTCGAGAATCCGAGCGCATGGCGAATCCACCATAAAGGAGTTGGCGGAAAAAGGCGCAAAAGTCGTCGTGTTGGCGCATCAAGGGCGAAAGGGCGACCCAGACTTTATCCCATTAAAACAACATGCAGAAATACTCGGCAAGGTTTTGGGTAAACCAGTCAAGTATGTTGATGACGTTTTCGGAGAAAAAGCAAAAGAAGCTATTAGGGGTTTGAAAAGCGGCGAGATACTTGTTTTGGACAATGTTAGAAATTTTGCTGGAGAAACAAAAGAGGGCACGCCAGAACAGCACGCGGAAACAGAACTTGTCAAAAACCTTGCGCCATTATCAGACATTTTCGTGAACGACGCGTTTGCGGCAGCCCACAGAGCCCACGTTTCAATAATAGGTTTTACTGCGGTGCTGCCAAGTGTTGCTGGACGCATAATGGAAAGAGAGCTTAAATCGTTAAGCAGAGTGCTTGAAAAACCAGAAAAACCATGCGTATTCATTTTCGGCGGAGCGAAAGGCGACGACTCGCTGGAAATATCAAAATATGTTTTAAGCAACAACATAGCAGACTACGTGCTCACGGGCGGCGTCATCGGTCAACTCTTTTTGGCAGCGAAGGGCGTTGACCTTGGAAAACCAAACATGGAATTCCTAGAAAAGAAAGAGCTTATGGGCTTGCTGCCGGGAATAAAGGAGCTTATGCAAAAGTATCCAGGCAAAATAAAGACGCCAGTGGATGTTGCAGTTGATGCTGATGGAAAGAGGAAAGAAATTTCTGTTGACGCCTTGCCGA
>JBNAWC010000003.1:11668-53173 GCA_049700035.1 Candidatus Bathyarchaeales archaeon
AAACAGTCGAGGAATACGCGAAAATAATTAGAAATGCAAAATCCATTGTCGTAAGTGGACCCATGGGAGTCTTCGAAAGAAGCGAATTTGTCTTCGGAACAAAGAGGATATTTGAGGAAATTGCAAATTCAAAGGCTTTCTCGCTTGCTGGAGGAGGACACACAATAGCGGCACTGCAAGAGCTTGGATTATCAAATAAGATATCCTACGTAAGCACGGCTGGAGGCGCACTGATAGAGTTTCTAATGGGAAAGAAGCTTCCAGGCGTAGTGGCGCTGGAGAAAGCCGCCGCGAAAAAGGCTTAGCGTATTTCCCCTTTTCTTTACGTTCTTGTAATTTTTTCCATGAGGTCTACGACGCGGCATTCCTCTTGTTCTTTTAGATGCTGAAGTTTACTGTATATTTCGAGGGTTTGTTCAGCAGCTTTTCTCCATGTAAAGTATTGCAGAACGCGTTTTCTGCCGTTTTCTCCCCATTTTTTGGCTCTTTCCGAATCACATAAGATTTCCTTGATTCCCCAGGCGATGTCTGCTGGGTTTCCGCCGTTAACGTGAACCCCGTTCTGGTCTGGACCGTATGGGACGACTTGTTCTCTGAAGCCGACTACGCCTTGTGCGCCTACGACTATTGGTTTTGCCATTGCCATGGCTTCTAGGCTCACTATTCCGAATGGCTCGTATGTAGATGGGAAAACGCAGACGTCTGAAGCCGCGTAGTGTAGTATGCGTTCTTTTTCTGGTACGAAATCGAATCTGCAGATGACGTTTTTGCTTATTCCAAGTCTGTTTGCGGCTTCAACGATGTCGTTTTGTTGTTCACCCTTGCCCAAAATTACGAGTTTGGCGTTTGGGTGTTCACTTAAAACCATGGGCATTGCTTGAACAAGGTTTATGACGCCTTTAACCCATGTGAGTCTGCCGAGGAAAAGAATCATCTTTTCATCTGGTTTTATGTTATATTTGTTGCGTATTGCTTCAACTTCCTCAGCCTTACAGTTTTTGGGATTATAGCGTTCTGGGTCAACGCCGTTCCAGACGACGCTTATCTTCGATTTTGGCCATCCATGTCGTACAAGGTCTTCCTGCATGGCGTGGCTTACGGTTATTACTCTGTCGGCTTTTTGGGCTGTCTCCCACTCCAAGTACGAAACAACTTCGGAGCCTTGTCCTCCGCTTCGACCCCATTCGGTGCTGTGAACATGAAACGCAACTGGAACTTTTGTTTCATTTTTAACTAGGATTCCAGCGATGCTGCTGAGCCAATCGTGAACACATACAACATCGTAGTTGCAGCCTTCCTTTTTCAGCATGCTGTTTATGAATTTTGTTGCGCTCAGTATGTTGTAGATGAAAATGTCGTTAAACAAGCGAATGTTTGTTCCCCACTTCTTCAAGTCGTCGATAACAAACATTGGAAAAACATTGCTCGCGTTCACGATTAATGGTCTGTGAACCTCAACACCCTTAATGATTTCACGTGTTTTCAAGTTTCCAGGATTAAGCGTAAAAACAGTTACATCATGCCCCATGGAAACAAACTCACGGGTAATATAGTCGGCGTAAGTGCCTAAACCGCCGACAAGCGCGGGAGGATACTCCCAGACAAAGAAGCAGATTCTCAACAAAAGCCCGTCCAGACAATGTAAAGAATTAATGGGATAGTGTGCGTTAGGCTTTCTAGAACAGCTTTAGCTTTCTTTTCGGCTGTTCTGTTGGTTCCTGCTTAACTGGTTTTTCCTCTTTTGGCTCTGGCGGTGGCGGAAACGGTGGAACTTCCTCTTTTGGCGGTTCAGGTTCTGGTGTTGGTGTTGGTTTTGGCTCTTCCTTTTTCTCAACGGTTGGCGGCGTAGGCATAGGTTCTTTCTTTTTTATTGGCTTTGGCTCACGCTTCTTTTCAACTGGTTTTTCCTCCTTCTCCTTTGGTTTCTCTGGTGGCGCCCAAGTAAAAATAGGTTGGAGGTGGAGTCCCTTGTGGTCTCCGAGTTTCAAGTATTCCCACTCGTACAAGTCAACGCGTATACCCTTCATTCCTTCAACAGCAAGACGCAGAGCATCCGAGAAGCGCGGTGCAATGAGTATGAGTCTCGGTTTAGCCTTGTCGTCTATTTTGTGTTTGTTATACGTCGCCTTCAAGAAGGATTTGAACTTGTCAACATAGTCGATGCTTTGGATTCCATGCAGGAACATTGTGTCGTCTTCTTCAACGCTTATTTGGACTATGACCAGTTGCCCATTATCGTCGTGGCATAAAATGTCCAAATTTGCTTTCTCGTTTATTGGTATGTTGCTGCAGATAACCGTCAGGTTCTTCTCCACTTTATTTATTTCGCTGGTTATCAGCTGTTCCAGTTCGTGGTGGTTTTCAACTTTCAGTTTTTCAATTGACAAACGGTTCACCTTTTTGTTATGGAAATGGGGTGCAACGGATAAATAAATTATGAATTCAAAATCCGAATCAAACATAAAAATTACTAAAACAGCGTTGAACTAAGCAAATAAACTAAAATAACATGCACACGATAAAATGGATAGAGGCTAAACTTTGACGGACATAGTATTCGTGTTTGAAGTTCACCAGCCGCATAGGCTAAAAAAGAACTTTTTCTGGGAAAACAAGATGTTTAGGCATTTGAAGAAAAGCGAGTTATTTGACTATTATTTTGACAGGGCTGTAAACAGAGAAGTTTTCGAAAGAGCGTGTAAAAAATGCTATTTCCCGTCAAACCAGATACTGCTTGAACTCATAGACAAACACAAAAGAGAAAAGAAACAAGTAAAATTCGCTTTTAGCATATCAGGCATATTCCTAGAACAATGCGAAATGTTCAACAAAGACCTCCTAGAATCCTTCAAGCAACTTGCGGAAACCGGATGCGTAGAATTCCTAAGCCAAACCTACTACCATTCACTTGCAAGCCTATACCCAGAAAGAAGCGAATTCATCGAACAAGTGAAAATGCACAAACAAGCAATAATGGACCTGCTCGGACACACGCCAACAGTCTTCGAGAACACGGAACTACTGTACAACAATGCCATAGCGAAAACAGTTGAAGAAATGGGATACAAGGGAATATTCACAGAAGGCGTGGAAAAAATACTTCACGAAAAATCGCCAAACTACCTATACAAACCAAAAAACTGCCAAAAAATCAAAGTTCTACTAAGAAACTACAAGCTAACAGACGACATAGGATTTAGGTTCTCAGCAAGATGGTGGAGCGAATGGCCACTAACAGCAGACAAATACGCAAGCTGGCTCGCAGCAACACCAGGACAATGCATAAACATTTTCCCAGACTACGAAACTTTCGGCGAGCATCACTGGCCAGAAACTGGCATACACGAGTTCCTAAGGCACTTGCCAAAGGAAATTTTGAAGTGGTGGCACTTGCACATGGCGACGCCCTCAGAGGTTGTAGAAAAGTATGCGGTTTCTAGGGAAATAGACGTTCCAGAGCTTGGCGGGACAGTTTCATGGGCTGACTTGGAAAGAGACGCGAGCTGCTGGCTTGGAAACACCATGCAGTGGGCTTATTACACAAGCATAAGGGGTCTTGAACCCCTAGTAAAAGAGGCAGAAGACAGAGACCTTTTACGGATATGGCGTTACCTACAGACAAGCGACCATCTTTACTACATGTTCACGGCTGGCGGCGGACCAGGAGAAGTTCACTCCTACTTTAGCCCATTCAACTCGCCCACAGATGCTTTTGTAACTGCACAAGCCGTGGCTTTGGATTTTGAAAATAGGGTGAAGCTTGCAGTTTCAGCAGCTAATGAGCCGTTCCTATTCTACACTGGTGTTGGAAAGGACAAGTTTACGGGTATTATGGCTTGGAGCCTAAAGGGTTTCATAAATGCCCTCAAAAAAGTTGACATCAAATCCATAGAATTCCATTGGCGCCGCGGCGACCTTGAACAGTGGATTGAAAATTCGCTTCATGATAAACCGCTGGCAAATAGGCTGAAAAAAATTAGGATTGAAAAGCTAAAGGGCGAAGAGTTAAGGAGAGTATTGATTAAGGTTGCAAATGAAAGGTTCACAGAACTCAAGGCGCAGGTGCAAGAGGCAACAAGGTATCTATGAACAAAGTGAAAATGCACGCACTTATTTATAGGGAGAGCGTGAAAAACGATGTTTAAAGCGTTTAAGGTGATAATTTGAGAGAGGAACTGCCAACATCAGAAAAAATATTGCAGACCTTACATAACTTGTGTGCAACCACCGCGGATTTAGCGAGAAGAAGCGAAGAACTAGCACAAGTTTTACAGCTTGACATCAGCGAGGTTGAAAGAACACTGGACAACTATAAGATGGAGGGCTTCGTGGAAAGCTTCATGGACAAGGAAGGAAAAAAGCGATATTACTTGACTGGACGTGGAATAATAAAAGTCTGTGCACTTTTCACGTAGTGAAACACAATGCACATAATAATTTTCTCATGGGAATACCCTCCAAGAATTGTTGGACAACTCACACATTACGTTAAGGAACTTGCAACACAACTCGCAAAAAGCGGCGTTAAAACCCATGTAGTTACGTACCATGACTATTTGACTGGAGAATCAAACGAACAAAACGGCGTAAAAACTTACAGAGTGACAAACCCCGTGCGCACACACATAGGCGTCCTCACATGGGTCTTAACGTTAAACCAAGAGGTCGAAAGGGCAGCCGCAGACATATACTATAGGGCAGATAGAAAAGTGGATTTGATAGATGCACATGATTGGCATTTTATTCCAGCGGCTGTAACCCTAAAAAAGGCGCTTGGCATGCCGTTTATCTATTCTGTTGAAAGCCTCGAAGAGCATCGCTCACATGGGGCAAATTCGCCCTTTAACATGGCTATAAAAAGCATCGAGTGGCTTGGAATGTACGAAGCCCAGAGGCTTATAGTAAAATCAGAGTGGATGCGAGAAGAAGTTTTCAGAATCTACAAGGTTCCGCTGGAGAAAATAAGCGTTGTAAAGCCAAAATCGCAAGGATGGCTGAAAAGCATTTTAGAAATATACCGCGAAGTGGCTGGAGGCAAAAGCGACAAATGAGAGACATAACCGTGATGATGCTCACTTGGGAGTTCCCACCAAGAATTATCGGAGGAATCTCACCCCATGTTTACAATTTATCTAAAAGTTTAGCAAAGAAAAACATCAAAGTTTACGTGGTTACATGCGATTTTCCAGGAGCACTGCAACACGAGGTTTTAGATGGAGTCGAAGTTTTTAGGGTTGACTCCTACAAGAACCCATCCCCAGACTTCGCCACATGGGTTTACTTGATGAACGTTAACATGCAGAAGGAGGCAGCGGCAATAGTCCGCAGTTTAGATGGAAAAGTTGACATTTTCCACGCGCATGACTGGCTTGTTGCAGATGCGGGAATAGGCTTAAAACACGTTTTTAGGAAACCGCTCCTGGCTACAATACATTCAACAGAAATTGGACGAAGAAACGGCATACACTTCGATTATGAGCGTATGATTCATGAAACTGAGGCTTGGCTAACCTATGAGGCTTGGAAGGTCATATGCTGCAGCAACTACATGATTTCACATGTCAAGTGGGCTTTTGGACTTCCAGAAGACAAACTCATTATGGTTCCAAACGGCGTAAACGTCGATATCTACGTAAAAAGCGAAACAGAAGACCTACGGCAGTTCAGAAGCAAATTCGCATTACCAGAAGAAAAAATCGTGCTCTTCGTCGGAAGAATCGTTTACGAAAAGGGCGTCCACGTGCTTGTAAACGCCGTTCCAAAAGTTCTAGAAAAAGTTAATGCAAAATTCATAATTGTAGGCAACGGCTACATGAAAGAGCAGCTTTCAGACCTAATCAAGAACATGGGATTATCCCACAAAGTGCTCTTCACAGGATTCGTTGACGACGAAACGCTTAGGAAACTGCAGAAATGCGCAGACGTTTCAGTTGTGCCATCACTATTCGAGCCCTTCGGCATAGTAGCCCTAGAAGCCATGGCAGCAAAAAGCCCAGTAGTAGTCTCGGACACTGGAGGCTTATCTGAAATTGTTGAGCATGACGTTGATGGAGTAAAAGTCTACGTGAACAATCCAGAATCGCTGGCTTGGGGAATAACAAGGGTTTTAACAGATGAAAAATATGCGGATTGGATAAGGAGCAATGCCTTCAAAAAGGTTAAAGAAAAATATAACTGGGATGAAATAGCCAACCAAACAAAGAGAGTTTATGACGCTGTTTTAGAAGAATATTCGCGGAGCGCTTGGACTTAACCTACGGATATTTCACCCTTATCGCACCGTATGGACACGCATCAGCACACTTCAAACAGTAAATGCACTCTGGGTCGCTGAACTTCTCCCAAGGCAAATCCAAAATTTTAACACGCATAGGACAGGCTTCAACACAAAGGCGACACGAGCCCTTGGCACATTTGGCTGGGTCCCTACGCAAGCCAATGAAGCTAAACCTATTCATTATAGCCATAATCGCCCCATAAGGACAGAAATATTTGCACCAGCTTCTCGGAACATAAGCCGCGAAAATCAAGACACACACCGTAATGAAGATTTGAACCCAAAAAAGCGGTGTAAAACTTGCTATTTGAGAAAACACGTCCATTGTGCTTGTGCGAAAAGGGTATATTGCCCGAGGAATCGTCCCAAAAAGAGCTTCTGCAGGGCTTAGCGTAGTAAATGGTGCTCTAGCGAAAACGCCTAAAGCGTTTTCATAGCTGCGATGGATGCCGATAAGCTTTGATGCAGAAAATGTTAGGCTTATAAACAAGGTTATGCCAAGAACAAAGTATTTTATGTAGATTAGACTCTCATGAGTGCGCGGCGAAACTTCACTTTTCTTACGTTTTACAAAGCCTAATAGGTCTTGGACAAAGCCGAATGGACAAACCCAGCCGCATAAAGATTTACCAAGCAACACGCCTACAACTAGAAACGAGGCGAGGGCTAACCATGGAAAAACAACATCGTAAAGCATAAATTGTATAGCAGTGAAAGCATCACCTACAAAGTTTTGTTTGAGACCCCAAGTCCAAAGGACTGGAAGCAAAAGTCCCGTGCCAACATCAACTATTACAGCGCTAAAAAGTATAAATGAGATGAACTGAACAATTATGCGCAGAGTATTAAACTTTAGCAAACCTCGCTTGATTTTGCCGCCCACGTTCTTCACACCTTTAATGCGGATAACAGAAAACTTGGTTATTTATTTTCCTATAGCTTTAACGTTTTCCACAAGCACCCAAGGCGCAACAAGCTGACCAATCTTACGCTCGTTATTCGCCAAATTAGAAATATTCTTTAACACGTCAAAGATGTTGCCAGCCAACATAACCCCTCTAACAGCATGCGCAACTGCACCATCCTTGATTCTCCAAGCTGGTGTAGCTACAACAGAGAATTCGCCGCTCACAGGGTTACTGCTGTGAGCACCTTGTAGGGAATAGACAATCAAGCCTTCATCAATTTCGCTTATAAGTTCTTCTGGAGATCTCTTTCCAGGCATGAAGTGAAAGTTCGTTGCGTCCACGTATGGTGTAGAAAGGTATCCCGCTCTGAAGGCGTTTCCAGTGCTTTCTCGTCCTTCCTTTTTTGCCGTGTAATTGTCGTAGATGAAACTGCGTAAAACGCCCTTTTCTATGATTGGAGTCTTCTGCTGTGGTACACCTTCACCGTCAAATTCCCATGTTCGAAGCCCACCGCTTAATAAGCCATCATCATAAACAGTTACAATTTCGGAAGCAACTGTCTCGCCAATTTTTCCCTTCAATGCTGATTGGTCTCTTTGAACATAATCCGCCTTAACAGCATTCATTAAAGTGAAATATAGAAGTTCATGAAACGCGGCATGCGCAAACACAACCTTTGTGGTTTTAGTCTCAAATTTTTTGGCTTTTAACGCTGAACCAGCAAGTCTCGCCGCTTCCCTTCCAACCCATTTTGGATTTATTTCGTAGGTTCTTTCAGTGTTAAATTCGAAGCATACTGGCGTTACTTCGCCGCCTTCTTGTCCTACGGTGGCTAGACTACATTCGATTATGGTTCCATTGTCAAAGCATGAAATACCATTTGAGTTTGCAACCGCCCTCACCAGTTCTGATGCGCCAACTCCGCCTTCTATCGGGAACACCCGCTTGTCTGTTTCTTCAGCGGCTTCCAGCATGGATGACGCCAATTCCACTAAATCCTCGGATTGCAGTTCAGCAACCCTTCGGTCATAAACGTTTTCAACAGAAGCAATGGGCTTTTTTGATGCAAGACCACGCCAATTCTTGTCTGGCTTGCTTGCTTTGGCAGCTTTTAAGGCGTTCTGAACAGTTTTTTCAATTGCCTCTTTACTTTCCAGAACATTCGTGTAAGCAAATCCCACAGCCTTGTTGATTACGGCTTTAACGCCAATTCCATGGTCAAGTATACGCGTATTACGTGAAACTTGTCCACGCTCTATAATCACGTTTGCCGTCAAGCCTTGATATGCAAAAGCCTCAGCTTCATCAGCGCCAGCTTTTAAGGCGAATTGTACAATGTTTTCGATTATGCTTAATGTTTCATCCTTTTTAAGCGCTGCCACCAATAAGTACCTCCTTCACCCTAATATGCGGACCACCATCGCAAACAAATGCCGTTTGTCCCTTCCCACACCTTCCAGGCCAAAGTTCAAAGTCTTTTCCAACAGCATCAACCTTCAAAAGCGTTTCAAGCGTGTTTCCGCTTATCGAAGCATTACGAACAGCCTCACCCAATTCGCCATTAACAATTTCGTAGGCTTCTTGGATGCCCACTTGAAAAGTGCCGTCCAAATTTGCCTGGCCGCCCCTGAAACTTTTTAGGTAGTAGCCAAACTTTACGTCTTCAATTAACTCGTCGAATGAATAGTCTTTTGGCTCCATGTATGTGTTGCGCATTCGGATTATGGGTTCAGCGCGGAAATCTTCGGCTCTCATGTTTCCAGTTGGCTGCATGTTAAATTTCTGTGCAGTTTCTCTGCTATGCATTAGACCAACCACGACGCCTCTATTCACGAGAAGCGTTTTCTGCGCTGGTACACCTTCATCGTCATACTTGAATGAGCCGAAAGCACCTTTCACTGTGCCATCATCGTACAACGTGACAATGTCAGAGGCTATTTTCTTCCCAATCTTTCCAAGCAAAACTGAACCAGAAAGTGTGAGGTCGGCTTCAGCTAGATGCCCAAAGGCTTCGTGAACAAACACGCCGACAACGTTAGGTCCTATAACCGCTGGGAAAATGCCGCCTTTAGGAGGCTTTGCTTTTAGTTGTTCAACTGCGCGTTTTGCAACCCTTTCGCCGACAACTTCTGGAGTTTCCACATCAAATATTTCGTAGCCAGAAGTTGAGCCTATTTCTTCTCGGCTGAAAGAGAATATTGCTCCCATTTTCGCTGTGGCTGTTATTCTTGACCAAACATATAGCTTGTCTTGCTCGATATACATGCCCTCATTATTTACAAAATAGTTTTTGCCAGTGATGTCCAAATAATCTATTGTACAGCCCTTAACACTCTTATCATAATCCAAAACGTTGCTGTTTATGGCCAGCGTCAAGTTTATTTTGTCCTCTATTGGAACGTTCGATGGGTCTTTCCGCGGTTTAACTAAAACTTTGTCCTCAACAGCCTTAAATTTTGCCAGTTTTATCGGATTTTTCAGCTTAGAACTTACGGTTTTAGCCATTTTACAGGCGGAAGAAGCTGCTTCAAGCAAACTTTTGGCTTCAAAGCTTCCAACAGAAGCGAATCCCCAAGCGCCATTCACGAGAACTCTTAATGCCACACCGTTTTCTATTCCTTGCCGTGCAGCCTCAACATGCCCCTCCTTAACGGTTAAAGTTGTTCTAAAAAGTTCTTGAGCGCGAGCTTCAGCATACTCAGCGCCGAGCGCCAGTGCTTTATTCACAACTTTGAGCAGAGCATCTTTCAAGTAAAGCCTTCCCTTTAAACTAGTTTAGGGAAGGAATACTCAAGAACAAGTTATAAAAGTTATTGTGAAACTGCCTTTAAACCCAATAAAATTCGAGTTTATGTGGTGAGTTTATGCGTTTCGTAGCAGAAGTTTGACGTGACTTGCGAAGTCGCGTTCCTCGTGCACCTTTTCAAGCTCTAGTCTGCGTAGCAAGCCATAGCTTGAGTATATATCTTCCAAGATTTTACGTTCAACAACGTAGGCTCCAGTGCTTAGGAAATCTTCGAGGCCTCTTGCGAAAACGTCGATTTTTTCAGCTATTTCATCTCGTTTGACGTTGTAGTTTGCTTCGAGGTATTTGTATATTAGGAGCGTTGCCTCTTCGCCGAAGACTTGTTTGAGGACGCGGTCTACAATTTTTGATATTTTGCTTACTTTTTTGGTTTCCATAGTGCACCACACACATATCGTGTATATTGCGACTTTATAAGTCTTGTCGTATATCCGCTCAACACACATACACATTAAAACCATGAGTGAGGGGGTTTACATGAAGTCTGTAAGGTTCATCTGTTGAACTCTTTGAGTGGCGGTTTTCTCTTGTGTAGTTTCGTTGAAGATTATTAGTTGTCCGTAGACTCCGTCGTATCCGGGTATGACTTTTATGTTGCCTTCTCTGACGCGGACTATTGCTTCGGCGATATTTTCGTCAGCGGTCTCTTTTAGGGCTTCTTTTGGCGTGTCAATTAAAACTTTGTATTCATCGCCAAACTTTTCGATAAGCTTGTTGTAGATGCCCCAGACGTTCTGTGAAGAAGGAGAATCAACGCCTAGCACTGTTGCAATAATCTCGGAAAGCGGCAGCAGATGTTTAAAGTCGATGGCGCCTTCTGGTTTGAATCCATATGGGCGGTCGGCAAGTTCCTCGACTCGCTGTTCAACGCCCTTTGTAAGTTTTCTGCGGCAAACTGGACATGTGTTGCCCAGTTTTATTGCTTCTTGCGGAGATAGTGACACTTTGCAGTTTCTATGTCCAGTCCAATGATATTTTCCGTAAGCTGGGTCTGTTTCGATTGTGAACTTGAAGTGTCTAGCGTCCTTCATTCGTATAGCATCTAAAATGGCATTGTAGCTTGGTTTTTCAATTTCGAAAACATTAGCTTCTCTGCCTATTCGCCACGGCCAAAAGCTGTGGCTATCACTGTTTGAGACTAACGCGAACTTATCGAGTCTGCTTAGGCGCCAGTTCATAGGCGGGTCTGATGAAAGCCCAGTTTCCAAAGCGTGAATGTGTTTTGTCATGTCTTTGTAGCATTCTTCGACGCTGTTGAAGCCGCTGAAGGCGCCGAATATGCTGAACCATGGAGTCCAAGCGTGCGCTGGAAAAACCATGTTTGCATTTGATATTTCCATAATTTCTTCGACTAGATGAGGCGCGTCCATGTTTAGTGTTGGTCTGCCGTCGATGGCTAGGTTGCCGTAATTTGCCAGTCTATCGTTTATTTGTATGGCTGTTTCGATGCTTGGCGTTAAAATTACATGGTGAACCTTTTTAACTTCGTCTTCATATGTGAATATTGTGCTTACCTCGGTTGTTATCATGAAGTATACTGGAAGTTCGGGGTTTTTTGCGACTCTGTATAAGCCAGTGTCAGATTCTGGGATTAGCGCTTCTTGAAGTTCTTTTAGCCACTTTGGATGTGTGAAGTCACCAGTGCCCACAAGGTTTAAACCTTTTATTTTTGCGAATCTTGCGATTTCTTCGATGCACATTCTTTGGCTTGTGGCGCGGCTATATTTGCCGTGAATGTGGAGGTCGGCTATAATTCTCATGCTTTTCGACTAACCAAATATCTTTTAAGGTCTTAATTTTACTTGTGCTTTTGCTGGAAAGCAGAAATTATTAGACGCCATGACTGGATTTCCTTTTTATTACTGCTTCAGCCCAATTGCCGTACTTTATCCAGAGTATCGCTATTGTTCCTCCAACAACGTTGCTTAGCGATATAGCTAGCCAAGCCCCAATCGAGCCCATTTCAAATGTGAACGCCAACAGGTAGCCCATAACAAGTCTTATTCCCCAGAGGCGCGTTACTCCTAGTGTTGTTGGGAAAAGCGTGTGTCCAGAGCCTCTTCCAGTGGACATGGCAACTATGAATAAACCGAAAAATGGGAGCGTTGGCAGTAATGTTTGTAGAAAAAGGTCAGTTTCGTCTAGGATGCTTGGGTCTTCTGTGAAGGCGCTAGCCACGTTCCTCCTAATCGGGTAGACGATGCTTGCGCTTACCGCCATGATTGCGAAAATTACGAGGGCTGTTTTGAAGGCTACTTCCCTAGCCCTTTTGCGGTTTTCCGCGCCTAGGCTTTGTCCAACCATTATTGCTGTGGCTCCGCTTAGGCCCCAAAGTGCGGCGTCAACAATATCCATTATTACGAAGCCTATGGAGAAAGCTGTTGCTGCTACTATGCCAAGCATGTTAATAATTTTGAGTTGGGTGAGAAAAGCGAAGCCGTTTGTCAAGCCTAAAGCCAAAACTGGTAAACCTATGCGTAGTACTAAGCGAACCCAGCTGGTGTTTATGTCCTTTGTAAATTTTACTTTGATGTCAGGATAATACCTTTTAAGGATGTATGCCAAAGCGCTAACTGAAATAATTTTGCCCATGACATCTGTTATGGATGCGCCTACAACGCCAAGTCTTGGAAATGGTCCTATACCAAGAACGAGGAAAGGGTCGAGAATCATGTTTATGCCAACTGCAACTCCATTCACGATGGCGGGTTTCTTAGTTTCTCCAACGCTTTGCAGCAACGTTGTGAAAGTTAGGGATGTGTAGTTGAAGAAAATGTCAAACGCGATTATGCCAGAATAAATCATCAAATCATCGAAAATATCTGCTGAAACAGACATAAAAGTGAAAATGACGCCTCTAAGCGCTAGGAGTGAGAAGCTCAAGATAGCCCCAGAAACAAAAGATAATGTAAAGAAGCGTGACGCTGCCTTGCTTGCATTGCCATAATCCTTGTTTCCAACATACTGCGAAACTATACCTAGGCTTGCAGCTGTTAAAGCCATCAAAAGCGCTTGAAAGAGCACTATGAGGGGCCACATCTGCCTTGGAATAGCCACTGCTACGTCACTATAAACGCTTAGCCAGTAGGCGTCAGCAAGATTGTAAGCCACAACAATAATTTGGTTTACAAGCGGAGGAATACCCAACCAAAAGAATGTGCGAAGTATGGGGCCGTTTACAATTCTGTCTCTGTACTTGCCTATTGGACGTGTTTCTGGCAGCTCTTCAGCTTCTTCGGACATAGAACCTTCTGAATTTTAGACACAACCATAAAAGCTTTTCTTACACAAAATGATGGACGTTCTTAGGTGCTTGAGATGAAACGTGAAAACTTTTCTATCATAGATTCATATTTAGGTGTGAGTTTTTGTTTCAGATGGTTAAATTCTGGTGGCAGATATGGGTCGTCTAATTGCGACTGGAAATTTTCAATTCTCCGTTTAAGCCATTCATAATCCTTCTTGTTCAAAGCATAAGTTAATTCATAATTTAAAGCCGTAAAATGAGCCTCATAAACTTGTGGATAAAACTTTACTATTGTCTGCTTGTTGATTGGCACGTTCATCTTTTTTAATTCGCTTATTTCGACAACTTCGTGCACCATCAAAAATTCGTTGCACAGAACATCTTCTAACGTTATGATGTCGCCTGTAGGAGTTTCGCCAGTCATATACTCGTAAAATTCTCTTGGAGAGATATTTTCAGAATTGTAGTTGAGCCCCTTGAGGATTTCAACAACTTTCATTATTTCAGACGCTATTTTATCGTACATGGTCGAGGATATCCCTAAAATGTAATATAAAAATTGCCAAGCACAAAATTATTCATCATGTTTCTTGAATTCTTTCTTTTTAAATCTGTTGAAGATTTTGGTTATATCAACCTTAATCAGTAACACTGTTATCGCTATTGTGAAGATTATGGAGGCAATCATTAAGACTTCTTGGCTTACGAAAGGCTCGAGAATCTTTTGGCCTGTTTCTCCAAGGTAAGCTCCAGCTACGGAGATTAACAGTTTTCCAATAAAGTATGACGTAAAAAACTTGATTGGATTATACTTTAAAAGTCCTAATGGCACAATCACTGGCTCGTCTGGAAGTGGCGACGCAGCCACAATAAAAAGCGCTAAAAAAGCCCAACTTCTAATTTTCGCCCCAGCCGCGTCGAGGCGTTTTCTGCGTTCTTTGCCGATAAAGCCGCCGATGAAAAATGTTACCACGTAATGGATGGATTTGGCTAGGGCTGAGCCTAAAGCGACGAGAAAGCCTATTGTGAACGGGTCAGCGTTCGTGGCTAAAGCCAAGTTTGCGGCAATTAGCATGTTTGATGGACCAGTGAATGGTATAATGTTTAGAACGAATGAAGTTGTTAGTATGCCCAGAAGCTCATACAATGTAGCCAACGGTTTTACCCTCGCCTTAACAAAAATTATAAATCACCATTTAAAGATGTAGGTATTCTGCATTCGCCTAACAGAAACGCAATCGTAAAAGGGGCGCTTGACTTGTCAGATAAAAAGGAGCAGATTTGGATAGCTAGAGATTTAGCTAGATGTAGCGGCTGTAGAAAATGTGAAATTGCATGTTCGCTTTTTCATGAAAAGCGCATTTGGCCAGAAGCTTCTAGGATAAGGGTTTTCATGCTTGTTCCAGGCGCGGAGTTCCCGCACTTCTGCGCACAATGTGAAGATTATCCATGTGTTCAAGCTTGTCCAGTAAAAGCGTTATCGATAAGCGAGCAAACTGGTGCTGTTTTGGTTGATAGGGAAACTTGCATTGCTTGTGGACAGTGTATTGAGGCTTGTCCTGGAAGGATTCCGCACATGCACCCAACAGAAGATTACATATTAATCTGTGATTTGTGCAGTGGAGACCCACAGTGCGTTAAGGTTTGCCAAGAAGGTTCATGGAATGTTTTGCGAGTTGTTTCGAGAGGAGACTATGCCCATAGGCTTTATGCCCGCAAGCCAGAGGAAATAGCGCGAAGCCTAGCCATCAAAATTTATGGCGAGGAGGGGGAAAAGCTACTATGATTTTGGGTTATGCTGGAAAATTTTTAGAAGTTAACCTTTCAAATGGCGAAGTTAAAGAAACAAAGTTCAGCGATGAAGTTTTAAGGGATTACATTGGCGGCAGAGGTCTAGCAGCAAAAATCTTGTGGGACAGGCTGGGCAATAAATGGGAGAGTGTTGACCCGCTTGGACCAGAAAACGTTTTGTTGCTTTTGACTGGTCCGCTTACGGGTTTCTTTCCTGGCGGGAGGGTATGCGTTTCTGGGAAGTCTCCACAAAGCAATGGTGTTATTGGCTCAACTGTTGCTGGAGAATTTGGTGTAGAGTTGAAATGTGCTGGTTATGATGGCATAATTGTTACTGGAGAGACTGAAAAGCCAGTGTACTTGTTTGTTAAGGATGGCGATGTTGAAGTTAGGGATGCTTCTCACGTTTGGGGTAAAGACGCGAAACAGACGGTTGCCCCTTTAACGAAAGAGTGTAGGGCGCTCTTGAGCAAGCGGTTTCCAAGGAAGGGCGAATGGAAAGAACCCTCCATCTTATACATTGGTCCAGCTGGGGAGCGTAAGGTTCGCACGGCTGTTGTTGCGGCCAAGTGGACGCATGCTGCGGGTTATGGCGGTTACGGCGCGGTTATGGGTTCTAAAAGGCTTAAGGCAATAGCAGTAAAAGGCAGTGGTCCGCTTCCAGAGGTTGCGGACATGGAGAAGGTTAAGGAGCTAATGCAAGCAGTTTGCAATGATGTTTATGAGAGTGAGCTTTGGAGGCGCTGGGGGACTGGTTCGGGAGGCTATGAGGTTGGCGCAAAAACAAGTTCTGAGCCTGTTCGGAACTGGCAGGAGGAGTGGCATGATGAGAAGAGTTTTGGAGTTGACCAGTTTGAGAGTCGTGTTTGGGTTAAGCCTTACTGGGGAGATTTTGGTTGTCCGACAACATGTTTGAAGGTTGCTGTTGTAAGGTCTGGAAGGTTTAAGGGTGCAATTACGGACAATCCAGACTACGAGTTGCAAGCCTATTTGGGCACGAATTTGGGCATTTTTACGCCTGAGGAAAACGTGTTTTTGGCTTCGCTTATTGATGACTTGGGACTTTGCGGAATACAAACTGGAAATATTATGGGTTTTGTGGCCGAGCTTTTCCAGAGAGGCATATTAACAAAGGAAGATTTGGATGGCTTAGAGCTTAAGTGGGGAAACGCTGAAGCTTTCGCGTCTTTGGCTAGGAAAATTGCTTTTCGTGATGGTGTGGGCAACTTGTTGGCTGAAGGAACCTACCGCGCAGCCTTGAAGATTAAGGAAATGAAGAAGGTGGATGTTTTGCAGTATGCTGTGCAATGTAAGGGCATAGGCATAGGCGCCCATGGAATCCGAAGTGGAAAGGATTATCCAGAAAGTTACTCTTACGCGTGTTCAGTTCAAGGCGGAGACCACACCTCAACTGCTTGCCTTCCACTAGACGATTTCAGAAGCGAACTTGCAATGACATTTAACGATTCAGCAGTTTACTGCTACTTCAACATTTTTGGAATACCACGCAACCTAAAATTCGAGTTTTACAAGGCAGTTACTGGCATAGAGCTAACACAAGAAGACTGGATTAACACAAAAGCCTTGCGAATACTCCAACTGCAAAGAGCAATGCTTCTGCTCGGCGGACCAGACCTAAAATGGAATCCGAAAATACACGATTCAAACCCGCCGAGGTTCCATGAACCGCTGCCGTCTGGACCGTACAAGGGAAAAACCGTTGAAAAGGCAGAAGTCGAAGCGGAAATCAAGCGTTATTATGAGGCAGTTGGCTGGGACGAGAACGGCATTCCAAAAAGCGAAACGCTTAGGAAATTGGGCTTAAGCGATGTCGACAAGGCTCTTGAAAAGCTGCGCTGAAAACCCATGTATTTTTGGTGTTGGAAAAAGCCAATAGCGACCTACCCCCTCTAGGTTTTCTGTGCAGATACGCGGATAACCCTTGTGGGCGTTATGATTATTGAGACTTTTTCGTCTTTTTCTTCGAATGGAACAGCCTCAACAACTTGTATGTCATGCACCGTTGTCACTATTGGGATTTCTCCAAAAATTTTCTTCAAGATGGCTATTTCCGCGTCGCCGTAGCCATGCCCCTTCCCAAGCCTATGCCCATACAAGTCAACAGCCACTGAACCCTCAACTATCAAGTCTGGTTTTGGAAAGGACTGTGTTTCCACGCCGAACTTGAATGCGCCTTTGATAGTTGAGGCGAAATGCTCCTTGCCCCGCACCTTCGATGGGTCGATTAGGATAAAGCCCCTCTCTAACCGCGGAGAAGCCATTATGAGCAGTTTCCCATCCAACAACGCGTTTTCTCTAACCTTCTGCTGAGGCGAATCTGGATTCGCAAATATTACTTTTGCTTTTTGCCACTCGTGTGTTTGGCGCAGTTTTTCAGCAGCAGCCGATGCGCCTAAAAAGTTTGGGATTCGCCCCTTGCATGGAAGCGGGAAAGTGGCTATTCCCTTGCGCTCCATTTCGCTCCAAATTTTCTCGCGCAACTGCTGTTTTTTCTGGGTTATGCTCATCGAGAGACATCTGAAAAATAAATGAGGAAAATGGGCTTTAATGTTTTAGATTATTCCTAGTTTTTTGCCGCCTTCTTTGAATGCGTCTAGTGCTCTGTCAAGCTGTTCGCGTGTGTGTTTTGTGCACACTTGAACTCTTATTCTTGCTTTGTCTCTTGCAACCATTGGATAGAATATTGGCAGGACGAATATGCCCTTTGACCAGAGGTAATCCGCCAGGTCTTTTGCCGCCTTGCTTCGTCCGCACATCACTGGAATTATGGGTGTTTCAGTGTTTCCAGTGTCAAAGCCAGCGTCTTGTAAACCTTCAAGTAGGTGGTTACGGTTCTCCCATACGCGTCTGACGTGTTGTGGCTCTGTTTCTAGAACGTCTATTGCGGCGATGCATGCTGCGGCAACGCCTGGTGGAACGGCGCCGCTTAGGAGCCAGCTTCTGGCTTTGTTGTAGGTGAAGTTGCGTAGGTCTTCGCTTCCAGTTATGTGTCCGCCTATGACGCCGAAGGCTTTGGAGAAAGTTCCCATTTCAACGTGCACATCGTCTCTTGAGAGTTTGTAGTGGTTTACAATTCCTCTTCCGCCTTCGCCTAGTACGCCTTCCCCATGTGCGTCGTCAACGTAGACTCCAGCGCCGTGTTCTTTGGCGATTTTCGCTATTTCTGGCAGTGGCGCGGTGTCGCCGTCCATGCTGAAAACTCCGTCTGTTAATATCCAAATGTGCTTGTATGGCGGGTCGTGTTTTTCAGCTTCGTCCAAGACGCGTGCAAGGTCTTCAACGTCCTTGTGCTTGTATATTGCCCTGTCAGCGTGGCTTAAGCGTACACCGTCAATTATTGAGCCGTGGTTCAATTCGTCTGAAACGAATAGGTCTCCTTTGTCGGCGAGTTGTGGTATAACGCCCTCGTTAGCCATAAAGCCCGTCTGGAACGTTAATGATGCCGGCGCGTTTTTGAACTTTGCCAGTCTGCGGTCAAGCTCCTCGTGGAGGCTCATGTTTCCCGCAATTGAGCGGTCGCTTCCCGCTCCAGCTCCGTATTTTCTTGTTGCTTCTATCATTGCTTCAACGACTTTTGGATGTGTCGCCAAGTTTAGGTAGTTGTTTGCGCAGAGCATCAGAACTTGTTTTCCATTGACTATGCATATCGGCTCGCTTGCACTTTCCAAAACTTTAAGTTCCCAGTTTAGGTTCTCGCGGACCAAGCGCTGATATTCTTCGCCTAAATATTTTGTTGGATGACGTTTAATCATAAATTGTCACCTTCAAAAATAGAGTTTACACGCGAGCTCTTTTAACGTTTCCCCCTTAACAAACAGCTTTTTATTGTGCCACATTTGTTGTTAGTTTTTTGGACAATTTCTCAATCATGTCCCGCGTCATAGAAGCCAAATCATACTTTGGATTCCAACCCCAATCCCTGCGGGCTAGACTGTCGTCTATGGTCATGGGCCAAGAGTCCGCGATTTTCTGCCTAAAGTCTGGTTTATAATCGCATTCAAATTCTGGAATATACTTCTTAATTTCCGCAGCGAGTTCTCCAGCGGAAAAACTCATAGCCGCCACGTTATAGCTTGTGCGGCAACTAATCCTTTCTGGCTCTGCTTCCATAAGCGTAATTGCAGCGTTTATGCAGTCTGGCATATACATCATCGGCAGAATAGTGTCCTTACGCACAAAACAAGTGTAACGCTTACGCCTAATCGCTTCATAAAAAATTTCAACAGCATAGTCTGTTGTTCCACCACCAGGAGGTGTCTCGCTGCTTATTATGCCTGGATAACGCACACTGCGCACATCCAAGCCGAAACGTTGAAAATAGTAATTGCATAGGAGTTCGCCAGCAACTTTTGAAACTCCGTAAATTGTTCGCGGAATCAAAACGGTGTTTTGCGGAGTCTTTATTCGCGGGGCTTCTGGACCGAAAACCGCGATGGAGCTTGGCCAGAAAACTTGTAGGTGGAATTCTCTTGCAACTTCAAGTATGTTGTAGAGTCCATCCATGTTGATGTGCCATGCAAGTTGCGGGTTTTCCTCGCCAGTGGCTGAAAGAATTGCCGCCAAATGGTAAATTGCGTCTACGGCGTGTTCCTTTACAGCGTTTCTTATGCTTTCCCTATCTGTAACATCGGCGTAAATGAATGGACCAGAAGCCAAAAGCTTCTCGCTTGGTTTTCGTTTGTGCCCAACAGCCACAACGTTTTCTTTTCCGTATCTTTCACGAAGTGCCTCTGTCAGTTCAGAGCCTATTTGTCCAGTTGCTCCTGTGACCAGAACTCTTTTAGTGCCCTTTTTTGACATTTGTTTACCTCTCGTTTAAGTGGGGAGAACAAGTTTAAAATTTCAATGCATATAAGAATTTTCAGAGAAAATCACGGTTTGGCATGCTTTAGTTGACGAAGTAGCTCATCGATTGGTTTTGGGTGAAAATCCACCTTCAAGTTCAAAACAACTTTTTTAGCGTCTACAACAATGAGCGCTGCAAAATGTTCTCCACGCTTGTCCCCTCCAACTTCGCTTCCAGTCTTTAACGTCTCAACAAGCCTTAAGGCGAAATCGCTTCGGGAACTCGCAAAACTTTCAACCATTGCGCTTACCACTTCGCTTCTGGCGAGCAAGTTTCCAACGGCAACGCAGTTCTCCTTCACAACTTCAGCCCAAAAATCTGGAACACCTTTTCCAGTAAAAACTGCCTTACGCTTTTGAAAGTCCATAATTGCTACTTGGCGTAGGTCTCGTTCAGCATCTTCAGCTAAAAGCGTGTTTAAAGCCTCTTTTGGAGAAAAACCCTTTGCAAGCAAATCCAGTCCTTTGACGCCATAAATAACGTTTGTGTACGCTTGTGTGGCTATTACGCCTACTCCTGGCTTTGCGTGTGGCACTCTCTCGCCAACAGATGTTGAGCCTGAAGCAACCGCTACGCCCATAAGCTTGTTTTCGTCTGATATTGCGAGAATCGAAAATGTGCCACAGTGTTTGGAGTTTGCCGCCCGCAAATTTATTTCCCGCTTTTCGATTGCCTTAAACGTGAATATGCCTAAATAGTTTGCAGTGTAAACGAAACACGGTTTTGGACGGATGGTTGGTCAAAAAATGAAGCTGGGCTTCATCGTTAATCCTATTGCAGGCATGGGCGGCAGAGTTGGGCTTAAAGGGACAGACGGTGTCTTAAAAGAGGCTATCGCCAGAGGCGCCAAACCAGTAGCTCCAGAAAGGGCAAAGGAGTTTCTGAAAAAACTGAGAGAAAGCAGCGGAAGTTTGGAAATTGAAGTTTTAACTTGCCCAGGAGTTATGGGCGAAGAGGAAGCGCGAAGCGTTGGCGTCAACGTTAAGCTTTTGCCTATGAAATTGGGGAGGGAAACAAGCGCTGAAGATACGAAGGCTGCTGTTAAAATGCTTGCTAAAGCCAATGTTGATTTAATTGTTTTTGTTGGCGGAGATGGAACAGCCAAAGACATCTTTGACGCTATGAAAGACTGCCACGCAGAAGTTCCAGTTTTAGGCGTTCCTTCAGGCGTGAAAATGTACAGTGGAATTTTCGCAGTTAGCCCCGCTGACGCTGTTGATGTGGTTCTGGCTTTTGCTGAAAACCAAGCGGAAATTGCAGATTTCGAGATTATGGACGCTGACGAAAGGGCTATTCGCAGCGACACCTTCGCCGTAAAGCTTCACGGTTTCTTGAAAGGTCCGTTTCTTCCGATGCGAATTCAAGGAAGCAAACAGTTAAGTCCAGAAACAGTTGATGAGAAGGAGAATCAAACGGCAATAGCGAAGACAATAATTGAGGATATGCGCCCAGACGCAACATACATTCTTGGTCCAGGAACAACCATAAAGCGCATAGCGGAACTTCTAGGCGTTGAAAAAACAGTTTTGGGCGTGGACATATACAGGAACGGTAAAGTGATACTGGATGTTGACGAAAAACGGATAATGGAAGAAATTAAGGACTGGCAGAAAACTTGGATTATTCTCTCGCCTATTGGACATCAAGGAATGCTTTTGGGGAGGGGTAACCAGCAGATAAGCCCAGAAATTGTTAAGCGCGTAACAAAACAGCGTATAATAGTTGCCGCGACAAAGAGCAAACTTCAAAGCATCGAAGGAAACGTCTTACGCGTTGACACTGGCGATGCTGAGGTTGACAAGATGCTCCGCGGATACATAAGGGTCATTACGGATTATAGGGAATGGCGCCTCATGCCAGTTCAATAGCGCACTTTTAGGCGCCAAACTGCTTTGTTTTTCCAAGCAAACCCATGAGAGTAGGCATTAAGTCAACGCCCCTAATCCTATTAAGACCGCCCTTAGCACAAGAACGCTCATCGAATTCCTCAACATCGTCACTGCGCACATAGGGACCAGTTATTGCCACTGGAACAGGGTCGCCTTCGTGTTTTCCAGTTAAGATTGATGTTGTATGGTCTGCAGTTACAGCCAAATAAGTCGAGTTCACGTCCACCCTTTCAAGTATGAAGGCGAGCATCTCATCGATTTTTTCGATGACAGCAATCTTTTGTTTTGCGTTTCCGTCGTGGCTGGCAACATCCGTAGCCTTAACATGCAAGAGCACAAAGTCATAGCGCTTTAACGCTTCAACAGCGGATTTTGCCTTAGCCATAAAATCCGTTTGGACAGTGCCAGTAGCACCCTTAACATCTATGAGTCCCAGTCCAGCAACCTTGCAGACACCCCTAATCAACGGCACGGCAGCTATACACGCAGCACTTACGCCGTAAATTTCGGAGAAAACCTTAACCTTTGGAACTGTGCCCGCGCCCCTACACAAAATCACGTTTGCCGGCGGTAAACCACGCTTAACCCGCGCCTTGTTAAGTGGATGCCCATTCAAAACACTGTGAAACTTCTTCATAAGTTCGTTCAAAATTCCAGCTGTAAACCGCGCTTCTGCGCTATCATCTAACGGTTTTACTTCCAGAACTTTTTCTCCAACCTTTTCTGGGTCGGAATCGCTAACATTTGGGGAAAGCCCGCGTCCACGAAGGACAAGAACCGCTCTGTGCTGAACAGTGTTTTTGAAGAGAAAATTGACAGCGCCACTTTTGAGCTTAACCTTCTGCAAACTTTCAGCAAGCACCGCCGCATCCTCGTTGGCTATTCTACCAGCACGCCTATCCAAAACAACAAAATCCTCGCCGACAGTTGCAAAATTACAGCGAAAAGCAACATCACCAGACAGAATTTCTACGCCGAAGCCTACAGCTTCCAAGGCGCCACGCCCAGAATAAACCTTAAACGGGTCATAACCAAGCAGTGCAAGCGTCGCCGTATCGCTTCCAGGAGGAACCCCAGGCGCTATTGGGTCTATTATGCCGCAGATGCCGTTTTTTGCTATGCGGTTCAAGGCTGGCTTTTCTGCAACTTCTAACGGCGTCTTCCAGCCAAGCTCTTTTACGGGTCTGTCCGCCATCCCATCCCCGATGACAAGTATAGCCTTCAAACGCCCACACACGCCTCTAACAATGCATGTTTGAGAATAGGCGCGTACAGTTAAAAATGCTTGCGCAAGAAATGTTTAATAGATTCTTCTGTTATTGTCTTTTGAAGTGGCTGCAATGGGCGATTGCGTTCCACATTGCTGAATTCTGCCTCTACTTATTTGACATTAGAATCAATTCTACACTAGAAATATATTCTTCAACAAACGAAAACAAAGGGAGAGATGAAAATGTCTGACATAGGCGTAACCGTAAAAAAGAGCGAGGACTTCTCAGAGTGGTACACCCAAGTGGTAGTGAAATCTGGACTTGCAGACTACGCTCCAGTTAAGGGCTGCATGATATTCCGTGAGCTTTCATACGCCATATGGGAGAAAATCCAAGAAATCTTCAACGCGAAAATAAAGGCGACTGGACACAAGAACGTGTATTTCCCAATGTTCATACCTGAAAGCTTCCTAAGGAAAGAAGCAGAACACTTTGAAGGCTTCGTTCCAGAAGTGGCATGGGTGACAATAGGCGGAAGCACACCGCTTGAAGAAAGACTTGCCATAAGACCGACTTCTGAAACGATAATGTATGCGACATACGCGAAGTGGATTAGAAGCTGGAGAGACTTGCCGTTAAAGCTGAATCAGTGGAACAGCGTTGTACGCTGGGAAACAAAGGCAACCAAGCTTTTCCTACGCACAAGAGAATTCCTATGGCAAGAAGGACACACAGTCCACGCCACAAAAGAAGAGGCAGACCGCGAAGTTATGGAAATCCTAGGCATGTACAAAGACTTGATGGAAAACTACTTGGCTATTCCAGTTCTCGCGGGAAGAAAAACGGAAAACGAAAAGTTTGCTGGAGCACTCTACACAACAACCCTAGAAGCGATAATGCCCGATGGAAAGGCGCTTCAGATGGGAACCTCCCACCAGTTAGGTCAAAACTTTGCAAAAGTTTTCGACATAAAATTCATAGGAGAAGACGAAAAGGAGCATTACGTTTGGCAGACCTCTTGGGGCTTCTCAACACGCATAATAGGCGCCTTGGTCATGGTTCACGGTGACGACAAAGGATTGGTTTTGCCGCCGAAAATAGCGCCAATACAAGTCGTGATAGTTCCAATACCCTACAAGGAAGCAGACGAAAAAGCCATAATGGAAAAAGCGAAGGAAACGCTTGAAAAACTGCAGAAGAAGGGCATATCCGCCATACTTGATGACAGAAAAGAGTACACGCCAGGGTGGAAGTTTAACGACTGGGAGCTTAAGGGAGTGCCGTTAAGAATAGAGATAGGCCCAAGAGACATAAAACACGGACAGCTAACGCTAGCACGCAGAGACACATTTGAAAAGCTAACCGTGAAAGACGAGGAAGTTGTCGGTGCAGTTGAAAAACTGCTTGAAGAAATCCAAATGAACCTCTTCAACAAAGCCAAAAAATTCCTAGAAGAAAACATAACCACTGTTAAAACTTATGATGAATTCAAGAAGGTGCTTGCGGAAAAGGGCGGGTTCCTAAGGGCGTGCTGGTGTGGTAGCTCAAGCTGCGAGGAAAAAATCAAAGAGGAAACTGGAGCCACCATTAGAATTGTGCCATTCGAGAAGGAAGAAACATTCGCGAACTGCATATACTGCGGAGAAAAAGCAAAGGATGTCGTTTACTTCGCAAGGTCTTACTAGACAAAGGCAATCGCATTAATCATAAAGTTTAACGCGCTTCTGAAGCTGCTTTGCAACGTCTTCCAATTTAAGCTTCTTTAATGTTGCTTTTCTCGGTATTCCACGTTCATCCCAACCGCGCTTCTTGTAGTATCTCTGCAACAAAATGTCATACCGTGTTCTGTCAAGTTTTCCACCCTTTAACGGACCCTTCGTTATTGGTTCTTCAAACCACCTTGCTGGTGGAACATCAAGCTCTCTGCTCCAGTTTTTGCCGTACTCGCGAACCCAGAAGGCGCGAATCAAATTGAAGATGCGGTCTGCAATAACGTTAAGGTCGTCCCAGCTTACCTCCCAGCCAGTAGCGGCATACATGAACTTCGTGTACCATTCAAGCTCGAAGCCAAGCTCAATCCATGGAAGCCTACAAACCGTCAAAGATTCGAATACACCTCCGCGGATACGCTGAAACTCTATAACCTTGTCAACCTTTTCTTCGCCGTAGCTTTCACGTCCAAACTTGACCTCCCAAGAGATAACCCATGCATCCTTGTGATGCGCACCAATGGAGCTTGTAGCGTAGGCTAAAGCCATTGCTGGTGTCGTGTGGCAATCATAAGCCGAAATCTCCAGTCCCTTAACATGCATAGCCCAACGCTTTGAATCACCGCCAAACTTTTCAGCTGCAAAGCGGACGCCTTCCGCAAGCGTGTCGCCCAAACCACGCCTGTAGGCTATGTCCTCAATTAGGGCTTGTGTTTCCTTGAATTTGCCCCATTGGATCTTTTCTTGAATCAGCTTCTTTTCGGAAGTCTCCATCGCGAATCCTATAACGTTTCCAAGCGAAATGGTGTCCAATCCAAACTCGTCAGCACTTCTGTTAAGCGCAGCCACCTGTTTTAGGTTGCCGATGCCTATGTTTGACCCCAGCATAGCGACGTTCTCATAGTCAAGTTCAGATTCTCTGCGCATGGAGTCTTTTACAACGTTGCCGCATGTCATGTTGCATTGCGGACAGCCGCGATTTGCGACTTTTATTTTTTCCATTGAAAATCCGCCTATGGCTTCAGCTTTCTCGAAAACGCCTTCACTGTAATTGTATGTTGGCAAGACGCTGTTTTCTTGGCTCCATTCAATGGTCATCATTGTTCCCTGGCGTTTCCAGAAGGCATAGTTAGGCTTTGTCAGAACCTCACGGTAAGCTTCAGCGCCCAACTCCTTCATAACCTTCGGGTAGGCAGCAGACAGCTCACCAGAACCAACAAAAATCACAGCCTTCAAATTCTTAGAACCCATAACCGCGCCCATGCCTGGTCTACCGCCAGCGCGACCACCCTCACAAACAATGTTCGCAAATTTCACAAGGTTCTCGCCGCCTTGACCTATCGTCAAGATACCAGCGGTCCGCCCATAAAACTCTCGCAGTTTCTTTTCAACATCAAAGGAGTTTAAACCCCAAAGGTCCTTCGCATCCAAAAACTCAACACTTCTATCTTGGACAACTAGCACAACTGGCTTTCCAGCCTTGCCCTCAACAATAACAGCATCGTAGCCCGCCTTACGCATCTGAACAGCAGCTTGCGAGCCAACATTACCATCACCATAACCGTGGGTTAAAGGACTCTTTGCAGCCACAACAAGCTTCCCACTGCTAGGCAAGGCGAAACCAGTTAAAGGTCCAGCAGCAAAAACTAGTTTGTTCTGCGGTGACAGCGGGTCTACTTCAGGCTTAAGCTCATCCCATAAAATTTTAGCTGCAAAACCCCTACCGCCAAGAAAGCTTTTAGCAAAGTTACCATCGTAAGGCTCTGCAACAGCCTTACCGTTACTGAGGTTCACGCGGAGAAAGTTTCCAGTCCACCCAAACATAGTTTAACCATCCCGAAATTGCATAAGTATATCGCGTGAAAAGTAAATAAGATTAATGATGCACCTCAAAGCTAAAAGGGGATTAAATTATCAGCTTTTCAAGTTCGACTTTCCTATTTTTTAGGCTTAGGTCACTAACTTTGAACTTTCTGCCATTAAACAATGTAGCACATTCTTCGCCATTATAAAGCGCAGCAGCAACCCGCCCTATAGCATCAGCCTTCATTATACCGCTTCCACTGGCGCCGCCGACAACAATCAAATCGTTCTCCTCAAAAACAACAGGCTGCCCATCCAAAGTGTTAATCTCATACAAACCAGCAAAAGCATTTGTGGGACGGCAATCCCTAAACTGCGGAAAATACTTCACCAGAACTTGGTATATCCCATACTGATAAAAGTTCTTCTCGGGCTGAGGGTTATCCTCCAGCCTAAAAGCTCTTGGAAAATCGTCAGCATAACCAAGCCAGAATACGCCCTCATTCGGGAAGGGACGAATCAAAACTTTTGGTTCTGGCAAAATCGTGAATGGAATGCAACCCACAGAGTTAAAACCTTTTGTAAAAAGCAGTTGCTTCAAAGCTGGACTTTTTGCCTCCACAGTAAAGAGTTGCCTCTTTTTGGGTTTAATGAAACATTCAATTCCAACGGCATCCAAAAGCTGCGGAATCCAAGCCCCAGCAGCCAGAACAGTCTTCTTCGCCTTAATAATGCCTCTATTCGTTTTTACGCCAGCAATCCTTGACTCCTGCCAAAAATATGGCTCTTGCGGGATGCCCAAAGGCTCACACGGCTCAACAATAAGATTTTCCACGTTCACGCCATACTCGATTTTTCCACCAAGCCTCAAAAACTCCTCCTCGTAAAACTTGACGAGACAATCAGCATCAATTGTGCCAGCCTTTGGAATAAAAATTCCCTTGTAAACGTTCCCCAAACGCATTAAACAAGCCTCATCATCACCACTCAAATCCGTCCGCAGGCAAAGCTTACGCGCCAAATCCTCAGCCCTATACTCCTCATACACAAAACCCTTATCAGCCAACCCCTTCAAAACAGGAAAAACCTCACCATAACTTTTCTCGCTCAAAAGCCACAAATAACCAATCCACAAAAGCTTCAAATCAACCTTCAAATTTTCCTGCACATAACGGTAAAACTCAACAGAGGAATCAGCAAGCACATAATTAGTGGGAGAAGAAAACAAACAGCGAAAAGCAGAAGCACTTTTAGCTGTGCTGCCCTGACCAGCAGAATTGAACTTATCAACCACAAGAACACGCAAGTTGGAATTCGCAGTTTTTATGTGGTAAGCAGTTGACAAGCCAATAACGCCCGCTCCAACTACTAGAACATCAAACTCCGCCATCAGACTCCCTTCAACCAACAGAATTTTAGAAGGACGCATAGACCATTTATAAAGCTTGACCACCAAAAGTTCGGTGTATGCCCTTAAAATTCAAAATTAATAAGAGAACACTTATTTATTCCAACGACATATGGGATAGAACAACCATTTCAACATCGGAGGCGCAACACATGTTAGTTAACAAAAGGGCGATTTCAACCTTAACGTTAATAATATTGTTGTTATGTTCAGCCATTTTTGGAGCGATAACATCTTACTTGTGGGTTATGGCAAGCTATTACAACATGCCAGAAGATATGACGCTACTTATTGTGACGGATGTTTCTTTTAACGCGGCGGATGCCACGCATTTCAATGTAACAATTCTTAACCCTTCAATATCGAATTTGGACGTTAACATAAGTGCAATTCGCTTAAACGTTGAAAGCAAAAATGAAACATACGATATTACAAGTGCGGAGCCGTCACTTCCATTTCTGCTTCAAAGGGGAACGCAGCAGACATTTAAGTGCCTAAAAAATTGGGGTAAGTTTGCTGGAGAAAATGTTACTGTAGAGCCTATCGTGTCAGAAGGTGCTGCAACAAAAAGTTATTCTTACCAGACTCCAAATGTAAAACTGCGGGTGACACCAAACTTTAATGTTTCAGAGAGCGTCAACTACTTCAACATAACAGTGGAAAACGATGAAAATTCAGTTACAAACGTGACAATTTCAGACATATTTTTGTTCGGTATCTCCATAAAAGAAAATGTTACACCATCACTTGATTCTATCAATTTCCTGCCAATAAATTCAAGTTTAGCATACACTTGCAATTACAATTGGGAGGGATTCAGAAACATAAACGTTACAGTCACCGTGAAGACTTATGAAGGATATGAGGCAACTTATACCACAAATAAGCTTCCAGGCGCGAGTTTAAGCATACAAGATGTCAAGTTTGATTATTCTGATACGGAGCACTTCTACGTTAATATTAGCAGTTCAGAAGATTCAACGGCAGATGCCTCTATAAGAAGGATAAACGTAACATTAGAGGATGGAAGGGAAATAACAATAAACCAAACTTTTCCGCCCGTAGGAGCACCATCAGCTTTTAATTCCGTTCACCCAAATGGCTCATTGACTATTAACTGTTTATGGAATTGGAGTGATTATCGAGACAAGAAAATATCTGTTAAAGTATACACAAACGAAGGTTTCACGGTGCAAGCTAAAAATGTAACGACCCCACCACAAATAGTCTGGGACATAACAAATGTAAAATTCGACCTGGATTATACGAACAACTTCACGGTTGAAGTTAAGAACATGCTATGTTCACTTTCTGAAATAAACATTACACGAATAATGTTAAACGATAATGTAACAGAAATTGTGCCGCAATTCGCATTTCTAGGCAAGGGAGACTCTGTGACGTTTAATTGCACTATAAATTGGAAGGCGTTTATAGGCAGCAATGTCACAATCACCGTGATAAGGGAAGACGGCGTGAACATTTCAAGAACGGTTGAAATACCACCAGTACAATTGAAAATGGAGAAGCCAGCCATAAGCGAACTATTAGGACCATACGTTAACGTTACGATTTCAAATTCGGTTAATTCCATTCAAAACGTGACAATAACATCCATAGTGTTCGAAACAGAGAACCAAACGTTCACCATAGATGGAACATTAACAATCCCAGAATTGGTTCCAGACGGATACGTTCTAAAAGTAGGCGAGAACATCACAATAGTTTGCCGATGGAACTGGGTATTGTACCTTAAACTTAGTTTAAAGGTTACGGTTTACACAGTTGAAGGCTTCCAAATATCAGAGGTCTGGTACCCTCCACCACCATAATGTGTGCACAAAATTTATTTCTTAAAACACGCTAGCCTAGACTCTACAAGAAAGGTAAGGGAACATGGCTAAAACTAAAGTTAAAGTCACAGAACGTGTGCGCACAATCGAGTATGCCATCCGCGACGTTATTGTTTATGCGCGGGAACTGGCGAAAGCTGGGAAAAAAATTTATTACTTGAACATTGGCGACCCAGTTGCGTTTGATTTTGAAACGCCTAAGCATATTAGACAAGCGTTGTTTGAGGCTGTTGAAAGCGGCGCTAATGCCTATTCGCCATCTGAGGGGTTGCCAGAGCTTAGGCAGGCTATATGCGCTAAGGAGAAACGCGTTAACGGCGTTGATGTTTCCGCTGAGGATGTTATTGTTACTTCTGGAATTTCTGAGGGTATCCAGATGGTTATGGCTGCACTTATTGATAGTGGGGATGAAATTCTCCTTCCAGGTCCGACTTATCCGCCGTATATTTCTTATGCCAAGTTTTTCGGCGGCAAACCCATTACTTATGAGACTGTTGAGGATGGTGGTTGGCAGCCTAACGTTGATGATTTGAGGGGTAAAATTTCGGAGAGAACTCGTGGAATAGTTGTTATAAATCCTAATAATCCGTGTGGTGCGCTTTACGAGGAGAAAACTGTGAAGCAGATTTTGGATTTGGCTGGCGAGTTTGGGCTTCCAGTTTTGTCGGATGAGATTTATGACCAGTTAACGTTTGAAAAGCGGTTTGTTAGCACTGCACATTTAGCCAGGGATGTGCCAGTTATTGGGCTTAATGGTTTTTCAAAGGCTTACTTGATGACTGGATGGAGGCTTGGCTACATTTACTTTCATGATGAAAACGGCGAATTGGAGGAGCTGAAGCAGTGCATAGAAAAAGAGGCTAGGATTAGGATTTGTGCAAATACGCCCGTTCAAAAGGCGGGTGTTGCAGCTTTGAATGGACCGCAAGACCACATCAAGGAGCTTGTCGGTAAGCTTAGGCAGAGGAGAGATTACGTCTTGAAAAGATTAAGCCAGATAGAAGGCATTAGCTGCGCGAAGCCTGAAGGCGCCTTTTACGTTTTTCCGAAGGTTCATGGTGTGGGGCGAAGATGGAAAAGCGACGCGGAGTTTGTTCTTGAACTTTTGAAGGAAACTGGCGTGCTTTTTGTTCATGGTTCTGGTTTTGACCCAGTTTACGGTGCTGGTCACTTTAGAAGTGTCTTTCTCCCGCCGATTGATGTTCTTGAGCAAGCCTTTAACGAAGTTGAGCGGTTCATGGAGAAGAATAAATAGGGAGAATAAGAGCAGCGCGCTTATACTAGCTGTAGATGGGTACTCCCTCTTTCGGGTCTTGAACCATCTTCGCAAACTCTTCCATAAGCCTTCTAGTTATTGGTCCAGGCTTGCCGTTGCCTATAACTCTCTTGTTTATTTCTTTGACTGGCACGATTTCGGCGGCTGTCCCCGTGAAGAAAACTTCGTCCGCATTAAACAGTTCGTAGGGTGTTATGTTCTTTTCTATGACTTCGTATCCTAGTTTTCTTGCAAGATTCATCACTGCTTCGGCTGTTATTCCTGGAAGTGCGCCAGTGTAGCTTGGCGGTGTGAAGATTTTACTTCCTTTAACTATGAATATGTTTTCTGCCACGCCTTCGCAGATAAACCCGTTTTTGTCGAGGCATATGGCTTCGTCTACACCGCTTATGTTTGCTTCGATTTTCGCGAGTATGCTGTTAAGGTAGTTGAGAGACTTTATTTCGTGTGTTGTTGCGTCCACTGGGTCTCTTTTAACCCATGAAATCATTGCGGTTATGCCGTTCTCTTTTGCTTCGGTTTTCAGCAGCCTTATAGTGTCCGTTATGACGATTATTGTTGGTTTTTGGCATTTTCTCGGGTCTAATCCAAGGTCGCCTACGCCTCTTGTGACGATTAGGCGTATGTAAGCGTCTTTTAGTTTGTTTTTGCGCAGTGTCTCCAAAACGATTTTTATCATTTCCTCTTTCGACACTGGAATTTGCAGCATTATGGTGTGCGCGGAACGGTAAAGCCTATCTATGTGTTCTTTAAGTTTGAAGACGACGCCGTTGTATGCGCGGATTCCCTCGAATATACCATCGCCGTAAAGAAGCCCGTGGTCGTAAACTGAGATTTTAGCTTGTGACTTTGGGTAATATTCACCGTCGATATAAACGAGAAGTTCTCTTTCCAATTATTGTCTCCCCTTAGACTAGAAAAGTAGTTATCGCCCTTTGGGTTTGATATATTTTTTGCAAAAATTTGTCTTTTTGCAAGGTTGTTAGCCGTAGAATTGAGGTCTCTTCGAAAGATGTACGGGAAGCGGCAGCGGCTTGAAGGGTTTGGCGCCAACCTCCTTTTCAATTTCGCCTATCAGCTCTTCAAGTTTCATATTGCGTATTTTTCCAGTTTTTCTGTCTCTGACTGGAAGTGTTTCGGATTGCACTTCTTTTTGTCCTAGAACGATTATGTATGGGACCCACTCCATTTCAGCCTCGCGTATTCTTTTCTGAAGGGTCATTGCTCTATCGTCAATGTCATAGCGTATGCAATGCGTCTCTAGTTCTTTTCCAAGTTTTTCTGCGTGTTCAAGATGGCTTGTTGCCATTGGGATTACTCGCACTTGCGTCGGCGAAAGCCAGAGCGGCAGCATTGGCGGTTTGCCGTTTTGCTGGTCTTTGTAGGCTTTTTCCAATAATGCGTATATGCATCTTTCGATGGCTCCACTTGGCGAACAGTGCAAAATGAGCGGGTAGCGTCTTTCTCCTTTTTCATCGACGAATGTTATGTCGTATCTTTTGGCGTTTTCTATGTCAATTTGGTCTGTTGAAAGCGCCGCAGCCTTGTCCTGATTATCGACAAAGTTGAAGTCCCATTTTAGCGTGAAGTAGAAGAAGCGTTCCTCCCACATTTCCACAAGTGCGGGTTTGCCAAAAATCTTCGCTAGAGACTCCACGAAATCCCTGTTTTCCTTGTAAAAGTCTTTTGTGAAACGTATTGCCACTTCATAAGCTTCTTTTGGCAAGCCTATCTCTTCCAAAACTTCTATGCAAAGCTTAAACCTAACGAGGAATTCGCTTTTTGCTTGTTCAAGGTCTTTGCAGAAGGCGTGGCAGTCTGGCATTGTGAATGCTCTTAAACGCCTTAATCCAACAACTTCGCCGCTTTTTTCGCGTCTGAAGCTATATCGCGTTAGTTCGTAAACTTTTAGGGGCATATGCCTATAAGAGAACTGCGTGTCATGAACCATCAGGAACTGACCAAAACAAGCGGCAAAACGTAGGAAAAGCTCTTTGTCCTCTGATTTTAGCAGGTACTGTCTCGCTGGAAAACGATTTATATAGTCGGCTAGGCTTGGATGCTGAAAATCGTACATTACTGGAGTTTCAACTTCCATGGCGCCGTACTCTATCATTTTTGCTGTGACGAACTGTTCAAGCAGCGACTTGATTAGCCGCCCCTTCGGATACCATCTTATGTTTCCAGGGTCGCTTCCAGACTCGTAATCTGCTATTTCAAGTCGCTTCATAAGAGGCACGTGTGGAGGCATCTGCTGGCTTGCCCTAACCTTTGAAACCTCGTATTTCATGAACTTTTCAAGGTTTTCATGACCTTTAAAGTCGAATTCTTCAACTGGGACCATTTTACCGTCTGGCTGGAGAATATACCATGAAGATTGCAGCTTTTCCTCGGCTTTCACCGCTTCGGAAACACGCTCTTCCTTTTCCTCCTTCACTTCTTCTGGAAGGAAAACGCGGGACTGCTCTGCAAGCGGATGCCCTTTTATGGCTATTGTGAACTGTTTGTTCCAGCCGAAGGGTGCACGGTAAGTTTCTAAACCCTTTTCTTTCGCGTATGCTTCCATAGCCTTAACTATTTTTAGTGCTTCTGAAGGCTTTGCAAGGTTGCTGCTCAAGTGCGCGTATGGGTAGATTAGTATGCGGTTTACTTTCAGTTTTTCAAGAAAAGCGTGGACTTCGTCTATTGCTTTTTTCGCCACGGCGACGTTGTCGCCTTCTTCAACTGCCGTGAAAAGAACAACTATTTCTTCTAGGCGTGTTTTCTTCTTTTCAGCCTCTTCAGCCATTGCTATTTCTTTTTGTATTGGCTGAAACTCGATAAAGTCGGAGTGCAACTGCAAAATTCGCATTCTACAATCACCCTTCCTTAGCCCATGTGCCGCCACTTTTCAAGCTGCTTATCCTTCTTTGTACGCTTCTTATACTCCTTATAATGCTCCTTACAAAGATAAGCACGTCTACCTTCGGCGTTTACGCTTAAACCAGAAGCCCTCACCTTGTCTAGGGAAAGCGAACGAATTGCCTCCTTACCGCATCCAGAAACGTTGCATTTCACGCCTTTGTCGATGCGCCCCAAAGTAAACGTCTCCTTTTCTGAATACTAATGCAGTTCATTCTTAATTTCTTTTTCACAAAGCACATGCGCCCTTCTATAAATTTCGGCTCCGCAATCAGCAAACGTTGGACCAACCGCTTCAACGGCAACCGAAGCCGCAGCTGAGCCGACACAAGCACACCATAGGGTCTCTTTGCCTTTTACATATTCAGCTAGGAAAGCGCCTATGAAAACGTCTCCAGCGCCAGTTGGGTCAACAGCCTTTCCCGTGTTGTAGGCTGGAATTTTGTAGCTAGTTCCCTCAACGGACAGTAGTGCGCCCTTCATGCCTAGGGTGACAATGACTATTTCTACGCCGAAGTCATGAACCGCCTTTACAGCAGCATCCAAATCGTTTAGGTTTGTTGCATACATGATTTCTTCAGAAGAAGACTTGTAAATGTTGACAAGTTCGAAGATGCGTTTGCTTGGCAATGCGCGATAAATAACATTTCCATTCTGGTCAAAGGTGCGCAGAAAACCTTGAGGGTCTAAAGATAGGAAGTCTGCATGTGCCTTAAGTTTTTCCACAACTTCGCTTTCGATTTCGTTTGCGATTGGCGCTATGTGGATTGCCCTTGCCCTTAAAGCGCTTGACACATCATCCACGCTTATTGGTGGAGCTTTACCAGTTAAGCGTAAACTTCTATTTGATAGGTCTTGGCTGTATCGCAACTCGAAACGTGTGGTGCATGTATCTTCAATTTTGGACACTTTTGAAAGGTTTATGCCTTCTTGCCCAAGCCACCAAAGGTAGGCTTCTGGAAAATCTCCGCCGACCTTGGATATGACGGAAACATTTGCGCCTAGACGCTGGGCTGAAAGCGCCACGTAGGCTACGGAACCGCCGAGAAGAATGTATGGTTTTTGGTTTGATGGGAGAAAAATCGAATCTATAGAGAAATGTCCGACTGCTGCTATGTCAGTCAATGTTAGCGAATTGCCTCCGATGAGCTAGTATTACGATTGAAATAGAATATAACTTTAATTTGTAAAAGTGAACATGAAGGGGCTAGATTTTTGATTGAAGTAGGAGAATCGCCTTTGCCAGGTCTCCTCCACATTCTTCAAGGGCTTTTCTTGCCTCTTCAAGGCTTTTCCCAGTTTGGTCTGCCACTAACCGCACATCCTCATCTGGAATCGCCAATTTACGCTCAAGCGCCTTTTCAATTACTTTTCCACCAGTTATTTGGAAGATTTTTTGTCCTTGCATGTCCAGTATGGCTACTTCTGGCTCTTGAATTGTTATTTCCTTAGCGCCTGTTTTAATTATTACTTGTTCAACGTCTGGGATTGCATCCATGCTTAAGCCCATGCGTTGCATCATGCGTTTTGCTTCTCGGGGGCTTATACGCCTATGCATAACCTTTTCTCTCCACAAACTCCAATATTTGATAAGCAGTTCAAATACTTAACTTTCTTCCAAGCACCCGCGCCTAACTTTGACGGCGACGCCGCACTTGAAAGCACACATTTCCATGCCAGACAACACGGCTTTACCAACAGCCAAAACGTTTCCATGCTCATCCAAGATGATAACATCGTCTTTTGGGCGGATGGTATCATCAGCCTTAACAACATGCACGGCAAAAACGTCTCCGCCTTCGCTGATAAACTTTGCAACATCATTTCGCACAGTGACAAAGCATTTTGCATTTTTCTTGTTTTCGGCGATACGCTTTGCGCCTGCAATGCTTAGAGAGAATAAGCCGTCTGTGGGGCGCATTGTGGCAAGTCTTTTACCGTTTAGGTATATGTAGCGTATTCTGCCAGTGCGCTTTGAATATGCGATTTCAACGTTTTCTGGAAAAAGTTTTGCGCCTACGCCCCTTCCAAATTGGTAGTCTGCCACGCTTCTGATTCTTTTAAGGTCTTCCTTCAAGTTTTATGCGCCTCAACCGCCCTTACAATTCGACAACTATAAACACTAGCAGTAAAATAAAAACAGTAGGTGCGTGAACGCGTGCGGTGCGAAGTCTGCGGACGCAAAATCTACGGCAAACCATACAACGTCATAATTGAAGGTGCAAAACTAACCGTGTGCAGCGAATGCTCAAAACATGGAAAGCTGATTTTGGAAGAAGAAAAACCCAAAGCGCCCATGCCAACAAAGCCCAAAGCAACTCCAACGCCAAGGCTGCAGCAACAAAGACCACAAGAGTCAAAGTTAGCTTCATTTGAGCTTGTTGAAGATTTCAACGTGAAAATTAAGCAGGCGAGAGAAAAACTTGGGTTATCCCATGAAGATTTGGGCAAAAAGTTAAACGAAAAGGTTTCTGTTTTAAGGAAAATTGAAACAGGCAAGATGACGCCAGACGATGTTCTCGCCAAAAAGTTAGAGCATGAATTGAAGATTAAGCTGTTGGTTCCAGTGGCTGAAGAAAACATTTCTCAAGCAAAGATTCCGAAACTGGAAAAGCGTGAATTAACTTTAGGCGACATTATTCAACTCGGCAGAAAGGAGAAGGATACGCAGAAGGGGGAAACCGCTGAACGAAAGCAATCATAGTTCAACGTAGACGCCAAAATGAACCATCAAGCCTAGAAGAACTAAAAAGCCTCGCGGAATCGGCAGGATACACCGTTGTAGGCAAAATCGAACAAATCAGAGAGCCAGATTCACGCTACCAAATAGGCGCTGGAAAAGTTAAGGAACTCGCCGAACTTGTAAAAGAAACTGGCGCCCAAAAAATAATTTTTGACAATCCACTAAAGCCAGTGCAAACATACAACCTAGCAAAATCAACTGGCGTCGAAGTCATAGATAGGTTCCAGCTAATCCTCGAAATCTTCACAAGAAGAGCCACAACAACAGAAGCGAAACTGCAAATTCAGCTAGCAAAACTTCAATACGAACTTGCACACGCAAAGGAAAGAGTGCGCCTCGCAAAGATGGGGGAACAACCCGGCTTCATGGGACTTGGCGCTTATGAAGTGGACGTTTACTATGAAGCTGTCAAAAGGCAAGTGCACGCCGTAAGGAGGAAACTCAAGAAAATTCGGGGAAAGAGGCAGTTGCACCGCGAAAGAAGAGCGGAACTCGGGTTTTCGTCAATTTCTCTGGCTGGATACACAAACGCTGGAAAAAGCTCGCTTTTTAAAGCCCTAACAGAAGAGGAAGTGCCAGTTGACACCACGCTCTTTACTACGCTTTCAACAACCACGAGACTTGTGAAAATTGCTAGAAAAAAATTTTTGTTAACAGATACTGTTGGCTTCATAGACCGTTTGCCACTTACGCTCATAGAGGCTTTCCACTCAACACTTGAAGAGACAATTTACGCAGACCTAATACTGCTCGTTGTTGACGTAAGCGAACAAATAAGCACTGTTGAAAAGAAGCTTAATGTTTGCTTGGAAACAATAGAGCGCATTGGAGCGTCTGGAATCCCCATAATAACGGCTTTGAACAAAATAGACCTTCTACGAGAAGAAGAAATCAGCATGCGCCTTGAAGCATTAAAGGATAAGGCGCCAAACCCAATACCAACATCAGCACTACGCGGAACAAACATTGAACTATTGAAGGCAGCAATAGTTAAACAACTGCAGAACTATGTTAAAATGGCGTTTACCATTCCATTGACAAACGAGACAATGCAGTTTATATCATGGCTTTTCAAGAGGGCAGACGTGCAACACATAGAGTATAAGGGAGATTCAGCCAGCATCACTTTCGAGGCAAACCCAAGCTTCGCGGAAAAAGTTAAAAGCCAAGTGGAAAATTTCAATGGAAAAATCGAAAAAATACACCAGTGAAGATTTGATGCCAAAAGTTTTCGTTTTAAGATGGGGACACAGACCAAAAAGAGACGCAAGACTCACAACTCATGTGGCGCTCACATCCCGAGCACTAGGCGCAGAAGGCTTTATACTATCAGATATAGAAGACCAGAAAATCCAAAAAACAGTCAAAAAGGTTGCTGAAAATTGGGGTGGACCATTCCATTTTGAAATGGGAACTCCATGGCGAGAAGCCGTAGAAAAATGGAGAGCCAAAGGCGGAATTGTTGTGCACTTAACTGCCTACGGCGAAAACATCCAAACAAGCGACGTGCTACAAAGAATAAGAAATTCTGGAAAAGACATTTTAGTAATTGTTGGAAGTCAAAAAGTTCCAAGAGAATTCTTCTCTGAAGAAGTTTCGGATTTTAACGTAGCCATCGGGAATCAGCCGCACTCTGAATGTGCCAGCCTAGCCATATTTCTTGATAGGCTTTTTGAAGGTAAAGCTTTGGCTAGAAATTTCGAAGATGCGAAGATGCGGATAATTCCTCAAAAGCGCGGGAAGAAAGTTGTAAGAGGCAAGGTTAAATCTGATTCAGATTCACAAAGAAATTTAAATTAAAGCCTTATAACATATATTTGTAGAAGAGAGGCAATTGTTCAACAATTAAGCAAAAGTGACTATTATGTCAGCAATAAACGATGCAACGCTGATGAAAGTTGCACAAGCACTAGGCGAAGAAGAAGCCGTAAAACTAATCGAAATACTAAAGAATTCTGATGAAATAACAGACGACGAAATAGCCAACAAAACGGGAATAAGGCTAAACACAGTGCGCAAAATACTCTACAAGCTTTACGACCATTCGCTTGTAAGCCTAAGAAGAACACGCGACCCAAAAACTGGATGGTTCATATTCCACTGGAAACTCCAACCAAACCAGCTTGAAGGTTTTATACTAAGCCAAAAACGCCGAGTGCTGGAGAAATTGAACATAAGGCTGGAATATGAGAAAAACCATGACTTTTACTATTGTTCAACGGTGGGGTGCAGAAGAATACCATTTGAAGAGGCTGTCGAACTTGTCTTCCGCTGTCCAACATGTGGAAAACCGCTGATGTATTATGATAACGATAAGATAGTTGAAGCCTTAACGCGGAAAGTTGAACAGTTAAGGAAGGAACTTGGTGAGTGAAAAGCTCCCGTCAAGAGAAGAGGCAATACAAATTCTTATACAAGCTGGATGCTCAAAAAACGTTATAAAACACTGTGAGGCAGTGGCTGAACTAGCCCTAGAAATCGCAAAAACATGCAAAGAAAAAGGATTAGAAATCGACCTTAACCTTGTGGAAATCGGCGCGCTGTTACATGACATTGGAAGAGCAAAAACCCACAGCGTCCACCATGCAGTTATAGGCGCAGAAATCGCAAAAGCAATGTCCCTGCCAGAGCCAATAATAGTAATAATCAAAAGGCATGTAGGCGGCGGAATAACACCAAGCGAAGCGAAAAAACTCGGATGGCCAAAAGACATTTACGTTCCAAAAACTCTTGAAGAAAAAATTGTTGCCTACAGCGACAAGCTGATTGAGGGAGCACAAAGAGTGCCAATAGAAAAAACCATAGAGAGTTTTTCGAAAAAGCTTCCGAAAGCGGCAATTATGCGCATACTGAAGTTGCATGAGGAAATGACCAGTTTAATAGGCGACTGCAAGTGCCCATAACAACATTAGCCATAAAAACTTACAGCGAAAATCATCTTGAAGTTGTGGAAAAATTTCTAAAATCAAAACTTAAGGGATTGCAGGTTAAAACCCAAATTTGCGGAACACTAAACAATTGGGTTCAAGCATCAATCTCAGGCGAGGACGAAAACATAGCGCTACGCTATATAAGCGATGAAATAGGCGTATGCCCAAAAACCATTGAAGAAATTGCAACATTTTCAACACTGAAAGGGTACACAACAGCAATCAACAAAGATAGAATAACGCTTGACATAGGAGTTTTTTCTCCACAAAAAGTGGAAGCCACGTTAACGCTTCAGCATTTGCAGGCACTGCTGGCTGACGGAAGGAAACTTGCGCTTAAAAAATTGGCGGAATTGTATGGTTTTTGCGAAAATTTGCCATTAACAGTTAAAGTTTCAGCAATAAATACGGAGGAAAACATCATAGAAACAACATTTTCAGAGAAGCCGCTCAAAATTTATAGAGGCTGGGTGAAATCGCTTCTTGATAGGTTAATAATCTTGGGGACAACCCGTGAAGAAGTAATGTTCAGTTTAAGGGCTACGCGATGCTTAAGGGACATCGTCGATGTGGAGTCAATGGGGCTTTTTGAACATGCCATAACATGCAAACTTGGAACAGACGCCGCTGGACTACTTCCAAAAATTGGCAGACAACTGACAAACGCCAGATTAACAATTTTCAGCCCAAGGAAGATTCTTGAATTCTTTGGAGAAATCAGCTAGCTTTGAAATCCAGTTAGCAGTTCATGTATGGCTTTTCCAATGATTTCGCCGTTGTAGCCGCCTTCCAAAACAAAGAAGGTTGGCTTCATCAAACCCTTAATGAGTTCCCCAATTTCCCTGTAAGCCTTTTCAGTCAAGCCAAGCGACGCAAGGTCTCCAGCATAAGTGTCAAAGCCAGCTGAAACTGCAACCACTTTAAACTTGTCAGCATCAACCTTCCGAATGGCCCTAGCCAAAGTTTCCAGATAAACCGCTTCACCACAATCCGCCTCCAAAGGAAAGTTTAGGCAGTTGCCCTCAGAAAAGCTTCCAGTACCAGGATAATGCGGATACTTGTGAAGAGAAATGTATGTTACATTCTCGTCTCCCAAGAAGATTTCTTGCGTCCCGTTTCCATGATGCCCATCAATATCTAAAATTAAAGTCGGCTTGTTCAAATGCTTGACGGCTATGGCTATGTTATTCAAATAACAGAAACCCCTTGTGTAGGCACCCAGCGCTCTTCCGCTTCTTCCAGCGTGATGCCCAGGCGGTCTCATAAGCGAAAACCCATTAACCTTTGCCGCGAGTATGGCGCCGCCAGCCGCAAGCCTCGCGTACTCGTAGATGTTTTCGTAGGCTGGTGTGTCTACGTCTTCGACTAGTCCCTTTTTCAAGTTCCAAACGTATTCTGCGTCATGAACTTTGAGTATGTCTTCTTCAGACGCTGGTTCTGGCTCTAGGAACGCGTAGCCTTTCGCTTTTAGAATTTCGTAGGCTTTTCTGACTCTTTCTGGACTTTCGATGTGCAGTGAACCGTAGCCTAGACATTTTTCTGAAAAGATTATTTTTGTAGCCATTTTGACTTGCGCCCTTATAGCCAATTATGACTTAATGTTGCAAATTAAAATATAACCTAAACCTTTTAAGGTTTAAGAAAAACGCATAACACAATGGAGAACGTCTCGATGACTTCAGAAAGCCCGTTTGCCGATTTCCGCCAAGAATGCAAAAAGATTTTAGAAGAAGCCCTAAAGAAACGTTTTCCAGAAGCAGAAAAGCCAGTTTTAGCCTTGGAGAAGCCGCCGAACATAGAGTTTGGACAGTTAGCCTCGTCAATGTGCTTTGAACTAGCCAAGAAAGTAAGCGTAAAGCCAGTTGAGTTGGCTGAAAAACTAATAG
>JBNAWC010000004.1:0-51731 GCA_049700035.1 Candidatus Bathyarchaeales archaeon
AAAGTCTCCACCTTCTATTGGAGATTGAAATTTGGACTGCTTCACTCTTATTAGTGTTAGGTTAGGTTAAAGCTAAAATCAACATTAAAAGCGAGCCACTTGTCGCAAAAATTGGAATTGCTGTGGCTTTTGCCCTTTTGAGCGCCTTATCTATTAAAAGGCACAATTTTGCTAACAGACTTTCTCCAATAACTTTAACATTAGAAACTGTTATTGTACGGCAAGCAGCGGCAACACGTTCCATATTATCCAGAGCATTTTTTGTTGCCTCTATTATGTAGGTAACCAGCTTTTCGTGACCTATTCTTTCGCCTATTGGGTGATACCCTCGTTCGTTTAAAACAATGGCGTTTACAGAGTGCGTATCAGTTGTAAAAACTTCGCCTTCATCAACGCCAATCGTGTGAAGCGCGGAAAGTATTTTTTCTCGTAGTCCAGAAACCATGTTATTACCATCAATCACCACATAAGCGGTTTTCTGCTTACCAACCTTTACGGTTATTACCGTAATGCCTCCTTGCCCCATTCCATCTTTAAGGTTAAACTCCTTTGGAAAGATTGTGGCGGCGCCAACTTCAAAGGGTAAACGTTTTAATGAAACCGCCTTTTCGAGGCAAGAAGAGGCAACATTCCCCAGTGAAACCAGCATCTCATTCATGTTTAATGTTCCGTCAATGCTGTTGTGTGCATTAACAATTATGCAGTGTTCTAATCCCAATTTTTCAGCTTCTCGGCATACAAGTGTACCCAATTCTTGGGGGAAATCTTCTGTTGTTTTTGGCGCAAGTGTAAACGCAATAAAGGCTGTTTTCCCAAAAATTTGGCAACATGCAGTTGCTTTGCCATCACTTACTTTGATGAACGGAGAAGCTTTATCTTCAAAAGCATCAAAGTACACGTTTTCAGCAATGCTTCTTATCATCTTTTCATTTTGGAGTTGAGAGGCTAGGTCAAACTCGTGACCAAGCAAACCATGTGGAACACAAACCGTGCATCCAATCTCATCTTCCAGAGATCTTTTTATCATTGAAGGGAGAAGACTGCTTCCCACATTCTTAAATGGTCCTGGATGAACGGAGGGAACAACTACAATCGCTCTTGGCTTTTTAGAGCTAAACTCAATTAAATCAACCTTAACGTCGCGTGTTTCACCTAGTTCCTCTAAGATTTTCTCAAATGGTTCGTTCAGGTTTGTAATCCAATTAAGTAAGAAAGCCTTGAAAATTGACAATCCCGAAAGCCCAATTACCTCAACTCCAACTTGACTTACCAAGTGTGTAAAGAGCATGCTTGAAGCGATGCCTATTGCCACCGCTGGAGCCAGAAAAGTGATTAAAGAGAGCAATGCAGAAGAATCCGTTAACGCCCATGTTGCCATAAACAGAAGCCAGCATAAAAAGGGGTTAATCAGAGCTGCTATGAAAAGCTTCTCGGTTTTTGAAGGTGAAGTTGAGAGAAAAACCGTTAGCCGAAACATCATTGCGGCAGAAAAACCTAGAAGGCATAGTTTAACTCCCCAAAGTTTGCCCAAAAAAGGAGCGGAAACATTGCCGAGAAAAATGAAGAAAAGCCAGACCCCCCAACTGAATATGGATAACCCTGCTGTTCTTCTTATGTCATAGATTACGTCCCCTCTCAAAATTAACGTGCTATTGGCATAGTCTAAAAGCACACTCACAAAAAGCAATAAAACGCCTAAAAGCAAACCCCACAACAAGCTGAAGGGGAAGGAGAAAAGAATCAGCGAGAAAAGTATTCCTGCAACAGCACACAATAAAGTCAAAACAAAAACCATCGTGCCATAGGTTGGAAGCTTGAATAGTGAGGAGTAATGTTTAACGGCGCTGTCCATGAAATCGTTAAGAGAGTTAAAGGATTTGCTTACCACATACACCCTCTCAAATAAGTCTTCAATGATGAACTCACTTACATATTAAAATGTCGCGAGTCTCTGCCAGAAAGGCAACAAACGAAATTTAAGACACTCTCCTAAATAATCGGTGAAGAAAAGATTAACCAATTTTACATGAAACTGGAAAATGAGGAGGCTACGTTAAAACGTTTTGAGACTTGAGACTTTGGGGAAAACATGATGTAGTGAAGGGTAACTGTTTTATCTTAAAAGTGTTTACTATAACATTTTGCGAATCGCATGCCAGAACAGGAAATCCCACCAACAATATTCCACATGCTAGAGAAAAATTTAGGTAAAAAAATACGCGTTATTCTGGACCCCTCCTATGGCTTTGAAGGCGTGCTTGCCGCTGTTACACGTGAACCTTCTGGCATATGGCTCTCAGACGCAGAAGCCATAATACTGCGTTCAACAATAGCCCAGCCCATACCACAAGTAGCTGGCAGAGAAGAAAGAAGCGAAATATTTGTCCACTTGAACTCTGTTCAGAGAATAGAGGTTTTACACGCGCCTTCAAAGCGCTAGATAGAACGTTAGAAGAAGGCGTTTGCTAAGACGCAGATTATTATTAGGACTATTGCTAAGCCAACGAGAAGTTCGGGTCTGACTTTTATGCCTTCAGTTTCCTCTTCAAAGAAGCGCAGCAGTCCCGCGCTTGCTGCTGGCATTGGCGCTGAACGTTCTTTCCTTTTCTTACTCATGTACAGTCCAACCCTCAAGCTTGATATTTCACCATTCGCCATTATTAATGTTATGGCGGTTTCAAAAGAGTTTTTATCTCTGAATAGCCGATATTGTGATGCAAGGTGTCACTGATGGAGACATACCGCAAAGAATATGATTACGTGTTTGAATTGCTTCAAAACCATCATAAATGGTTCCAAGAATGCATCCCATTAATAGCAAGCGAAAACATCCCAAGCCCAGCAGTCAGAGAAGCCTTAACAACGGACTTCGGAAACCGCTACGCTGAAGGCTGGCCTGGAGAACGCGTTTACGCTGGATGCCGCTTCATAGATCAGGTAGAATTTAAGTGCATTGAACTTATGAAAAAACTCTTTAGGGCAGAGTTCGTTGATGTCCGCCCCATCTCAGGAGTTGTCGCAAACTTGGTTGTTTATACAGCGTTTACTGAACCTGGCGATACAATGATGGCTTTGTCAATACCATGTGGCGGGCACATAACAATGGGCAAGAAGGAGCTTGGTGGAACAGCTGGCGCTGTTCACGGTTTGAATGTGGAGTATTTGCCTCTTGACTACAAAGAGTTGAATATTGATGTAGACAAGGCGAAGGACAAGATTGAAAAGCTCGCGGCAGAGGGAAAACCGCCAAAGCTCGTCATGTTCGGCGCAAGTGTTTTTCCATTTCCACATCCACTAAAGGAATTAGCTGACACAATAAAGGCTATTGGAGGAACAATCGGCTACGACGCGGCACACGTTGCGGGGCTTATTGCTGGAGGACAATTCCAAGACCCATTAAGGGAAGGCGCGGATGTTGTTAGTCTAAGCACACACAAAACGTTTTTTGGACCGCAACACGGGGGAGTTTTATCTTGGGAAAAATATGCAGACAAAATAAAGCGGGCAACATTTCCAGGTATGGTAAGCAACCACCACTTACACGCAGTTGCGGGTGTAACAATCGCATGTGCGGAGATGCTCGCATTTGGAAGGGAATACACAAGTCAAATAGTTAAAAACGCCAAAGCATTGGCTCAAGCGCTTTATGAGAGAGGATTTAACGTTTTGGCGGAGCATAAAGGGTTCACGGAATCCCATGTAATCCTAATAGACATAACAAAGCATGGCGACGGCGGCACAATTGAAGAAACTCTTGAGAAGGCAAACATAATTATTAACAGGAATTTGTTGCCATGGGACATTAAAGAAGGAAGACACTTCCAGCATCCAGGCGGCATAAGGCTTGGTGTGTCAGAGGTTACAAGGCTTGGAATGAGAGAGTCGGAAATGGTTGAGATAGCAGAATTCATAAAGCGCGTAGTAATAGACAAGGAACCACTAGAAAAAGTAAAAGCGGATGTGGCTGAGTTTAGGCGCAGTTACCAAAAGGTTCATTATTGCTTCGAAAACAGTACAGAAGCTTATGAGTACATAAAAATTCGCTGAAGCGGGAAGCAAGCGATAACATTTGGAACTAACGATATGGACTATTGGACACAGCAACCGCTCCATAAACGCCTTTCTTGAATTCTTAAAAGAGTTTGGAATCCAAGTTTTGGTGGATGTTCGGAGTTTCCCAACCTCAAAAGTCGAACACTTTAAAAGAGAAAACATGGAAAAATGGCTTCCAGAAAACGGCATAGAGTATGTCTGGTTGGGAAAAGAGCTTGGAGGCTATAGAAAAGGCGGGTATAGGGCGCACATACGAACCAAAATGTTCAAGGAGGGAATCAGCAAACTGCTTGAGACAGCCTCTCGAAAAAGAACGTGTATAATGTGCATGGAACCAAACCCAAAATACTGCCATAGAAGGTTTATCTCAGCATACCTTGAAAAGAAAGGCGTCAAGGTGTTCCACATAATCTCTAAGGAACAAAAACGCCTAATTTAATCAAAACTTTAAACGTATAATGACGTTAAGGCTAATGTGATGACGGAGGAAAACTTGTGCATATACATGAGTTTCAGAAGTTAATGCAGCAGCTATACTTTCACAGGGATTCGGAAAGAGGCTTAGCAAAAACATTTGATTGGTTTGTTGACGAGGTTAAGGAGCTTGGCGAAGCGCTAAAAACCGCGGATAGGAAGGCTATAGAAGGCGAGTTCGCAGATGTCATCGCTTGGCTTGCTTCGCTTGCAAACATTGTTAACATAGACCTTGAAACAGCCGCCCTTATCAAATACGATAATAAATGTCCAAAATGCGGGCAAAACCCATGTCAATGCACGTTTTAGGCACGGTTTAAATTAGGCGTTTCTGTCCTAGACCAGTAAGCGCCCAAACATTCGGTTTGCTTCTCTTTCGCCCAACGAGTCCCTCGGCTTCTAAAAGCCTTAAATGGTGCATAACAACATTGTAGTGCATTTGCGTGTATTCAACAAGCGTTTTTGCATCAGCTGGACCTCTATCTAAAACGTTCAGTATTTTTGTCCTTGCAATAAGTCCACGTTTGATGTTTTTCACGCCTTCCAAGTATGCCTTGGGGTGATAGGGTTCCTTTAACATATCATCAGAGATATTATTGGCGCATTACTTGAAAAACTTTCTTAAGAGAAGTCTGTCAAACTGATTTGCCGCGGTTTTTTACCCTCAAACAGAGAGTTAATTTCCTCCTTAACAAGCAATATTCTCTGAGCATAGTATTGCGGTAGCTTGTATTTTTCAACCAAGTTTTGAGCAGCCTCAAAGTATTTTTCGATACCGCCACGGTAAACGGTTAATGTCAGTTGTCCTCCACAATGAGTGCAAACTCCGCGGAGTGGAATACGTCGGTAACGCTTATTGCACGATTTACATCTAACACCTTGCGTGGAAAAAGCACGCATGTTCCCAGCGATATCACGCATAAAATGTTTAGTTAATACCTTTAAGGCTACTTTTCTGGCGTTCACCGCCCCAATTTTTTCGGCGAGTTCAAGTTGACTGTTCAGCTTGTCAATCATTGTCTTGAGTCGTTTATAGGAGCTTTCAGCGTTTCCATGGTTTATGTTTGAAACTGGAGTTGTAAAGTTGAAGCTTTCAAACTGCGCCTCCATCCCGAGTCTATGTCCAACAAGGTCTATTAAGCCGCTTAACTGTTTAGGCTCAGCCCTATCCCATGTTCTCTCATAAAATTCGAGAGGATACGCACTCGCAACATCAAAGTCATGAGCTTGCCTTTGAACTTCAGCCGTATTAACAATAGGTATTAGGAGCAGCGGGGCATCCATTATCCCACCTATCTGCGATGGCAAGTATTCGCGGGAAAAATTGATCAGCGTGTCTAACGCAAGCATTAAAGCGTCTTCATCGCCGTCGCAATCCCTACGCTTTGCGGAATGCCATATTGGATGCGCGTAACAAACATTTAGGTTTGTAAAGCCGACAATGCGCCCCAAAATTCCAACAGACGTGTGAGGTGCCAATCCTACGACAAGGTGTCCCACAAGCTCCTCCACTCGCTTTATGTTGTAATATGGAGCAAGTCCGTAAACCTTGGTCAAAAGTTCATCGATAAAATTTGCAACTCGAACGAAGTATTCACCGCACTTTAGCGGAATGATAACATCTTGCACCTTTAACTCGCAAATTTGGTCGTCGCTCGTCAAAGGATTGCCAAACATGTCACTAGTATAGCCGATTTGCCTAAGCTTTTCATAAGACACCCAAATTTCAGAGGGTTTAAAGTGTGTTAAAGGCGCGTTCGTAGCGTCAAAACGTATTGTCCCATCCTTGTAAACGGACAAATCATATTTTGCACGCAGAACACCCTTTTCAACGATTTCCGGAGTCTTTGTTTCGTTCGTTAAGCCTATTACACCCTTCAAAATTTTAGGAACTGAAACTCCGAGTCTAACGCAGGCTTTTTCAAGTAATTCCTTAAAATTGAAAACTTGTCTTTGGTAAGCTTTGGTGGGCATTTTGCAGATTGGACACTCGCTTTCTTTCAAATTTCTGCCACATTTGGTGCAAATCCTTTCCAGAACCGTTTCCGTTCCACAGTTTGGACACTTTATTCTGAAGGTAAAAGAGTTGCATGAAGGACATTTACGTTTAACAACTTCAACTGAGTAGGGTTCCTTCCGCGCAACCTCTACAATGTCTCTTTGCGAACCCCCACCCAGACCAACTGGAAACAGAACGTGAACAAGCGGTTTCATCTCTCTTCTTTTTGCTTTTTCCGGACGCCCCATCCTTGCACCAACAAAAGTTGGCGCCTTGTCTCTTATCTCAAGCCCAGAAAGTGCACTAACCACTTGACTAATTGGTTTGTCAGATGGCAAATCCACGTTTTCCGTTGACCCGTAACGCAGACAAACAGCAAGGGCATGCGCACACTCACCCTCAACAACAATTTTATCGCCGAGAACTTTGTGGGGTAAATAAATCGCTTCTAAAGCGCCCTTAACATCTGGGTTGTTGATGCCAACAATTTCTTGAATTAACCCATTTTCATACCGCACTCTTGAACTGATAAGCCACGTCCTAAGCATCTTAACATCTTCAGCAGAATCAAGGTTAGACCAGAAAAGCGTGAATGCTGGATGAAGAGGCACACGCAACACTAATGAAAGGTCAACAGCCTCTTTTATCGTAGGTTTGTTGGCAAAGGGATTATTCAAAAATGCTTTAAGCCTATCAACTTGAACACAAGAAGCCTTAGAAGCCTCATTTATGTCCCCACTAAACCTTCTAGCAATAGCTTGCTTTAAATCTTCAACCCACCATTCTTCAACATATCCGGAAGGCAAGAGCACTTTATTATTGTATAAGAAATCTCCAAAGCTAATCAAAATGTCTCCAAGAAACAAAATTTTGGAAATTTGATCTTTCACTGCGCTGACGTTTTCCAAAGTTACACGAACAACAGAGCCATCCCTTAAAAGCACAACAGGAGGCTCCAAATAATCAACGGGAACAGCGATGCCTCCCTTTCCTGGAAGTTCAAGGCGCATTTGGGTGCCTGCTGCAAGAAAACCATTGAGTATGAACATAGTTGCTGGGTGAACGCCGACTGCCGTTAACCCAGTATTACGCGCTCGCCCATATCTTAAACGGAAGCCCCCACGGCTCGAAGCAAAGCAGAATATAGGGCGTCCAGCAATAACATCGTCCATAAACCCAGATGATTTTTTCTCGGATTTTTTGCGAAATTCTTTGAGCCAATCCCACCCTTGAATGCCGAGTTTCTCAACAATCGCATAGACTTTAGGCGCCCTGCCAACAATACCATCATTCACAACCCGTAGGGCACCACCCCTAACGCGGTTAGTTTCTATACGTGGAAGATTTCGAAAAGTGGAAACCTCAAATGGGTCAGATTCCGTGCCCGTTACCTCCACGGGCAGCCACTGAAGCGCTCTCACCAATTCCTCATCTGAAACGTGATATTGGAAGCGCCCAACAGAGCGCTCGTAAAGGCGTATCTCCTCAACAAAGCGCAGTATTTCCTCTTCCCTAGGCTTATAGCGGTCAAGCCCGAGGAGACGTCTTATGAAATCGCCAATGATTAATGTTAATGCTTGGTCTGTGCCGCCAGCAGACCTTATTGGACCAGCAAAGTATATCGCCAAATAACGTGTTCTGTCAAAGTTTGTCTTGATTTTCACTTTTGCTACTCCTTGAAGCGGTGCAGCCGTAAGTCCCTCTGTTAATATCGCAAGGGCAGTCCTTATGGCTTGGTCTGCTGCTTCTTCAGGTTCCATATGCCCAAATTTGCCATAAACTATTTCCTCCGCAATTTTGAAGGCTAACTCCTCTCTTGGAAGTTTATCGCTTAACTTTCTAATGCTTTCAGCAACACCTTTCGGTCCAACAAGCCCCTCTACAAGGTCAGCGAGATCTCTTGCAACTTTGCATTCAGGCTTAAGCGCTGGGTCAAACCCTTTTTCTCGTGCCTTTTCACTTATGCAATAGAGGCGCCAAAACTCATTTTCAATGTGTTCAATGTATCGGCGATAAGCTTCGCTCATTTGACTGTTCAATTGCAACTCACACGTTTCACAATAGTTTTGGATGCTATTTTTGTTTTTACAACAAGTTCACGTCAAAAGCAGCAAAAGCGAATGCGGCTCACTCCGTATGAATTCTACACAAAAAGAGGGCGTCCCACTTATCCTTTTTATGGTCCATTGCCTTTTGATATGCCTCTTTTGCAATTCTATTCATTCTTTCAACGCATTCCTCGCACCGTTTATGCCTAACATCTGAGGGCCCATCGCATCCTCCACAATTTAGCAGTAAAACCTCACCCAAGCCTCTTAGTGTTGTCCAAGCATATTCATGCTCGTCATACTGCGGTTCAAAATCTGGCCAAAACTCGCGAATGTTCTCATCGCCCAGAACCTTCTTTAATGCTTTAGAATGGTTTTCAAAAGCTGTCAACCTTTGCTCACAGCCTAAAGCGTTTTATACCCTCAATAATCTCGGAAACGCGATGCTTAAGATCAGCCCTTTCAACAATGTTACCAGTAACTATAACATCAGCGCCGGCAGATGCTGCAGTCAAAGCTTGCTCTCTTGACTTTATGCCACCGCCAACTATAAGCGGAACATCAATACATTTTTTGACAACTCTTATCATTTCAGGAGGAACTGGTTTTTTGGCGCCAGACCCGGCCTCCAAATAAATAAAGTGCATGCCCAAGTACTGTCCCGCTAATGCATGTGCGGCTGCAACCTCGGGTTTATCATATGGAACTGGAATAGCCTTACCAACGATGCCCGCTGTTCCGCCCTCACCAACAATTATGTAGCCCATCGGAATAGGCTCTAAACGGTATTTTTTGACGAGAGGTGCCCCCAAAATTTGGGCGCCTATAATAAAGTACGGGTCCGTAGAGTTTAGAAGCGCCATGAACCATATGGCATCTGCGTGCCGACTTATTCCATTCACATTGCCAGGGAATAATATAACTGGCACATCAACGGCGCGCTTAATAGCTTTTAAGACATTATCAAGGTGACTAACTGTTGATAGTGTTGACCCGCCAACCATTATTCCAGCAGTTCCGCTGATCTTAGCTTTGTAGGCGGCCCTAGCCGCTTGTGATGCCGTTACTTTTTCCGGGTCGATAAGTGTTAGGTGAATCGCCCCTTCTGATTCGATTTTTTCAAGCAAATATTTCTCAACTCGTCCTATCATAACAGCACCCTCCGTCAGATTGGTTATGCCGTTGTACTTCGGGCACCAGAGTAGATTTTGTCGGTGAACATGCAGTAAACATCCACTTCTGCTTGTGCGGGTTTTACTTGGAACTCTTCCTTTAAGCCGCAGTTGCTGCAGCCTACTATAGCTCGCCCTTCTTCGCGTAATATTTCAACCCGCACAGTTTCTTTTCCACATCTAGGGCAAGAGAAGAATCTAGGCAAACGTTTTTTGGGGATTCGAACAACCTTCCTTCTTCTACGCCCCATCTCGACTTCCTTCTATGCCTAAAAATTCTATGACACTCAACTATTTTATGTTTGTCCTTAAATATCTGCTTGTAACCATAGAAAGTGAGGCGCACGCACGTTGAGGTTAACGTTGGATGCTCTTGAATTGAACTGGAGCGAAGTTGAAGAAAAAATAAGACGGTTCATAAGAAATTATGTGGAAAAATCCGGTGCAAAGGGCATAGTTTTAGGTTTATCAGGCGGCATTGACAGTTGTACAGTGGCAGCACTGTCCGCACTAGCCATAGGCGGGGAAAACGTTTTGGGCCTTATGCTGCCAGAAAAAGAAGCATACAACGCTAAAGACGTCAAACACGCCGAAGCTACGGCTAAAAAGTTTGGGTTAAAGACGGAAAAAATCGACATCACACCTATCCTAAAAGCCTTTTATAACTCAATACCAAGTTTTGATTATAAAGATAACCTTTGTAAAGGCAACATAAAGGCACGCGTCAGAATGATTTACATTTACTATTACGCAAACAAATTTAACATGCTGGTGTGCGGAAGCTCAGACAAATCAGAAACAATGATAGGCTACTTTACCAAGTGGGGAGATGTTGCAGCAGATATATCGCCGATAATGGACTTATACAAAACACAAGTTCGGAAACTTGCACGCTACATAGGCGTCCCAGAAGAAATTGTAACAAAACCTTCTTCACCGAGACTTTGGCCGGGACAATTTGCAGAAGAAGAGCTGGGAATAAAGTATGAAACTTTGGATTTGATTCTTTACGGTTTAGAGCATTTCATGGAAACTAAAGACATAGCTAATCAGCTGGGATTAAGGGATGATTTTGTGGAAAAAATTAAGCGCAGGTGGCTTGCCGCTGAACATAAGAGGCGGTTGCCGTTGACAACGAAAATTGAATATAGGACTATTGGCGCAGATTTCAGACTCCCTAGAGACATCTGTTAAATGTGGAGATGAAAAGGAATGAAGGAAAACTTCAAAGTTGCACTCGCACAGATGAACTGCCACCGAGCAGACAAAAAGAGAAACCTAGAAAAAATGGAAAAAATCATAACAGAAGCCACAAAAGAGAAAGCAGACCTTGTAATTTTCCCAGAGCTTTCACTGACCGGCTATGTGGTTCGAGATGAAATATACAATCTAGCAGAGACGATACCTGGACCATCAACAGAAACTATGGAAAAAATAGCAAAGAAAACTGGAGCATACGTCGTCTTTGGCATGCCAGAATTAAGCGAAAAAACAAAGGCAACAATCTACAATTCAGCAGTGCTTGTAGGTCCCGAAGGATTTGTTGGCAAATATCGCAAAATGCACCTCCCAACACATAGTGTGTTTGAGGAAAAAAGGTATTTTAGGCAGGGCTATGAGGCAGTGGCGCTAACCACAAAACTTGGAAAGATAGGGCTAATAATTTGCTACGACATATTCTTTCCAGAGTTGAGTAGATTAACGCGTCTCAAAGGAGCTCAGCTAATAGTTTGCATTTCAGCTTCACCAGCAGTTAGAAAAGCCTTTTTTGAAGCATTAACGGTTGCTAGAGCAATGGAAAACGCGGCGTTTTTGGCATACGTAAATCTTGCCGGAATAGAAAACGGGCTACAATTCTGGGGAGGAAGCAGACTTGTTGGACCAAATGGCAAAGTGTTAATTCAAGCCAAGTATGACGAAGAAGACCTTGTGATGTGTGATGTCAATTACAGTGATATCAAACCAGTAGAAACTTTTGTGCCAACACTTAAAGATTTACGCCCAGAACTTTTTGATGAGCTAAAGGAAAGCGCTAAGCGCCTATAACTTTCACTTATTGAAGCTTCTTAACTGCCTTCTCAATTCTGTTCATTGCTTCCTCTAACTGCTCATATGACGCTGCATAAGAAATCCTTATGTAGCCTTCGCCATAACGTCCGAATGAAGAACCTGAAACAGTTAGTACATGCGCCTCCCTTGCAAGATATTCTGAAAACTGTTCAGAAGGCATCCCGAAATTTTCGATGCTAGGGAAAACATAAAATGCGCCTCTAGGAAGCGCACAATCAAATCCTCCAATTTCATTAAGCCTCTTATGAACCAGCCGCCTTCTTTTGTCAAACTCCCGCACCATATCTCTCACAAATTCCTGCGGCCCTTCAAGCGCAGCCAACGCAACATACTGCGCTATACTATTAATGCACGCAATTGTATGCTGGTGTATCAGCCATAAAGGTGAAAGAAGCTCTTTAGGACCATAAATGAAGCCTATCCGCAGCCCAGTCATAGCATAAGTCTTGGAAAAAGAGTTAACAATTAATGTACGCTCACGCATTCCAGGAAAAGTTGCAAGGCAATAGTGTCTAGTCCCATCATAAATTATCTTTTCATAAACCTCATCAGAAATCACAAGAAGGTCATGTTCGACAGCAATCTTCGCCAACATCGCTGCATCATCAAAAGAAAGCGTTGCCCCTGTAGGATTGTTAGGATAATTCAGCATAATCACACGTGACCTATCCGTGATAAATGACATCACATCCTCAATAGAAGGTACAAAACCGTTATGTTCTAACAGAGGAATAGAAACTGGAATTCCTCCAGCTAAGCGAACACAAGGCTCGTAACACACAAAGCCCGGATCAGGAATCAGAACTTCATCGCCTGGATTTACAAAACCAAAAAGTGCTAGAAAGATAGCCTCGATTCCGCCTGATGTAATTAGTATTTCTGAGTTAGGGTCATAATTGAGTCCATACTCGCTGAAGGCCTTTTTGGCTAATGCTTCACGCAACTCTGGGATGCCATTAGTGGGAGTGTAATGCGTTTTCCCTTCTTTTGCCGCTTTCAAACCCATTTCTATTGCGTGTTGTGGAGGAGAAAAGTCTGGCTCTCCTACGCTGAGGTTGATTGCGTCGGGCATTTCTTGGGCTAAAGCGAAAAATCGGCGAATTCCAGAAGGCTTTATGTTTTTTAGGCGTTCTGCGGGCTTAAATTGAGAACTCAATATTTTCCCTCAATATGCACTGGTTTCGTTAAAATAAAATGTTTGCGTTGCAAACTGTTTGAAAAGTATGGTGTTTTTAAGCAAAGCTTAAGTGACGCTTGTATACAAATTTGTATTCATATCGAAGGCCGGTGGTTGAAAGAGTTTGAAGCTAAAGGAGAACGTCCACTTATGGTTGGTGCGCTCTTTAAATGACCCCATAACTGAAATTCTCTACAAAAACAGTCACTTAACAAAAACACAGCTTGAAACGTTGCTTATAGACATTTTATCCGAAAATATCTCTGGTAAAACACTAAATTACGATGAAAAAGCCAGATTAAGGCTAACAAAGGCTAAAATAAGTCGCGGAGCGTTCAATAGAACTTTAAAACAGGCCAAAGGGAACGTTATAAAGTCAATATACACCATACTACTTTTAGGATACCTAGGAGTATTTGAAAGCACAGCCCTTGACCCCTACATTGAAATAGCAAACAGATTAAAAGTGTACGTAGAGGCACATAAAAACATGGCAAACACAGATGAGAACCTAAAAATAATAAAAATCGTTAGAGAAGAGCTTGAAACAAGCTTAGAAAAGCTATCAGCAACGCCAACAAAGCAATGCGTGACATCACAAGTCACATGAAAACTTACACGCCTTCTTACTTCACTTTTCTAGCTGGCAAAAAATGGCGTTAAACCAGAAAAGAGCTAAAATTAAGGCGCCGTTGCCAGCCGTATGAGTAACAATTATGTGCGTGTTTTTGTGATGTGTGATGTCATAGGGTCATATCGTTTCGAGGAAGAGCATAATCTTTAAATCTTTTTACGTGTTAACTGTGATGTGTGATGTTCGTGTGTAAATCACGTGTGAATCACAGGGGTGTTTGATGTGGAGGTTTTGGTGTTTGCTGTTATCTTGTCCACTTTAACAGTTGTTACTTGTTATTTTTATTACCGTCAGCTTCAAAAGATTCGAAAAGAATATGAAAGTGCAAAGGCGGTTGTTGGTGATATAGTTTTTAGTTTTAATAGGCAATTAAAGCAAGAAGCAGAGAGAGTAGGCTTAATTGTGTATAAAGTTGATGCTGCAATCTCGAAAGGTGAGAGCGCAAAGAAGGCGGTTGAGGAGGTTTGTAGGAAGGTTGAGTCTTTGGAGGGGAGAATAAACTCGTTGACAAGTGAAAATGAGGTTACCACAAGGAGAGTAGGGGAAATAGCTAAAGTCTTACAAGAGAGCATGAATGTGCAGAGGGATTTGGCTGCACGCCTTGCTGCAATTGAGGAACGAGCAAAGTATTCTGCGGTTGTTTCAGACACTAAAATTGAGGCTGTAATCCCAATAAAAAGAGAGAAGGCTTTGGCGCCGCTTACGGATACTGAAGTTTCAGTTTTGGACATGTTGGCCTCTGAAGGCCCTAAAACTGCGCCTGAAATAAAGGAGAGAATTAAGCTTAGTAGGGAGCATACTGCGAGGTTGATGAAGAAACTTTATGAGGAGGGCTATTTGGACAGGGATACTAGTAAAATTCCATTTAGGTATAGTGTAAAAGAGGAGATGCGGAGGCTCTTAAAGCGTACAGAAAGTGAATCAGCCCAGCAGCAATCATGAAGTTAAGGTGTTTGTCTTTCAATTATTGCCTTTGGATAACTTGTTGATAGCTTATACTTTAGAGTTTTTGAAGCCCCAGCCCTTAAGAGTAAGCCTCTACTTGACATTCTGGAAAGGTATGTTGCCACCGTACTAAGTCCTATAGGTTCTCTGAATTCTTGCTCATACGCCAGCTGAACATCATGAGAGGTAAACCACACAAGCGGAAAGTGCTTCTGGACAACAATGCGCACCTTATCGTATTTAGAAAACTCGTTTTCAGAAACCCCTCTGTTTATTTCATTACCTCTACCAGTCGGTACACCACCCAAGAGTTCTACAAGGTCTAGTAGGCGAAGAGCTTTCTCCCTAGTAATTTGGCCTTCGAATGATATTGTATAGCGGTTACCGTCTTCGTCGAATAGTTCAACTCGCATTTTTCGGGCCGGCATCAGCAGTGTACACCTAGGTGTATTCACAACTTTGCAGTTAACAAGTTATAGGTGTTATGGTGAAGAAGTTCTTGGTAAACAGCTAAAGACGGTCTCCAAAGCTAAAAAGGAGGGAAAAAATTACTTTTTCATTCTTTACGGACTTCACAGTTGTTTACTTTTTTAGTTTCTATCAAAAAAGAGAGTAAACAGCATTTTCCAGTAGAAAGGTAGGGGTGCCACATTCACAGGAAAGTCGCATAAAAAAGGCAAATTTTCCAGAATGTGTGAAGAAAAGAAGCATTTTTTCTTAAATTTCACATGAGAATCACAATGTGTGAACAAATGGCGCGTATTGAAATGTTAGAAAGTGTAAGTAAAAGGTGAAAAGGTTATTGGAGTTAGTTAAAGTGACAATTTTGTTGGTTTAGGGCACACCCCTATTTTTCCATTGGAAGTTCATGTTTTACTTTAAGCTGACGAAGGCAAATTATTGTGAAATCTAACTTTTTAAACTAGAATTTTTATAATTGTTTGGTTCATTGTTTACCTTTCAGAGTATATTTCTTCCATTTTCAGGAAGAAATTAACATTAATCTAAAGAGTAAAAAAGAGTTCCAGAAGAAATTGTGGGGTGTGGCGTAAAGCAATTTCTTACGTTACTTTTAAAGTTTGTTTAGATGTGAATTTAGTTTTCTGTAGTGAGATGCTTATTACTGCAAAGGAAGAGTAGGCATATCCTTTGAAATTTCGGAGAAGGCTTCATAATGAGTGGCACAAAAATCCTTGATGAACTATTCGCGAACTTCGTTGGAAACACAAAAATATTTAAAGATAGAAGTGTGCTTCGGCATGATTACTTGCCAAATAGATTGCCGCATCGCGAAGAACAAATTAGGCTGTTGGGCGAAAAAGTGGCTCCCGTCTTAAAAAGGGAGCGCTGTTCAAACATTTTCATTTACGGCAAAACTGGGACAGGAAAGACTGCCGTTACAAAATATGTCTTGGGACATCTTGAAGTAAAAGCGAAAGAGTACGGTGCACCTGTCAAGTTTTGCTATGTAAATTGCCGAATGGCGGGTTCTGGGTATCGCGTTTTTGCAAACCTTTGCCAAAGCATTGGGACACGTGTGCCTTTCACGGGATTATCTGTTGGTGAAGTGTTTGATAGGTTTCGAACGGCGTTGGATGCGGCGCAATTGATTTTTATAGTGATTTTGGATGAGATAGATGCTTTAATAAAGACGCGTGGGGATGGGCTTCTATATGAATTAACTAGGATAAATGAAACTTTGCATAACAGCAAATTGTCTTTAATTGGCATTTCAAATGATCTGCGGCTTAAGGAATTTTTTGACCCACGTGTTTTTAGCTCTCTTAGTGAAGAAGAGATTGTTTTTAGGCCCTATGATGCAAGTGAACTTAGGAACATTTTGTTGGAACGTGCTAAGTTAGCCTTTAACGAAAACGCCTTGTCAGAGTCAGCGTTAAGCTTGTGTGCGGCGTTAGCTGCGGCGGAGCATGGTGATGCTAGGCGAGCGTTGGATTTGCTGCGGGTTTCAGGCGAAGTGGCTGAGCGTGTTGGGGCTTCTGTTGTTACTGAGGAGCATGTGCGGGAGGCGGAAAAGCACATAGAACACAACCGCGTTGTTGAGGCGCTGAAAGATTTGACTTTACATTCAAAACTTGTTATCTTAAGTGTATATCATTTGGATAGGGCGGGTGTTAGTAGCACCATCACGGGTGAAATTTACGAAGTCTACGGAGAGTTATGTGGGGAATTGGGCGTTGCGCCTTTGACGCAAAGGCGTTTAGGCACCCTTGTGAATGAACTTGACGCTATGGGCTTGCTTAATGCAAAAGTTATAAGCATGGGCCGTTATGGACGCACAAAAAAGATTAGGATGGAAATAGCCCGTAGTCTTATTAGAGATGTGTTTGGTAGTGACGTTAGGATTGGGCGTTTGATTGACCATGCACCGAAATGTCTTTCGAAGAACTCCCGTGATAGGAGTTGAAGATGGAAGCTTCAGAAAGGGCATTAGTAGAAAGGCCAAACTTGTAGCAGTGCTGTTTCTAGAAGCGAGAATTGAGAGTGTACGCATTACTAATATTACTGTTGATGGGATGGACGCGACGGAAACTCTACTGAAGGCGATTAAAGGGTGGAATTTTGGAGCAGTTCTTCTTTCTGGAGTTTCCTTTGCTGGCTTTAACATCATAGATCCGATATTGGTTTATGAAGAATGTGAGAAACCAGTTGTGGTTATATCTAGAACGAAGCCGGATAATGTGGCTGTGAAGCGTGCGCTTAGAAGACATTTTAAGGATTGGGAAATGCGGTGGAGCGTTTTTGAAAAGTTAGGTAAAGTTTACGAGGTACAGGTTATGGATTGCACCGAGCCCGTTTACATAGAAGTAGTGGGCGAAACTGTCGAGTGGGCACGCGGTCTCATAAAAGCTTTTTCTTTTTGTGGACGGATGCCAGAACCATTGCGTGTTGCAAGGCTTATTGCCAGGGGAATTTCCTAAGTGAATGATACCACATTGACTTCAAGGGTTTGAAGGTTGACTACGGGAACTTTTCCTGGAGTTGGCACTACTCCCATTCTGCGCATGTAGTCTGTTTGCTCTTGCCAACCTCCAGAATTTACGACGAGGACTCCACGGTAGCTTGTGTACCCTAAAATGTGAACGTGCCCAGCGTGGAAGATATCTGGTGCGTGTTCTATAACAAGAAAGTCTCTGTTTTCTGGTGCTAGGGGAGTTTTACCACCGTATATTGGCGCTAGATGGCGTGACTGTAAGAGTAATGTCATTGCTTTTTCTGGGTGGTTTATGTCGACGCCTGGCACAGTTGAGGTTATGTCGTCTAAGCTTCTTCCGTGATATAATAGCAGTTCTACGTTGTGGAGGTTGAGGCGGCATGGGTTTCCAAGTGAGTGTACTTTTCTTGATTTTTGTAGGGTTTCCAGAAATTCGCTGGAGATTGCTGGTTGGGGTAAAGCCTTTCTTGGGGCGTCATGGTTTCCAGGTATAATTACGACTTCTATGTAGTCTGGTATCTGCTCGATGAGCTGGGCGGCTTTTTCGTATTGCCCATAAATGTTCTTTATTGTTAACTCTTTAAGCTGGTTGGGGTAAACGCCTATTCCATCGACAATGTCGCCTGCTATTATCACGTATTTAACATGGCTTGCAATATTGCGTAACCTTTCGTCGCCATATTTCCCGTTAAGCCACAATACAAAATGGTTAAATGCTTCACGTTGAAATTTCGCGCTTCCGACATGCATGTCAGATGTAAGCACGGCATAAACTGGCAGAGGCGCTTTACCAGGAGATTTTGAGGCTACGTCTGGCAAGATTATGTCTTCTACTATTAGCAAGTTGCTTCTTGTTTTTGCCACGTCCAAACAGACAACTTGGTCAAGTAAGAGTGAACGTGCCTTTTCCAGCACCTCTTTCTTGGCGTTTTGTGGAACAAGAACTGTTGTGGATGCTTTTAGGTCTTCAACTGTTAAAAGTATTTTTTGTTGCAGTTCCTTTTTTTCGGTTATCATGCAGATTATTTTGAGTTTTGTGTTCGCTGGAGCCTTGAACGTGTCAACAATTGATGATGCCCCTCTAACGTCTATTCTTTGCCTCAAAAGTTTCTCCATGCGCCTGAATCTGTCCTTAAAGTACTCGAGGTAATCTTCTAATGTTCCGCTTGAACTAATCTTTTCCGTTGGGTCTTCGAGAATTTTTATATCCGATTCGATTTCTTCCGCGAAGGAGCGATATGGTTTTTTTGCTTCTGTGAGGCGAGGTTCTTGTAAGACTTCTAAGTGCTTTTCTGTTTGTAAGAGGGATGCTGGCGAGAGATTTTCCTTTGTAGGGGATTCTTCCTTTAACAAGTTTTCTAGAAAGCTTTTTTTAATGAATAATGGCTTTTCCTTTAAAGAGTTCACTTTTTTTAGCACCTTGCTGATTACCTTTGTTGGGTCCTCCGTAGAAGTTATCGACTTTAGGAACTCAAATGCATCCTTATCCAGTTGGTATCCTGCCGCAATTGTTAGCTCTACAGCTTTTTGCAGTTTTTCTGTTTCGCTCATAGTTTGAGCTTTCTCCAATCTTGCCTTTTTGGAACGATTATAAAGCCTTCTTCTTCATCTCCAACTTCTTCTGTTTGCCCTTTAACGTAGAGATGCGCCGTTAATGTTGCTGTTACAGCGTCTATCTCGTGAGGTGTTAGAGCACGCACTTGGATGTCTCCCTTTAAACCTATACATTTTAGGAGTGTTTGAACCTTTCCCCAATCTTTTAACGGCATGCCTAAAGCTTTTCTTGTTGATGTTGGATGCACTTCTATGGTTTTAAAGTCTTCCTTCTTTATCAACTCATTTAACTTGATGGCTCGCAAGGTTAAAGTCTTCATAGCTGACAACATTGGAGGAAAAACACGGCACCCTAATTTTATCATTTCTCTGTCAGCCTTACGTAAGATTCCGGCTTTTGGGAGTCTAAGTGGCGCGTCTATCGCTACAATTGATGGCTTAAAGCCCTTTATGTACGCTAGAATTTCGTCATCTGTGTAGGCGAGTTGCGCCTTTACTCTTTTTTGTTTCCAGAGGGCAATTCCAGTTGGATTTTTGGGTTTTCCAGCTAAGTCTATACCAATTAGATTTTCTTCGGTCAATTTCAACACTTTTGTTTAAATTTATATATCCGATTTTTGTTTAAATTCATCAACAGCAATTGTATGCTTAAAGGTGACTTGAATGGGTGAACTGCGCAAGGTTCAGCAAACTCCAAGCGGAACATTCTTTGTATGCCTCCCAAAGTCTTGGGCTGAACGCTATAGCCTCCAGCGCGGAGGCGTAGTCGCACTATCCGAAACAAGCAATGGCAAACTTCTTATAGACCCCCAATATGGAGTTGAAGCCCCTCCACGCACGATTACTCTTAAACTTGGACCTTATTTGGGTCGTGAGGTTATAGGCGCATACTTGCTGGGCTATGACATTATTCGGGTTGAGTCTAAAGAGCGTATAAGCTTTGAGGTGCGGGACATCATAAAGAAAACTGCCACGCGCCTTGTTGGATTGGAGATTGTCGAAGAGGATTATTCAAAAATTGTTTTGCAGTGTCTCTTGGAGCCTTCAAGTTTTCCGCCTGAGAAGATTCTTCGGAGGGGCTACACTATTGTTGCCAGCATGCATAGGGATGTTGTTAATGCCTTTGTGGATGGCGATGTGCAGGCAGCTAAAGGCGTCGTGGCGCGCGATGATGAGAGCAACAGGCTGTATTTCCTTTTGGTGCGCATTCTTCGAACCATAATCCAGAATCCAGGATTAAGCGATAAGCTTGGTGTAAGCCCAATAGATTGTTTAGACTATAGGTTAGCAGCAAGTCTTGTGGAGGCTATAGGTGATGAATGCGTTCGCGTTGCACTTAAAACCATTGAGTTGAAAGGCGCAAAGGTATCTGATGAATTGCGGAAGCTGTTTGTTGAATTTCACGTGATTTGCTTTGAGTCGCATGAAAACGCTCTCAAGGCTTTCTTTGGGAATGATATTGCGGTTGCGGAGGGTATTCGCGAGATGCGTAGTAAAGTTGATAAGGCGTTTGCAGAAATCGAGCGTGTAGCCCGTGCGCAGTCAATTGAGGTTGTTCCGCAAATATTGGCTCTAGCTTCGTTTCTTAGGCAGATTTACGAGCACAGCGTAGACATAGCTGACTTGGTTATGCCAAAGAAATAAAAGTTCGTTGCAAAGCACCATATCTTTAAGTTTTAAGCGCGTTTACTTGCTATTGGTGAGTACAGTGCATAGAGTTGCATCAACGCAAAAGCAATACCACATACAATGTAGAAATGGAGATTTAGCGGAGTTCCTTCTTGTTCCAGGCGACCCAGACCGCGTTGCTAAAATTGCTAGTTTTTGGGATTCTGCAAGAGAAATCTCTTGTCACCGTGAATTTAGAAGCTTTACTGGTAGATATAAGGGTGTTAGGCTTTCTGCGCTTTCAAGCGGTATTGGGCCTGCGTGCATGGCTATTGTTGTTAATGAGGCTTCTCAAGTTGGTGTTCACACTTTTATTCGTGTGGGCAGTTCTGGCGCTATACAGGAGGAAGTGAGATGCGGCGATGTAATCATTTCTTCTGCAGCTGTCCGCCTTGATTATACAAGTAACTGTTATGTTATGCCAGAATATCCAGCTGTAGCTAACTACGAGGTCCTTTTGGCGCTAATCGAAGCGGCTGAAAACCTTGGAGTAGAAAATTACCATGTTGGCGTAACCGCAACCACAGCGGACTTTTACGCTGGGCAAAACCGTCCAGTACCGCAATGTTCCACAACTGTTGAAAACATTATCCCAGCATTGCAAAGGGCTAAAGTCTTGAACTTTGAAATGGAAACAGCAACGCTGTATACGTTGGCAAGCCTCTTTGGTTTAAGAGCAGCTTCAATATGTGCAGTATACGCAAACAGGTGCACAAACGAATTTAAGCCAGGGGCAGGCGAGGAAACGGCAATAAAAATAGCAAACGAAGCAGTAAAAATACTGCACGATTGGGACATGAAAAAGCAGAAGCGGAAAAAGAAATGGCTTTACCCGTCGCTTATCTAAAACTGAAACTCTTTTAGAGACAAGTGCTTATTCTTTTAACACAGCCGGGGTGGCGGAGTGGTTATCGCGCTGGCCTCGAGATCACACTGCAACAATAGCGGGCTGGAATAAAGGACAAGTAAGCCAGTGGGCCTTCGGGCTCGCAGGGGTTCGAGTCCCCTCCCCGGCGCTTAGAGAATGGTTAGTGCATGGGGTTTGCATTTTTAACGGAAGGTTTTTTGGATGGGATGTTGTTGATATTCTAGAGGAATTGGAGAGTATGAGTAGAGAGCAGGATTCTCGTAGAAAGGCTAAAGAAAGTGCGCGCCGTAGCAAGGCTAGAGGGTTTTCTAGTTTGAAGAAGCTGGTTGGCGTTGCAAGGGTTGGTTATAAGACAGTTCGGATAAAGTATTTTAGGAAAAAAGTGCCAGTTTTTGGTTCTGCTGACATTACGAATTCTTGCAATTTGAAATGCGTACATTGTTATTGGTGGCTTAATAGAACGCCTCACAAGGAATTAAGTGGTGGTGAATGGCGAGATGTCGTAAGAGAAAAATTCATAAAAAATGGTGTTATGTCTGTCAGTCTGACGGGTGGCGAACCGCTTCTTAGACCAGATGTTATTGAGGCTATTGTAGACGAGATGAAGTGGCAATATGTTACTGTGGTGACAAATGGAACGTTGCCCTTAATTGATTTTGGTGTGGGATATTTCATTTCGATTGATGGAACAGAAAGCGTTCACAATGCAGTTAGAGGTATGAGAATATATGGGAAGGTGAAGCAAAATGTTCTGGAACATCCAGAGGTGGACGTGGTCATTAACATGACGATAAACAGTTTGAATTATGAGTGCATCGAGGATGTTGTTGATGAATGGTATAGCCTAGCCAGAGCTTTCACGTTTCAATTTCACACGCCTTTTTCTTGTGATGATAGATTATGGTTGCCTTACGGGAAATTAAGGGACGCTGTCATAGATTGATTGCTGAGGATAAAAGAGAAGTATCCAGATTTTATCGCTAACACGTCGAAGCAATTGAACTTGTTTAGGAGTGGAAAATGGACTGCAAATTGTCCAACATGGTTTTTTGTAAATTTGGATAGTCGAGGCAAAATGAAGCAGCCTTGTGTTATATCTGGCGCAAGCGAGAATGGTGTTAAACCCGTTTGTGAGAGGTGTGGAATAGCGTGCTATGCTGGGGCTTACGCGGGGTTGTTTTTATCTGATGTGGAGTGGTTTAGAATGTTTAAGGTTGCAAAAAGAGTTACTCCTTTTAAGAATAAAACTGTAGTTGGCAGTTAATTTTAGCCTATTGCGTCTTCTTTTCTAGAGTTTGGCGCTTACCTCAACTGCTTCTCCGTGGCGTTTATTGGATTGGTTGCTGAGTATTAGTTTGCTGTTGTATTTTCCTGAAGTTCTTACGTATTTTAGATATGCTGGTGCGTGTTCCGCGTTGTCTGCAACTATTACGCTTCCTTTGTGGAGTTTGTCTTCAACCAATTGCAGATAGTCTAGGTACTGTTCTTTGTCAGCGTCTATGAAGACTAGGTCAAAAGTGCCTTTCAGTTTTGGTATGATTTCGATTGCGTCGCCAACAAGCACTTCCACTGTTGGCGGTATGCTTGCCCTTCTTATGTTTTCCTTTGCTGTTTTTGCGTTGTTGGCGTCGATTTCGATGGTGATTATGTGAGCGTCGCTTCCAAGCTCTTTTCCCATAAGAATCGTCGAATACCCAACGAGGGTTCCAATTTCCAAGATGCGTTTAGGGTTGATTTTGTGAATGATTTCCACTAGAATTTGACCTCTGTCTGGTCCTATTATGGGAAGGAATCTTCGTTTTGCTGCATCCTCGATTTCCTTTAACACTGCCTCTGCTTGGCTCATAGCATTTCCCTTAAACTTTGCCTTCGCATTTTCTCATTGCTACAATGTTTTATGGAAGCATAAATGTTTGTGTTAAGTTCTCATGAGGGCTAAATGGTTTAGGTGCAATTTTATGCGGTAATTATTTATACACTCTTCAGCAGCATTAAAAGAATGTGGGGAGTAAGCCTTGAAATTATCTTTTGCGCTTATTGGCATAATCCTTTTTGCTTTAGCAGGCTGGCTTATTGGGGCGCTTTTGGAGCATTCACCTGGTCCTGGAGGCTTTCAGGCAATAGTAACCTTGATTTGCGCTGTGCTGGCGGTTGGTATCCTATCGTTGGGTGAGGCGTTAAAGGACAGAGAGTAGTGGAAGGCTACATTTTTTGGCTGTTTTCTTTTCCAATAGTGATAGACCCCCTCTAGGTTTTTGGCTGCTTGGTTATGCTTGTTTGTTCAGGTAGTTTTGGAGTTGTTCTCCGTACTTGTATCCTGTGTCTGGGAATATGAGGGCGTATACACCTTTTGCTTTTGTGATTTTGTTGAATGCGCTTACTATGGCGCCAGCGCTTAAGCCTATTAGTATGCCTTCTTTTCTTGCTGTGTTTATTGTGCCTTCTATTGCTTCTGTTTGGGTTACGTCTATGATGTGGTCGAAGTGTGCCCAGTGGTACCATTTCATTCCTGTTTCTATTCTTCTTATTCCTGGTATTGTTTCGTTTTTGGCTGGTTGGACTCCGATGATTTCTACTTTGTTTTTATATTTTGTTTTGAAGTAGATGGATATGGCGCTCATATGCCCCGACGTTCCTAGACCGCCGATTATGCATGTGGGTTTTAAACCTAAACTGCTTAGTTGGTCGTCTAGTTCTTTCGCTGTGTGTTTTAGGTGGACCTTCAGGTTTGCGTCGTTTTCGAATTGGTTTAGGTGTGTGGCTTTGTCTGCGTTTGCTTCTGCTTCGACTTGGTTTATGGCTTCTACTGTTAGGTTTATTGGGAGTCTTACGATTTCTGCTCCTAGAGCTTTTAGGTATGTGTCGCTTATTTTTTGGATGGTTTTGGGAATGTAGAGTTTGGTTTTTATTCCAAGCGTGTTTGCGATTGATGTTAGTGCGATTCCAGTGTTTGTTGAAGTTGCCTCGTAAAGTATGTTTCTGAGTTCTCCGTTTTCTAAGGCTTCTTTTATCATTGCCCAGCCCACTCTGTCTTTTACGCTGTTGCTGAAGGGATTGAAGCCCTCAAGTTTTGCAAAAACAGTTATGCCGTTGCTGGAGAGCGACTTCAACTTGACTAGTGGGGTGGGCCATGTGCCTTGCAGTAAATCAAGCGTGCTTTCATACACGTGAAGGGTGTTTTTGCTTTTCTTTTTTTGTGGTAGGAGTTTTCTTAGTGGGATTTCTTCTATTTTGATTGGTTCTGTTAGTATTTTGAAGGTTTTCGGTTGTAGTCTTGGGCCTTTCACTCCAGCCTTTATTATTTCTTCTTTGGTTATGGGCTGCGTGGTTTTTATTTTTGCTTTTTGGATGTTGATGGCAATTGCTGGGGCTTTTTCTGCTGTCAATAGGTCTAAAGCTTGATGGACTTCGTTTCCTTCGAGAATAGTGTTTGTGGCTCTGTCAATTATTATTGGGGCGTCAACTTTTTTTGTTTGCAAAAATCTTGTGTAAAGCGATAATACGTCTCTAGTGTTTGTACGCATTGTAGTTTTGAGCAGGTTTAAGTTTACAAGTTTTATTTCCTGCCTAAACATTTCTAATGGGGCATCAATCCTTTTTTCTATTGCTGATATGTGCGTGGCATCGTTGGACCTTTTGATTAGGTGCTTTGACGTTTTTGGTGGAAGCTTTTTTCCGCTTATTCCAGCTTCAATTACAGCCTTTTTTGTTAGTTTGAAGTCTTTTCTCCAACTCTGAACATCGATTAGTGGCGATTCGTAGTCGATGTAAATTACTGGTATGGTTTTGCATTGTAATTCCTTGAGGGCTGTGAAGCGATGTTCTCCGTCGATTATAACGTTTGATTTTTTGTCTGCTATTATTGGGTATTTTAGGGCGTTGTCTGCTTCTATGCTTCTTTTTAGTTCTGCTAGGCGTTTTGCGTCGACTTCCTCGTGTGGTTTTAGTTTTTCTAGACTGATGAGTTGTGGTTCTGTTATTGTTTCTTTTTGCATGTGTTATTGTCCCGTTTAACAGTGTTAAATTATTTAACGCCGTTAAACATATATAAGCTTAACACCTACAAATAACACGAGACAAAATGAAACCACCATGCATGATAATAGTAAAACATGTGCTGCCCGCAATCAGAGTTCTCGTGGCAAAGGAACTCATGGAAAAATATGGTATGCGCAAAATAGATGCATCAGAGAAAATGGAGCTAACACCAGCAGCCATAACGCAGTACTCTAAGGGCGAGCGTGGAGCAAGCTTTATTGGCGATATGGCAAAGTCTGAAGAGACCATGAAAAGGATTTCAAAGCTTGCTGAAACAATAGCGAAGAGTGATTCGCCAGTGGAAGAGGCTATAGAGCAGCTTTGCGGGATATGTGAAACAATAAGAGCTGAAGAGTTACTTTGTGAACTGCATAGGGAGGAGCTTCCAGCCTTACAGAAGTGCAAATGTCCAGTGTGCACGCGTTCAGTTTAACGTAAATTTGCTATTGCGGGCACTTTCAAGGGCTTCTTTTTGTTCGCAACTTTCACTATTTTGATTTTTGCACTTTTTAGGATTTGTTTTGCTGCTTTTCTTGCCTCTTCTCTGTTTGGATAATCCCCTTTTAATTCAATCCATGGAAGTGTCTCGTCAAGCTTTACCCAAACCGCGTACAACATCTTCACCATTGTTGCTGAGTTTTAGATTTTGGATTATTAAAACGGTTATGAATTTGGAATATTGATTTTTGTTAAAGGTTTTGCTTGGAAACTTATTTAAGGAATTTCTGTGCATCTTCTATGTTTTAGGAGCGAGCATTGGAGTGAAGCTTAAAGGCTCCTCAAATGGGGTTCCATTGGAGGGGTGCCTATGGATGGGCGAAGATGGTGGACAAAATGAAGGTGAAAATGCTAATACGCAGCAGCATACGTCATGCTCGACTCCTGAACCGTGCAACCGCGAGCCCTAAAAACGCTGCTTTACGTAAACTTTTCTTGCCAATAACTTTTCTGGAGGCTTTTTGCCAATGACCGCCAAAATGAATTCCAAGGTCTTTTCAGAGGCTTTCAGAGAGTCCCTAGCGGCATACACTTTTGATGTTGGCGGGATACTTGCTGGCTTCATATTCTACTTACTGGTTATTTCAAAACTTGATTCTTTTCAAGCGCCATGGATTATCGCGGTTTACCCAACAATTTTAAGTGCTAAGGGCACCTTTGGCGGGTTGCTTTCTGGACGCTTAAGCGCTGCACTGCACGTTGGAACAATTTACCCAAGGTTTCTTAACAACACAAAGGCTTTTTACAAACTTTTTGACGCCGTTATCTTCATAAATTTTGAAACATGCATAGCCATGGGTTTAATTTCACTTGTTTTCGGAAGCCTCTTTTGGGGAATTTCGTCCCCAAACTTTTCCGAAATTTTATCTGTTTTAATGGCAACTATGGCTTTAGGATTAACCATTTCCATGCTTACAATGCTTGTTACTTTTACCTCCTTCAAGAAGGGTTTAGACACTGACATAACAGTGTACCCTATAATGTCAACTGTTGCTGACATAACCATGACTGTTTGTTACGCCATAATTCTCCATATCTTCTTTTTCACAGATTTCTTTGGAGAATATGCAGTAGCCGCAGTTGCCATCGCATTCGCCATTTTAGCCCTTTATATTCTAATGAGAAACCGCCATGAAGAAGATTTTGTTAAGACTGTTAAAGAATTTTCCTTTACGCTGATAGTCGTGGCTTTCATTGTGAACATTACTGGCACCTTTCTTTACATAATAAGTGATGTTATATTGACGGGCAGGAGCGAAATATACACTGTTTATCCAGCCCTAATGGATTTAGTTGGCGACGTTGGTTCTATTATTGGGTCTACTGCCACAACAAAGCTCACTTTGGGTTTGCTCAAACCTTCGCTTTCGTCAATAAAGGGGCACTTAAACAATGTTTTTGGAGCATGGACAGCCTCTCTGGTAATGTTTACTATTCTGTCAACGTTATCGCTTTCAATAAACAATGCCCTTTCGCAGTTCTTGATGTTCACTGCAACCATTTTAACCGCAAACGTAATTGCTGTTTCACTAATAACTTTGATATCTTACGCCACCGCCATTCTAACTTTCCATAGAGGGCTAGATCTAGACACCTTTATAATCCCCATTGAGAGTTCTCTTGCAGACACCGTAACCTCTGCAGCTCTGCTTGTCGCCATAGTTATCTGTGGCTACAGCCTTTAATTGGAGATAGGGTTAAAATATTTCTTGTTTCATTTATAATCCGCGTGGAGCGACAAAAGTAGTATGCCTCACCGCTTCGAAAAGATTGAGTATAAGCCCATACCTGCTAGAGAGCTTCTCCTAGAAATGAAGAACCTTTCCGAATTAATGATTGATTTGGCATATTCAGCCGCGTTATTCAACGACAAGGACCTTGCGGAAGACGTTTTAGAGCTTGAATCCCGTGTTGATACGCTTTCATATCTCTTGGAGATTTCAATAATGGTTGCTGCAAGAGACGCCCGAGACGCTGAAGATTTGCTTGGTGTTTCCACGGTGGCTTCTGCCGCGGATAAGATTTCAGACGCTGCCGCTGACATCGCTGCGATAGTAACGCAGAACATTGGCGTGCATCCAATTGTGAGCGAAATTTTTGAAAAGGTTGAGGAGCGCCTGTTACGTGCAAGGGTAAGCGAAGGTTCTGCGATTGCTGGGAAGCAAATAGGCGAGTTAAAATTAGCCGCTGAGATGGGCGTAGATATAATTGCAATAAAGCGGAACAAGGACTGGATAATTAACCCTAAAGAGACAGAAAAAATCCTTAGCGGAGACTTTTTAATTGCGAGAGGCGCACCAGTTGGAATTGATGAGCTAAAAGAGTTTGCAGAGGGCAGACGCAAAACAGAACAAGCGAGTGTTTCGAAGAAGCGGCAAAAAGAATTTGAGGAAATTGTTAGGCGTTTCGTAGAATTAAAGGACACTTCTGAACTAATGATTGACTTGGCTTATTCCTCACTGTTGTATGATAACAAGGGGCTCGCCGAAGAAGTGCAGAAACTTGAGGAGTATGTGGACAAGTTGCACACAGACTTTGAACTATGCGTTCTCTCAAGCAGCTTTAAAAAGGATGAGGCACGAGGCTTTCTCGGCTTAATACGACTAGGCGTGGTTGCTGAGAAAATAGCCGACGCAGCAGCCGAAATAGCCGAGGTTGTCTTAAGAGGTTTGGAGCCGCACCCAATATTAAAAAGCGCCATTGAAGAGGCGGAGGAAACAATTACGCATGTTTGTGTGACGGCAAATTCACCTTTGGCTAACAAAACCATACGCGAGGCGCGTATTCCGGAGGAGACTGGAATGTGGGTTCTCGCCATAAGAAAAGGCGAAAAGTGCATAAGACCAAAACCCGACTCAAAAATCGAAGTGGGCGACGTCTTAATCGCGTCTGGATACGCCGAAGGCGCAGAGGACTTAAAACGGCTGGCTTCTCCATAGTTTTCGCTCAAGCGTAGTTTGGATAATTATTCTGGATTCACTAACACTATAAAGGTGGAATCCGATTCTAAATTAGAGGAGGGTACGCCAATCCCCAAAAACAAAGGTAACCAAGGTAATCAAAGCTTCACTTGTCCAAACCCTTCTTGCGGGAGGGTATTCACAAAGCCAATCAAAGCCGAAAATCTAAGCCTGAAAAACGGGACTTATGATGCTTGTCCCTACTGCCTAACAGAGATAACCGTTGAAAAAAGCATCTTGATAACGGAGGAAACAGAGAAAGAGAAGCCTACACCATTAATCGAGAAAAGCGTCAAACAAGAAGCGCAGCCAACACTCGAAAGAGTACACAGCGAAACCATTACCAAACCCGACACATGTGCGCACCATTTCGGATACTTGAGCCAACGTTCAACAAAGGAGAAGATACCCGAAGAATGCATGATGTGCGAGAAAATTGTTCAATGCATGCTTCAGCGCGTAAAAGGCTAGTTGGTTACAAATGATACACACGCGCTTTTTTAAGGCTTCAAGTTTCCCTTTAAAACTTGGTTAGGAGACAGCATAGTTGTCAGCAGCCATGCAGAAGCGCGTTCCAGGAGTTCTCACACCCGCAACTCAAGCGAAGAGTTTGAATGCTGAAACCGTTACGGCTATTGCCACGGGTTTTCTTAAGAGGATTGGAAATAAGGGAGGTCTAAAGCCGAAAAGGGTTTCGCTGGAGGAGAACATTTACACCGTTGAAGTTGAGATGAAAAAGTTTAACGCTATCGTTAAAGTTGACGCTGAAACTCATGAGATTAAGGAATATGAAATACAACCTAAAGGCGAGGAAACACCGTTCATTTCTGTGTCTCCAAAGGTTATTCTCATGATGCTTGGGATTTCCGCCGCAGTTTACGTAGCCTTAAATTTTGCATTTAAACTACTCGGCTTTTAGCATATTTACTGCACGAAGTGAAGATATCAAAATTTAGAATTTTGAATAGGGCTACTGCTGCTAGCTTTTTCTTCTCCTCTCAGTCTTCTTCTCTTCTTCCACTGTTTCCGCCGCTGGCTTTTCTTCAGGTTTTTCTTCGGCTTTTTCTTCTGCTCTCTCCATCTCCTTTGTTATTTCCTCTATTGGTTTTGGAGGTGGAGTCGTCGCCATTGTCAACCCAATCCATGCGCCTATAGCCATTATAGCAATGAAAGCTATGAACACTGGAACTGCTATTAGCCAGAATCTTATGCCGTCCTCGGCTCCAGCACCGCTTACCCATCCAACATCTATCATCCATTGGGGATAAAACAGTGTTACCGTGTAGAATAGTGCTATTATCACGCAAACTGTCAATATTACTCCGCCTATTGATTGATCTTTACTAACCATTTATGCATCACCATATGAACCCATGTTTACTAGCTTAAGCTTTAAAAATTTTGCCGTGTTTTTCGAGTTTTACAGTTATATTGTTCCCATTTCCCATGTTGATAAATACTGTTTTTGTTCTTCTGTTAATTCATCTATTTCTATATTCATGGCTTTGAGTTTGAGTTTGGCAACGGTCTCGTCTATTTCCTTTGGCACGGTGTGGACTTTTGGTGGAAGTTTCTCTGTTTTTGCTAGATGTTCCACGCATAGGGCTTGGTTTGCGAAGGACATGTCCATGACTTCGGATGGGTGTCCTTCTGCTGCTGCCAAGTTTACGAGTCTTCCTTCTGCCAGAAGGTAAATTTTTCTTCCATCCTTTAATGTGTATTCATCCAAGTTTTGGCGTATGTTTCTCTTTGAGATGGAAATTTTCTCCAAATCCTTTATGCTTATTTCAACGTTGAAGTGTCCGCTGTTTGCAAGTATTGCTCCGTCCTTCATTTTTTCCATGTGCTCCTTTCTAACGACGTTTATGTCGCCTGTTGCCGTGACGAATATGTCGCCTATTGTGGCTGCTTCCGCTATTGGCATTACGCGGAAACCGTTTAATGCTGCTTCAAGTGCCCTAAGCGGGTTGACCTCTGTTATTATTACGTTTGCACCCATTCCTTGTGCGCGCATGGCTATTCCTCTTGCGCACCATCCGTAGCCGCAGACAACAAAGTTTTTTCCTGCCAGAAGGATGTTTGTTGCCCTTAAGATGCCGTCTATTGTGCTTTGTCCTGTTCCATAGCGGTTGTCGAACAAGTATTTTGTGTATGTGTCGTTTACGGCAATTATTGGATATTTGAGTGTTCCAGACTTCTCCATTGCGCGTAGTCTTAAAACGCCCGTTGTTGTTTCTTCAGTTCCGCCTTTAATGTTTTTTATGTTCTCTGTTCTTTTGCTGTGGATTGTTCCAACAAGGTCTGCTCCATCATCAAGCGTTATTACTGGCTTGAAGTCTATGACGCGTTCAATACACCAGTAATACTCTTCTGTTGTCTGCCCCCTCCAAGCAAAAACATGTGCCCCCTTATCTACGAGGGCTGCTGCCACGTCATCTTGCGTGGAAAGCGGGTTTGACCCGCATAACGCTACTTCTGCGCCTCCCACCAAAAGGGTTTCAATTAGAACTGCCGTTTCTTTTGTTACGTGTAGGCATGCGCCAAGTGTTAAGCCCTTCAATGGTTTTTCTTTGCTGAACCTTTTTTTGATTTGTTCTAGCACTGGCATGTGGCGTGATGCCCATTCTATTTGTAAATCGCCCTTTTGGGCTAGGCTCTTATCCTTAACTTTATACTGTTCCATTTTTGTCCACTTTACTAAGCTTCACTTGTGATAGGCTATTTAACGTTGGCGTTCCAGTTTATTTAAAAGGTTATTTTTGGCTTTTTCCGCCATCTCCATTACACGTTCGGCTTTCAGAGTTTTTAGCTTTCCGTCTTCCATTATTATTTTGCCGTTGATTATCACTGTTTCAACGTCAGAACCTTTAGCTGCGTAAACCATGTGGCTTGCTTCGCTGTATATTGGGCGGAGATGCGGTTTTTGAAGGTTAACGATTATCAAGTCTGCCTTTTTCCCAGTTTCTATTGAGCCTATCTCACTTTCCCACGAAAGAGCCCTTGCCCCCTCAATTGTCGCCATCTCCAAAACCTTTTCCGCTGGCATAAGCGTCGGATTTCTGTTTACGCCCTTATGCAGAAGCGCAGCAATCTTCATAACTTCGAACATGTCCGCCGTGTTATTTGAGCATGGACTATCTGTGCCAAGCGAAACCGTCAAGCCTTGTTCAAGCATTTTGGGGATGGGACTTATGCCAGAAGCAAGCTTAAGGTTTGAAATCGGATTATGCGCAACCTTTACGCCCCTTTTTTTCATAACAGTTATGTCATTATCTGCTAACGCCACGCAATGTGCAGCAATAACCTGCCCATCCAAAACGCCAAGGGAATCCAAATACTCAATTACGCCACCTTTTAACTTCAAACCGAATGCGCTTTGAATTTTTTCCCCTTCATCAAACGTTTCAGCAACATGAACATGACAAATTATTGGACTCTTTTCAGAACCATACCTTTGATTCAGCTCACGCCTAAAAGCATGCAGCTCCTTCATATATTCTGGGTCAACAGTGTAGGGCGCATGCGGGTCCACGCTCACGCGAATTAACCCCTCAACCTTCCCATGCCAATTCTTTGCCAAATCTTCCAGGACCTTTTTATCTTCGTTTTTTCGCCATGAAAAACACACGTGGCCAACAACGCCTCTTACGCCAGCATCTGCAAGGGCTTTTGCCTCATTTTCTTCTGGAGTGTAATGGTACATCGTGTTGATAGTCGTAGTTCCGCTCATTATGGACTCAACTGCTGTCAATAACGCCCCAACGTAAATGTCATGCGCGCTCATGTTTTTCTCTATTGGCCATATCCATTTTTCAAGCCATTCTCGAAGAGGCAAATCATCCGCGTATCCCCTTAGTAAGCTCATGGCGGCGTGTTGATGGGTGTTAATGAAACCTGGCATCACCACTTTTCCTTGTGCATCTATTTTTTCATAGCCTCTTCCATAATTTCCCTTTAGTTCTCTGGTTTTTCCAACATCAACTATGCTTTCATTCTCTATCACAATGGCGCCTTGGCGAATAACTTTTCCACTTTTCATTGTCAAGATTGTTCCGTTTTGTATAAACACGTCCATTTTACTCGCCGTCAAATCCTTGCTGGATGTTAAAGGTTTAATTTTATAACATCACTTTTAAAGTTTGTATTGCCTTTGGGCTGTTTGGAGGAAAAAAGTGGATAGCGTTGATAAGATTATTTGGGTCTCCCCTTTTCTAGGGGTTTTAGATGTTGCTTCTACCTTGTATTTGGAAAGTTTGGGTTACTCGCTTCAACAATATGAGGCTGGACCCTTAGCTAGGATTTTCGTTAATGTTGGTTTAACTTATCTTTACATCCCCATTTACTTGCTGATTCTCTGCGGCTTTGCTTACGCGTTGTGGTATTTCAAGAATAAGGTGCTCTCACCCTCGCGGATTTCTGACAAAATCCTCTTTCTACTAATTGTTGGAGCCGCCTGTTATATTTATGTGAGAATTACAGAAACATTTGTCGGAAACTTTCTTCTGCCACACATAAGCAGAGCCTCGCTGCCGCTAGTTAGTTTGTTTATATACTTAAGTACAAGTTTCACCTTATCCTCTATTTGTGGCGTGATGTATTATCATGGGTGAAATCGGATGGCAACGAAAAAAGGTGATTACCAACTGATTGTTTCTGAGAATGCTTTGCGTGAATACTTAGCCTCCTTATACAATGCTGACGTAAAAATTTGTGCTGTTTGGAGACTTGGGGCTGAAAAGTCTGAGGTTTTGAAGGATATTAAAGGCTTTGGTTACGGTGTTCCATACGTTATTGAGTTTGCGGTTAATGGCGCCGTTAAACGGGTTGTTTTGGAGACTATGCGTTCTGAAGGTTTCGGGCATGATTACCTCTCCGATAGAGCGCAGGTTTTGCTTTGGCAGCATTCAGCGTTCAATAAGTTGCCGCGTCATGTGCGTTCAATTGATGTTGGTGCTTTCACTGCAAAGGCCGATAGTTTAAAGTCTCTTGGAGATTGTGGCGAATTCTTCATTTTAACTGAACTTGTTAATGGCAAACTATATCATTTTGACCTTGACCGCCTCAAAGAAAGTGGTCAGCTAACCGAGTTAGACGAGCAGCGTTGTTTAGCTTTGTCGGATTACCTCGTTGAAATCCATAAGGTCAAGCGGGATGCTCCTTGGCTTTACATACGACGCGCACGCGAACTCATTGGGCATGGTGAATGTATTATGGGCTTGCTGGATAGTTATCCACCTGAACTCGACTTTATTAGTGAGTCGGAATTGATTGGCATCGAAAGGGACTGTGTTGTTTGGCGTTGGAGGCTTAAGCGAAAAGCCCATAGACTCAGTCAAGTGCATGGGGATTTTCACCCATGGAATGTCATGTTCCGTGAAGGTACAGACTTCACAGTTTTAGACCGCAGCAGAGGCGAATTGGGGGAACCAGCGGACGATGTTACTGCCATGACAATAAATTACATTTTCTACTCGCTGCAAAAGTACGGCGAATTAACTGGAGTTTTTGAACGTTTGTTCCATTTGTTCTGGAAAAATTATCTGGAGAAGACGAACGATTGGGAAATTCTTGAAGTTGTTCAGCCCTTCTATGCTTGGCGTGGACTGGTTGTCGCCTCACCAATTTGGTACCCCAACTTGAGCAAGGATGTCCGCGTTAAACTTCTTAACTTCGTAAGAAATGTTTTGCATTTTGAGCGGTTTGACCTAGAAGGTGTGAATTCCTACATTAGCGAACTTTAACTCTCGGTTTTATAGCGAATATCCGCGTAAACTACTCCACGTTTAACCATTTCCTCTTGCTCCCTAACCCACTTTTTTACGCCCACCGTTTGCATGCGTTTTCCATCCTGGATTAAAGTTGGATAATGTTCAGAAAGCGATTTGATAAGCGTGCATGGATAATTTTTACATTGGGGACAAACTTCTATGCCTTTTTCTTTGGCGCAACTACGAATTTGACAGTCTGGCAGTCCACCTTTGCCCACTCTACAGTTGCAGTCAAACGTCGCGAGTTTTTGTAGAAACTGCCAGAACGTTGGGAAAACTTATTTCTGGCGCATACTGGTAAAAATCGTCAAAACCTTCTTCATGGAGACTCTGCTTTAGCTGTGATGCTTGTTTTGGTATGCGACTCTGTTGTGCATAGTTTGCAGTATAAGCCACAGTAAGTTACATAGTGCAGTAGTTTTTGGTTTGACATGCTTAACCACTGGATGGTAAAGGATAAATAGTTTTGGATTAAACCTTGCTTTTTGTGGCGTTTGGTTTGGATGACGAGCTAATAGAGGATTTGAAGAGACAGCTTAAGGAACTGGGTTATTCTGATGAGGCTATTGAGGAAATTTTGAAATGGTACAACCCTAACAAATGTTAAACGGCTGAGCATAGTGAATGGCATATACATTTTAGTAATAAAAATCGACAGAAACATCAGTTTGGATGTTGGCGCCTTAGGGAAAATAAACTTTGAAAAAGGCATTTACGCCTACGTGGGTTCAGCCCAAAAAGGCTTAATTGAGAGAGTGACTCGCCATATTAGAAAGCGTAAACGAAAATTTTGGCACATCGACTATTTACTGAGCAATAGGCACGCGAATGCCACGAAAGTTTTTTACAGAAAAGGTGGAAAAACTTGCGAATGTAAAATTGCAGGCAGACTCTGCGCAATTGGCTCTACAATAAAACGGTTTGGCTCATCTGACTGCAGCTGCGAAAGCCACCTTTTTAAAATAGGTAATTATGAATTTTTAAGGAACTTTTTGCATAAAAATGGCTTCAAAGAAGTGTTCGTAATGAATAAGGGCTGGTGCGTCTGGGTTACTGGTTTGCCTGGAAGCGGCAAATCCGTGGTTTCAAAGGCGTTAGTTGCTCTTCTTAAAAAAAGAGGCATTCATGCGCAACTTCTCTCTTCGGATGCCTTGCGGAAAGTGATGACGCCTAATCCAAAGTACACATTGGAAGAGCGTGATGCTGTTTACGCAACGCTTGTTTATATTGCAAGATTGCTTACGGAAAACGGCGTTAACGTGGTTATAGACGCAACTGGAAACTTGCGGCGCTACCGCGAAGATGCAAGAGCGCAGATACCAAAGTTTATTGAGGCCTATCTTGAATGTCCATTGGAAATCTGCATGGAGCGTGAATCGAAACGTGTTAATACGCATTTGGCTCCAAGAAAGATTTACGCGAAGGCTTTAGAGGGAGAAGCGCCTACCGTGCCGGGCATGGGGCAGCCGTATGAGGAGCCGCTGAATCCAGAAGTTAAGGTTGATGCTGCAACTTTGTCTCCATTAGAATGTGCCAAAAAAATAATGGCAGTTATTGTTGAACGTTATTGTTGATTTGGCGTTATTCTTCTGTTTCGAGTTTGTAAAGCACGTTGCACCCTCTCAGTGTTTCATGGACTGAACATGCGACTTGTAAGATATCTTCGAGTGAGACTTTCTTCTTACCCCAGTCGTAAACGTGGTCATGCACTCCCTTTAGAGGCTTGAAGCCTATTGAGCGCAAGCGTTCAACGACATCTATTGGGTTCGCGCCTTCACTGCAGAATATGATGTTCAAATATGTTTTCATTTTCGTTGCTCCATTGGAACTGCTTGAATTACATAGGGGGATTAAAATTTTGCCCTAACCAAAAGTTGTTGCCGCCTTTGCATTTGCTTCAAGGTTTATAGCTTTTAACGTATTCAATTACGGTTTCAGCTTGCTCTCTAGAAATTGCTCCAGACTTGTGGAGACTATTAACCATGCTTGAGATTGTTGTTAAGGCGTGAACTTTGTACCCTAACTTTTCGAGGCTTTGTTTACCGCTTTGTTCTCTGTCCACAACAACCATGATGTGCTTAACTTTTGCTCCAAGCTCTTCTAGGGGTTTTATTCCTTCAAGTTTGGATAAGCCCTCGCTGACGACATCGTCAAAAAACACTATGTGCTCGCCCTTTTCCACGTTTGCTCCAGCAATTCTTCCAGTCGCACCATACGCTTTTTCCTCTTTTCGCACAACGACGCATGGCAAATCAACGCGGCAAGCAATGCTTGGCAAAACCAGTGCGCCCTTCAGCTCTATGGATGCAAGTTTATCCACCCTTTCTGAAGCCATTATGTTCCTTATTCCATCAGCAACGGCGTCGGCTATTGTGCGTAGGGCTTTCGGCGAAGATAACAAACATGCTAAGTCAATGTAATATGGGCTTAGTGCTCCAGACTTTATTTTGAAAGTGCCAAACTTTAAACAACCAGAACTATAAAGTGCATCCGCAACCAACGACGCCATATTCGACAGGTTATTTCCCTCCACAAATCACTTTGCAATTTTGGATTTAACACTTACCCACATAACTTAAAACATTAGCGATAACGGTAACATTTATAACTAAATGTTGGCATTCCATAAAGACGCGAAGCGGACAGACAATGGGTCATAGAAAAACGCACGCTCCAAAACACGGTTCACTTGCTTATTTGCCTAGGAAACGTGCTAAACGCCTTTTGGCTAGAACACGCTATTGGCCTGAAATTAAGGCTGATGCGCCCAGACTTTTGGGCTTTATTGGTTACAAGGCTGGAATGACCCACGTTTTCGCAATTGAAGATAGGAAACGTTCTCCAAACTTTGGGAAAGAAGTTATGCGTTCAGCAACAGTTATTGAAGCACCGCCGCTTTTAATATGCGCGTTTAGAGCATACACGAAAACTCCTTATGGCTTGAAAACACTCTCTGAGGCTTGGATGAAAGACCCGCCAGACGACCTTGAAAGGGTTTTAACCCTTCCAGAAAACTTCAACACAGAGGAACAATTAAAGAAAATCGAACAGAACTTGGAAAAAGTTGCTAAAATACGCGTTATAGCAGTCACACAGCCCAAACAAACAGGCTTATCCAAGAAGAAGCCCGACGTGGCTGAAATAGAGGTCAGTGGAGGAACAATTCAGCAACAATTTGAGTACGCCAAAAACATACTTGGAAAAACTATTTCTCCAACAGAAGTTTTCAAAGAAGGACAACATGTAGACGTCATAGCAGTCTCTACTGGAAAGGGCTTCCAAGGACCAGTCAAACGCTGGGGCGTAACAATACTACAGCACAAAGGCAGAAAAACAAAGAGGGGCATTGCAACATTAGGCCCATGGAACCCGCACCACGTAATGTACAGCGTCCCAAGGGCTGGGCAAATGGGTTTCCACCAAAGAACAGAATACAACAAGCGAATCCTCAAAATAGGCAGTGATGGAAAAGAAATCACGCCGAAAGGCGGCTTCATAAGATATGGCTTAGTTCGTGGGCCCTACTTGCTATTGGAAGGAAGCATACCTGGAACCGAAAAACGTCCAATAACACTGCGCTATCCAGCGCGTCCTCCGAAGGAAGTTTCTGAGGAACCGCCGCAAATCACGTTTATATCGCTTGAGTCGCCGCAAGGGAAGTAGAACGGTGAAAACTAATGGTTAAGAAGACAGCGAAAGTTTTTAATCTTCAAGGTAAGCCCGTTGGAAAAATAGCACTTCCACCAATCTTTGAAACGCCAATAAGGCCAGACGTCATTAGACGCGCTGTCCTTGCAATACAATCAGCGCGAATTCAACCTCAAGGCAGAGACCCAATGGCGGGCAAGCGAACCACTGCAGAATCAAGAGGAGTTGGACTTGGAATCGCCCGTATCCCACGCGAGAAAGGACCTGGAGGCAGGGCTGCCTTTGCTCCTGGAACTGTGGGCGGTAGGGTTGCGCATCCGCCAACTCCTGAAAAGAAGATTGTCAAGAGGATTCCCAAAAAGGAGAAGCGTTTGGCTTTGTTCTCTGCGATAGCTGCGACTGGGTATAAGGAAATCGTGGCTTCTAGGGGACATGCGGTTGAAGATGTTCCCGCGATTCCGCTTGTAGTTACCGATGATTTGGCGAAGTTGAAAAAGACAAAGGAAGTTGAAGAAGCGCTGATAGGTCTTGGACTATTATCTGACATTTACCGTGTCAGAGAAAGCCGCAAGGTTCGAGCTGGAAAAGGCAAACGAAGAGGACGAAAAATAAAACAAGCTGTTGGACCATTAATTGTCGTCGCAGAAAATGGTGAAATCTTAAAGGCGGCTGAAAACATTCCCGGCTTAGATGTTGTTGCTGTTAAGGATTTAAACGCTGAGGTTCTTGCTCCGGGTGCGCATCCTGGTAGGCTTACCGTATGGACCGTTGGTGCTATTGAGAAATTGGGTGAACTTTATGGGGGAGGAGAGGAAGCCTAATGGACGTGCATGAGGTTATCCTTTATCCGATGATGACTGAATCGGCAAGCATGATGGTTGAAAAGGAGAACAAGCTTGTTTTTATCGTTAATAAGAAGGCTGGGAAAGCTGACGTTAAAAGGGCAGTTGAAGAACTCTACGAAGTTAAAGTTGAAAGGGTAAACCTTCTAATAACGCCACAGGGCGAAAAGAAAGCCTTTGTAAAACTCCATCCAGATTATAAGGCTGCAGACGTCGCAATCAAGCTTGGAATACTATAAAATAAATAAATAGGGTGATTTATGTGGGAAAAAGAATTCGTGTTCAAAGGCGTGGGCGCGGAGGTCGTCCATACAAATCTTCAACCCATAAGAGGGTTGCTCCTGCACAGTATCCATTAACAATGGCAAGGCAAGAGTATGTTGAAGCAGCCATAAACGGTGTTATAGAAGAATTTGTTCATGATTCTGGACGTGGTGCTCCGCTAGCTCTTTTAAGGTTCGAGAATGGTGCTACGTGTTACACTGTGGTTCCGGAAGGTGCTTATGTTGGACAGCGAATACAGATGGGTGGGAAGGCTCCAGTTGAAGTTGGAAACATACTTCCAGTTGGGAAAATTCCGGAAGGCACTATGATTTGTAATGTTGAACTGCGACCAGGTGATGGTGGAAAAATCGCGAAATCTTCTGGAACATATGCAATTGTTGTTTCGCACACGCCTAAGGGAACTATAATTCGGCTTCCCTCTGGCAGAACAAAGTACATACCAGATGATTGTAGAGCCACGGTTGGAGTTGTTGCGGGCGCTGGCAGAACAGAAAAACCGTTTCTCAAGGCTGGCGCAAAGTTCCATTTGATGAAGGCTAAAGGACACAAGTATCCGAGAACTCGCGGACGGGCGATGGTTGCGGCTGTACACCCGTATGGAAGTAGCAAGAGGAGTGCGCGTAAGATTACAACCACTTCGCATGGTGCACCTCCTGGACAGAAGGTTGGTTTGATTGCAGCGCGGAGTGCTGGGCGAAGAAGGAAAAGAGTGTCCAAGGAAGAGTGAGCAGAAAGTTTATAGGTGTTAGATGGCATCGCATTTGGTAGGCTGAGTTTAATGCCGCGTGAATTTAGATACCGTGGATATACGCTTAATCAATTGCAAGGCATGTCAATGGATGAGTTCATCAGCTTACTTCCTGCAAGACCGCGAAGGACACTGCAACGCGGGCTTAAACCTCAACAGCGAATTCTTCTCGAAAACATAAGAAGAGCAAAAGAAACCCTTAGACAAGGCGGCAACGTAGTTGTAAAGACGCATGTGCGCGACATGGTTATTCTGCCCGAAATGGTTGGCATAACAATACACGTGCATAACGGCAAAGAGTTTGTTCCAGTTGAAATAAAGCCAGAGATGATTGGACACTATTTAGGCGAATTTGCCATCACAAACAAACCAGTAAAGCACGGAGCACCTGGCATTGGTGCATCTCGTTCTTCAATGTATGTGCCGCTGAAATAGCTTTTTAGTTATGCAGTGTATTCTCTTCCAGAAGGCTTCTTTTCCGCTTGTGTTTTCATCTCTGGAATCTGCGGCAAAGGTATCGGCGGAGGAATGTTTAGCGTTCTTGATATTATGACTGATTCTACTAATGCGACGTTAGAAATTGATTGTATAACAACTGGTGGTGGAGGTTTCTTCTCCTCATAATCCTTGTAAATTTTTTCAATTTCGCCTTTATCTCCGACAATGTAGGCTTTTCCCTTTAGGGTTATCTGCGCTATAGAAGGATTAAAATTAATTGAGAGGATAAATGGAACTTCTAGGGAATCATCAGCCTTCTTTTCAAAACCCACAACATTTATGTTTGTGTTGATTTGAACTGGCGGGATGGGCTTTTTAATATCCAAGAAACGCTCAGCAGAAATGTTGGTTATTAAGACATTAACTCTAATCATTAGCCCTCATCAGACTAACTTCAATATTTCGTGTAATTTAAAGCTGTTCATTTTTCCGAAGGTTTATACTTAGTGAACCCACAGTGCCCACAAGTGTATCTGTCGCCGTGGTCAGCCATGAAATATCCTGGACCGCACCTTTCGCATGTTGGGCGTAGCCTAACAACCTTGTCTTTTTCGATTTTGTACAGTGAAAATAAGCCTTTTCTCTTCTTTTTCTCTGTTTTCTGGGCTTTTCCTGCCTTTTCTTCTTTTGCGGGTTCTTCGCTTTTTGCCATGTTTTACTCCTTTCCTTCTTCTTTCTTCTTTTCTTGGGGAACATTTCTGCTAATTATGTATTCTGGTTCAATAAGTTTCGCTTGCTCAAGCGTGTCATAAACGTTTGCCAACCCAGTGGCTACTTGTGTGCCCGTTTTTGTCTCGATTTTCTTTATGAAAACAAGTTCAATGTTAGCCTTTAAGGCGTCGGCAACGGCTTTTCTGACTTCTGCTCTCGGAGGCGTGCTACCAGTCTGGTTATGTTTTAACTTGAAATAGACTTCTCTTCGCTTCAGGAGTGGATTTTTCTTTTCTGAAACTATTGTGATTTCCATGTTGTTCCCCGTTTTAATGTTGAGTTGAATGTGCTGCCTTATTATTTAGCTTTTCGAACGTTTTCCATGAGTTTTAAAATTTCTTCAATCTCTTTCTTTTTATCTTGAGTAGCTTTTATTAAAACCGCTCCTTGACGTGGTTGCCCATAAATTACAAACGAGTTTTCTGGCGCATAACGAACGGCGATTAGAGCAAGCAAATCTTCTTCTCCATCAACAAAAATCTTAACATTAACATTGCAGTTTAACGCTTCTTTTATAGCCTTTACAGCCTCCTCGGTTATCGTTCCCGCTGGGTTCACAATGCGCATCTCCTTTTCCACTGGCAAACTTAACGGCTGGGTTTTCTTTCGCATCACTTTGTTGTCAACGATTGCAAGTTTTGGGAGAACCCCATTTTTCATAAGGTTCTTTGAAACGGTGTCGCCAACTGATATTATGGCTGGCGGCTTTTCACGTTCAATCATGCTTTTTATTCTGGCAGTTGTTTCGTTGAATGAGCCTTGAATTAATATGCCAAGCGGCTCCTTCAGTTTTATACGCAGTTCTGGAGTTAAAACATACATGGAAGCCAATTTACCTAACCTTTAAAGCGTATTGTCCCTTCTCTTTTATGTTCATGGCTTTCGCTATTGCCGAGCCTTGTGGGTCAAAAATTATCACTAGACCGTTGAAATCGTCGCTTAGGGATGAACTTTTACATTTTGGGCATGTGCTCTCCCTTGTTATGAAGTGGCAAGTCGTGCACGCTTTTTCGCTCATTTAAGCACCTCTATTTTTAGTTTCTTCTGTTCCTTCAGCCTTTTTTGCTGCGCCTTCCTTTATTTTCTGCACGTCTTGTTCAATCCACTCCAGCTTACCTAAAAATGGTTGTCTTGCAGTTACTCCTATTTTGCCAGAACTTCCAACTCTTCCAAGAGAAACAGCTGTTATTCTAACGCGAACCGGGTCGCCGTTCATTAGTTTTCTTTTTGTCTCTTTTCCTTGTAGAACTCCCTGTTTTTCGTCGTAGGATATGAAGTCGTCCATTAACTGTGAAACATGAAGCAAAGCGTCCACTGGTCCTATGCGTACGAACGCTCCGAAATCGGCGATTTCAACAACTTCGCCTTCTACGATTTCTTGGATTTGCGGAAAGAACGTTAACAGTGAAAAAGTTACCTTGTGGTAGGTTGCGCCGTCGCCTGGAATTATTTTTCCAGTTGGGCTTACGTTTACGTCTGTTACGGCTATGACATAGCCTAACTCTTCGTCAACGACTCCCTCATATTTTGCCTTAACTTGCTGTCGTCCCACAACGTCAAGTGGGTTACCAAATGTTTCTGGTGGGATGCGAATAGTGTCTTCCAAAGTGATGAGTTTAAACAAGGGGTTATATCCTCCCATCAATTTCCAAGCGTGACTTTTGTCTCACATAAATAACTGGCACACTTATATTTCTTAACCTTCTCCTCAATATTCTGTCATTTGTGAAAACTGGAATTTTCCATTTGCTTGCAAATTCAACAATATCGTCATCTGGCGAAATAAAATCCCCGCTCCTTTCAACTAGTTTACAGTTTTCAGCCAACCGTAATGCGTAAGCAGCCTTTTTACGCATGTTCGGCGCACCATGTTCTGCAAGCTTTCCAAGTTCTCTTCGAACGCTTGAGAGCAAGATTGGCTCGATGTTTGCCTTTAAAAGGTTTCTTAACTCTTCGAAGATGTCAATTTTAAATTGTAGCGGAGCAAATAACGCGTTTGAATCTAAAATAACCTTCACCTTCGCTTTTTTACGCTTGTTTTTATTCGCCATTAACGCATTGTCCCGTACCCTATGAGTCTCCATCTTCCCGCCATTTTCCTACTTATCGCCACTCTTGATTCTGGCTGTGCGCAAACTGGTCTCGTGAGTTTAAGGGTAATCACTCCCTTTTTTACTGCGGAGACCTTTCCAACAGTTACGGCTGCGCCTACATGCAAGAGCAGCGTTTCGTTCAAGCTTATTTCTTCGACTTTCATCAAATCCTTGGTTCCCACAGCCCTTTCGAGAATATGCGTCTCCAACGTTAACTCCGACAGTGTTGGCGGGAGCGTGTCGGATTTACCAACCATGTTTCCCGTCAAACCGTCAGCCTTAGAAAATGAGGGATCTAGTAGCGTTCCAACACCCACAAGTCCACCGCAACGGGCTTCATTCACGTTTCTTCCGCCCGCATGTAAGCTGACAATTTCGCTGAACAGCGGATGGTATGCGCTTTTTCCCTCCTTTTCAAGCGCTATTCCAGGTCTTATCTCTATCTCGTCTCCAACCTTAAATTTGCCCTGCAGAATTGTACCTCCGATGACGCCGCCCTCTAACTTTTCTATTGGCGTGCCAGGCTTGTTCACGTCGAAGGAGCGTACAACATACATTAAAGGAGGCTTTGTTTCATCTCTTTTTGGTGTTGGTATAAACTCTTCCATTGCTTGTACAAGAACATCAATGTTTACTTTGCGTTGGGCTGAAACAGGAATTATTGGAGCATTTTCAGCGATTGTTCCCTTAACAAAGTTCTTTATCTCCTGATAGCTTTCACGCGCCCTCTTCTCGTCAATTATGTCTATCTTGTTCTGCACAATAACTATGTTTTTTACGCCCACGATTTCAGCTGCAGCCAAGTGCTCCCTAGTTTGCGGTTGTGGGCAAGGTTCATCAGCCGCTATTACTAGTAACGCTCCATCCATTATTGCTGCTCCAGAAAGCATTGTTGCCATCAAGGCTTCATGTCCAGGGGCATCCACAAAACTTACGGCGCGTATGAAAGTTGTTTTTGACCCACAGTTTGGGCATGTTGTTTGTGTAGTGTAATTTTTTGGCGGTTCGCATTGTGGGCACTTGTATATGGGCATATCTGCATAACCAAGTTTTATTGTTATGCCTCGCTTTAACTCTTCACTGTGTTTTGAAGCCCAAACTCCCGTTAATGCTTGTACGAGCGTTGTTTTTCCATGGTCAACATGCCCCATGGTGCCAATGTTGATTTCAGGCTGTCTTGGTAAACTTGGTTGTTTTTCCTTGCTCATCTGTCCATTTCCCGTAATTTTACAAACTATTGAAAGTTAACAGTGCATACTAATAAATGTTAATTGCAACCTAAGAATTGGCGTTTTCTCCTTCTTGAGTTTTAGTTTCCTTTGTTTCGCGTGGTTTCTTCGCCTTAGCCTTTTTGCTCTCTTTTTCCTCTTTCGGAGGCGCCACGATTTTCATGTTCACCTGCACAATCTCGTCTGTTATTACGTTTCCACGCACAGTCTTTCTTCTTCTCTCTCCTTCTTGTCTAGGGTTAAAACCAACCCCTCCACTCAAAATAACTTGCCGACGCACCCCGCCGTGAACATTTGGTCTCATAGGGAATCCATCTTTATCCGAGCCTCCAGTAATCTGCACTTTCTTTCCAGGCATGTCCACTATGGAACCATCCAATATTTCTCCTATTTTTCTTCCAATCAACGGTGCTGCGCGTGCTTCTTCTAACTCAACAACTTTTGATGTTCCAGACTCTGGGTCGGATATGATTACTTTGAATTTTGCCATGCGGTTTTCTCTCCGCGATTGTTATGAAAGTTGAAGGTCTTGCTTTTAAGGATTTACAAAGTCTTCTGTATGTTTGCTTGATTTTCAACTTCTGTTACGCTTCGCCTCGCTTAGATTCGCCTATTCGACGTGCACTCTAAATAGGTCTACGTCCTCGCGCATGGCCGGCGTTAACTCAAGGAAATCTCTAACTGCACGTTTAACGTCTTTTGATTGCGTCACATACCTTCCAACAACTACTATGTCAGCTCCTTTTTCCAAAGCTTCTCTGGCAGTTTCGGGAACGATTCCGCCAGCGACAGCAATCAAAAAGCGCTTGTCACTGAAAGTCTGCCGCAGCTCTTGGATAAGCTCTAGCCCTATCGTTCTTCCGCTTTCTTGGTCTATTCCTCGGTGTAGAATGATTACATCTGGGAACTCTTTAAGCTGTTTCAGTTTCTTTACTGGGTCTTCGACGTTTAACATGTCAACAAACGCGTATATGCCAAGCCTTTTTGCTTCATGTATAAAGGCATCTAAAGTTTCAACTGGTGCAAGTCCAGCAGCAATCACAGCATCTGCGGTTTCATCATAGGCTAAGTCAACCTCAACTTTTCCCACATCCAAGGTTTTCAAGTCAGCAATAATAAACACGTCTTTGGCTATTTCCCGCAAGTCGCTTATCACTTTCGTGCCATACCTTTTAATTAATGGAGTTCCAGCCTCAAGTATTATTCTATCGCTTCTTGGAATTTGGGTTAAAATCCTCTTTGTCCTATCCAAATCTGGTATGTCAAGCGAAATCTGCACGTATGGTGGCCTCCAGAGGCGCGGCACCTGGAAACCCATTATCGGATGTTTAGCCCTATCCTTATCATAGAAAAGCTTCTCTAATGATGGATACTTTGCCAAAGCTCTTTTCAACGCAAGCTTTGTCGCACCATAATTATAATGGTACAGTTTACGGTAATCACTTGCTTGAGGATGCACAAAGGCGCTGCACACAATAACCCAATCATCAATCTTATCCTTGGGAATCAAACCCTCCTCAACAGCATCCGCAACAGCCTTCGCAACAGCAAACTGCACAGGACCAAAAATCTTGTTTGCATCATCAAGGCTTTTAACAGTAACCTTTGGAACAAGCAAGGTATGCGGCTTAGGCGGAAGATTAGGCCTAATAACAGCCAAAAGCGGAGTGTGACCCTGCGAGAGACTTGTCAAACCAGCAGCAAAAGCCTCACCAACAGGGCCTTCCTTGTCTCCTATTAAAAGGTCAATGTGCGCCACTTCGTTGCCTTCACCCACCAAAGCCTCACCAATCAGATACGCGTATTTTTTTTGAAGCTCGACAGTATCCGACAACAAGTTTGCCGACTCCTCCTGCACAAGCGCATCAAAGTCGACATTAAACTCCTTAAGCCAAGAATACAACGTGTCCCTATGAATATTCAATACCTTCGCAGTTCCGGAAACTGTAGGCTTTGTCGGCCTTCCAGCTAAAAGGCTTCGCGTTTTAACCTCTTTTTTCACGGCATCTCTAAGAATTTGAACTAGTTCTTCCCTTGATTTTGGTTTTCTAACGTCGCGTTCCGACATTATGCCACTCACTCAGCGATAATTTACGGCATAGAGATATATAAGAGTGTCGGAAAAACTTCCACACACATCCAGACAACAGTATTATACAAGCGGAAATTCTCGCTTTACACCCTTGGGCTTCTCTTTAGCCGACAATGGGATGTCGGGTTTTTAACTTTGTGTAGCGTTTTTAGATTGGTAAGCCTAAAATACTTTGGTGCGATTAAAGGCTAAATTCATGCGAGGGTATGAAAATGCGATGGTATGATATAATGTGCTTTTTAGTATTCTTCGTCGGCGTGGTTCTATTTTTGTATGGAGCAAACTATTATGACGCCTTGGTGGGTTGGACTGGTGTGGCTTTGGTTGTCGGCGCGTTTTTCGCTGCAATTTTCTTTAAGGTTTATGAACTTTTGAGCAGGCGTAGAGGATAGTTTAGAAACCGTAAAGTTTTGAGTATTTGCCCTCCAAATATTGCAGATATGGTTTGACGTTTAGTTCCGTACCCGTTATTTTCTTTATTAAGTCGGCGGGGTCGTAAAGGTTACCGTATCTATGTACGTTGTTTATGAGCCAACTCTTTATCGAGTGAAAGTCTCCTTTGCTGACCTTTTCTTTCCAGTCTGGCAAGTCTCTTTCCATCTGTGCGAGTATTTGTCCGCTATAGATGTTGCCAAGCGCGTAGCTTGGGAAATAACCGAAAAGTCCGCTTGCCCAATGCGTATCTTGCATTACTCCTTCTGAGTCATTCTCGATGATTAAGCCCAAATACTCCCTATAACTTTGGTTCCAAACATCGGGAAGCTCCTTTACAGCTAGTTTTTCGGCAAACAAGTCTCTTTCTATGTTGAACCTTATGATTATGTGTAGGCAATATGTGACCTCGTCTGCTTCAACTCGTATTTTTGAAGGTTTCACCTCGTTTACCGCGTGAACAAAACTGTCTAGGTCTACGTCTGAAAAGGCGGCACCTGTTAATTCCTTGAGTTTTGGGAAGAAGTAAACCCAAAATTCTCTTGACCTTCCGACGATGTTCTCTACAAAACGTGATTGGGACTCGTGGAACCCTGATGAGCATGCTGTCCCGACCGGCTGGTAAATCCATTCTCGGTTTAGGTTCTGCTCATATAAGGCGTGTCCTGCTTCATGCAAAACTGAAAATATGGATGACGCGAAGTTGTCTTCGTAGTAATGTGTTGTAATGCGGACATCATCATAATAACCTGTTGTAAAGGGATGCTCCGTTTCGTCAATTCTGCCTCCAGCAGCATTTGATTCTACGTCATATTCAACAGCCTTTGCGAGTTCTCTTGCAATTTTGCGCTGCACGTCTATTGGAATCTTCCGCTGTAAAATGCTGGTGTCCGGCTTTTTTGGAGATGTTTGACACCTGTTTAGTATCGAAACAAGTCCATATTTAAGTTCGCTGAAAACTTTTGTTATTGTTTCCGCGGTCATTTTCGGTTCAAAAATGTCGATTAAGGCGTCATAGGGCGTTTTTGTCTGCTTAACATCCATTAAAATTTCAGCAGCTTTCTTCTCCAATTCCAAGAGCTTTTCCAGTTCAGGTCTAAACATGCCAAAGTTTTTTGCAGCCTTCGCCTTCTTCCAAACGTCAGTTGTTATCGCCCTTTGTTTCGCGATGGCAGCAACAAGCTCTGCTGGAAGCCTCGTTTGTTCATCATACTGTTTCTTTATAAGGTAAATGTTCCGTTTCTGAACAGCGTTCAAAATCTCATAATGTGGGCCGCGCATTATCTCTTCAAGCAGTTTCCCAATTTCTGGGTCGGTGCTCATTTTATGCTCTATTGTGCTGAGCAGGGCAAGCTGTTGGCTTCTAAGTTCAATTGCCTTTGGAGGCATCATTGTCTCCATGTCCCAGTGTATTATGGACTCTGCTGATTGGAAAATGAACAAATCTCTAACTTTCTCCATTAACCTCTTATAATTCGCTTCTAACGTTTCCATAGGCGTTTTCTCCCAAATTTTGAAGAGTATAATCTTCGCAGTTTTCCTATTTGAGTTTTAATTCACAAAAACGCTTTAATACGCTTCTTAAAGGAAATTGGGCTGTTCGCTAAACAAGTATTTATATTTGTTATCGCGTGTATTTAACGCCAAAAAGGTGCATGTTAATGGTGAGCTTCAGCTTCACCGAGGAACAAGAGCTTTTACGTAAAGCTGTTCGTGAATGGTGCAGAAAAGAGCTTACCCTAGAAAAAATTAGGGAGATGGACAGCAAAGGAGAAATTCCAAGAGAAATAATCAAGGGATTAAGTGACCTAGGACTTTTACTCATGACAGTGCCAGAGGAACACGGCGGAGCAAACGCAGACTGGACCACGGCATGCGTAGCGGCTGAGGAATTAGGCTACGCAGACATAAGCATAGCTGTTCCAGTGCTCTTTCTCGTCGAAAACTCGTGGGGCTTCGTAACTGATAAATACTGCAGTGAACGGGTTCGCGATGAAGTGATAAGAAAGGCTGCCAGGGGCGAAGCTTTCATAGGCATAGCCTCAACAGAAGCAAGCGGAGGCTCAGATGTTGCAGCGATAAAGACAACGGGTGTGAAGGAAGGCAACCAGTGGATTTTGAATGGAGAAAAAACCTACATAAGCGGAACCGAAGAAGCGAAAAAAATCGGCGGAGGACATTTCCTCATAGCAAGAACTGCACCGCCAACACCCGGCGCAGCACATAGGGGAATAACAGCCTTTTACCTGCCAATAGATGCTCATGGAGTAGAAGTCGGCAAGAGATTCGAGGAAATGGGTAGGATGGCAATATCCACTGGCAGCATAGCGCTGGATAACGTGAAGCTGCCAGACGATTACCGAATAGGCGAAGAGGGGAAGGGCTTTTACCTAACAATGGAGGGCTTCGACAACGCAAGACTACTAATAGGCGCAACATGTCTTGGCGCTGCCCAAAGAGCCTTGGAACTTGGAATTGAATACATAAAAGAGCGGAAAGCCTTCGGCAGTTCAATAGGCAAGTATCAAGGAATACAATTTGACTTGGCGGAAATGTGGGCTGAACTTGAAGCGTTACGGGCGCTAGTATATAGAACAGCATGGATGAACGACGAAAAATACAAAAAGCAGCGTTTCACACCTCTAGAAGTTACAAAATACATTTCAGCAGTGAAACTAAAGGCGCCATCTTTCGCCTTTAAAGTGTTCGAACATGTAATGCTCTGGATGGGCGCATGGGGCTACACAAAAGACTGCCCACTCGAAATGGGCTTGCGCGGCATAATGTCATACTACATAGGCGCAGAAGGCACAATGAACATTCAACGAATAGTCATAGCAAGAGAACTCTTAGGCAGAGAATACCTCTCCTACAAATAAACCTCCACACAAGTAATTCTTTCCAAACAAGCAAATCTTAGAAGTGCTCCGGGCGGGAACGGCGCACAGGTTTGCTGGTAAATACATATGCTAATCTATTTTTGAGAGTAAGAGTTAAAACGTCTGTAGAGATTTTATATTCTGGAGAGGTTGTGAAAGGTAAATGACTCTCTTAACAGCTGAAGAGAAAGAACTGTTAACAAAAGCTGCCAGTTTGATGGATGAGCTATTGGAAACCATTGAAGTTATACAAGATAAGAAACTCGTCAAAGATTTAAAGATTGCCTTAAGAGAAGTTGAAGAGGGCAAAGCTAGACCATTAGATGAGCTTATAAGAGAGTTAAAACTTGAAGGCGAAATTTGAAATTCGATTTACACCTCGTTTTTTGAAGAGCATCAAGGCTTTGGACAGAAAAATCCAAGCGCGGATAATTCGAGAAATTAACACACTAAAGACTAACCCTTATGTTGGAAAGCCTTTACGCGGTGAATGGAAAGGTGTTTATTCCTTAAGAATAGGAGATTACCGAGTTCTTTATCAGATTAAGAAAAACGAAGTGTTCTTGCTAGTTGTAGGTCATCGTAAACGTGTCTACTAAACTAATATCAAGCTTTAAATCGCATTGATGTTTTTGCCAGTAAATTCGTGTTCCAATTTTAGCCTCTTTTAGAAACTGCTCGAATTGAGCTTTTTTAACCAAAATACGCCTAAAATGCGCTCATATTTGGAATGCTCCGGGCGGGAACGGCGCACGAAATTACCAGTAAAAGAGACCGCTGTATGCTCCGCAATTATCTCAAGGAAAGGAAATATCTTGATCTATAAAAACCAAGCTTTCCTATAAAGTGAAGGATTTTCTTGTATATCATATGTTGCTGATAGAGCAGCGGACTTTCTTGCAAAGCGAGTTGTAATAGGTTCCGAGGTTACCGCAAATGTGTACCCTGAAAAAAATTAATGAAAGAAGGAAAATTTCTCGGGAAGTTTTTTTAAGTAGGTCAGGGTTGACTTTTTGATCTTTTATTTCAATTGTTGCGCGCGCGCGCAAAACAGCCCAGTTTGGAAATGTCCAATTTGCGGTTCAGTACGCAGACAATTTCTACATAGTCGTAATGGGCTTTGCCGGAAGCGCAGCCCGCCTATACACATGGACTGAAAAGCTCGTATGGCAAGAAACTATAGCTGGAAATGTGACGATCAATATTACAGACGAGGACGGAAAACCCGTAAACAACGCATATGTAAAAATTACTGGACCAGAATCACATAGCGGCTACACCAATTCAGCTGGAGAGATAACCTTCTTCAATCTGGCTCCAGGAAATTACGTAGTAACAGCTTGCGCGCGCGCGCGCTTACGCAGGAGTGTGCAAACAATCGACTTAGCACTAATT
>JBNAWC010000005.1:0-44572 GCA_049700035.1 Candidatus Bathyarchaeales archaeon
CATCTTCCCATATGTGAAGGTCTCTTGGAATTTTTATGTCCTTAACAGCGTCTGTGCGTATTAATGTGTCGTGTAACATGCATCTTTCGCTCCTCGTCTGTTTAACTAGAAGGTCTTTTATTCCTATGCCATACAGTTTTGACATGGCGTATGTAATGTTGAAGAAATGTTTTTCGATGGGAATGGCGACGCCCCATATTGCGCCTACGCTGTCATCAACAAGCTTCCAAGCTTTTTCGAACCATCTGGGACTTAATATAACATCTGAATCAACGTGGATGTGCCATTCTGTTTCAACAACCTCTATTCCCCTCTGTCGTGATGTGGCTCTTGTTCCTTTTTTGTCATCAATTATTTCTACGTTTGGAAATTTTTGTAAAAATTCGAGTGTGCCGTCGGTGCTACCACCATCAACAACGATAAGCTTGTTTACTGGAATATTTTTATATATGGAGTTCACGCATTCATTCAGACAAGGGTAAACGCTGTTTTTCGTTAGGAGAACGACGTCAATCTTCATGCGTCTCGCATTCATATATGTTGGTTCTCCTAATTTGCATTGCTCCTCTGGTATCGTGATTTTGAAATTACAAGTGATAATGGAAATGGTGGAGATGGTTTTAACATTAATTTCTTTATGTGTTCATCTGGAATTTTTCTCACCAATTCTTGTGTTATACGTCTTTTCATCCATGTTTGTTTTAAATGAATTACATTCCAAATTAATGCTTTGAAAATGGCGAGGCTATTAAGAGGCTCACGTTTCATGGTAAACTTCACCATGTTGCGTAACTCGAGAAGGAGAGACACCGCCAAAGCCTCAAGCAGATTCTTCATGTTATAATTTTTTAATAATATCATTATGTGATTTCTAGTGTAAAAATACACGCGTGTTGCATTTTGCAGTTTGGACGCCGTTAAGCTGGGAGCGTGATAAACAATTGAGGAGGGAACAAAAACAACTTTGTACCCGCTTAGCCAAATTCTCCAGCATAGGTCTGTTTCATCGAAGTAAAGAAATGTTTCCGAATCAAACAGTCCAGTTTTGTTTAATACTTCTCTCTTAATTATCGCTCCAGCGCCTTTCGCATAAAAAATTTCGTCCATCCTATTATATTTGTTTGAATTTTCTCCCCGCCCCCTTTCGTAATGGTAGCCATAGTAATCTAAAAAGCCACCAGCACAATCAAGCACATCTGGAGAATCCATTCGCAATAGTTTGCTTTGGGCTGCTCCTATATTAGGCGGTTGAACAGTTTTGACGAGTTCTTTTAGCCATTGAGGCTCAACTTTTGTGTCGCTGTTTAGTATGGCGATGTATTCGCCCTTGGCGTTTCTTATGCCAATATTGTTTCCTTCGGCAAATCCCCAGTTTTTTGCATTCTGAATTATCCTTAACCTTGGGTCTTGCCCAAACTTTTCTTTTATAAATTTGACACTTTCGTCTGTAGAGGCGTTATCCACAAAAAGTACTTCAAAATTTGGGTAATCCGTGTTAAGCACCGATCTTAAACATTTTTCAAGAATTGTTTTTAGATTCTTTAATCCATTGTAGTTCAAGATTATAACAGAGACAAGAGAATGTTTCACGTAATCACCTTTTGGCGTCTATCTATTTAAAATTTAAGAGTAAATAAGTTTCAGCGCTGCCAGTCCATTTAGGGGTCTTTTATTTCGAATCTAGATTCTGAATTCACAATCTAAATAAATCTCAAATATTGGATTTCTCGCCTAGTCATCGAGCCAAGCACCGTAAAAGGTTCTTGCTATTGGAACGGGAATATAATCATGTCAATACTGCAAGAAATCAAAGCTATTGCGAGAAGAAATATTTTTCTTAGAGAGTCCTACTACCTTGTTAAGCCACTGCTTGGAGGAAACGAGTTTTACACTTTAGTTACCAATCCTCTGGGCGTCATGAAAAATACCGTGACAGGTTAATTTTTTGCTTAACTAGGCGTATACCACCTCTTTATAACGAAAATTATGATAAACATTGGCATTATGTTTCTTTCAAGGATAAAATTGTTTTAGATTTAGGCGCTGATTATGGAAGCACAGCAAGCTATTTTCTTTATCTCGGCGCAAAAAAAAGTAGTTGCAGTTGAAGGAGATAGGCAGTTTTTTGAAGCTTTGCGAAGAAATTTCTTTAAAAATAAGCGAGTTGTGCCAATAGGGTTGTTCATCAAGTCTTCAAGCGACATAGACAATTTGATAAGTCAATATGCACCAGACGTTGTTAAAGTGGATATTGAAGGACATGAACTAACTCTTCTACAATGTCAAAATATCTGGAAAGTCAAAGAATGGTTAATTGAGTGTCACAGCAAAGAAATCTGTGAACAGATTAAGAGCTTATTTTTAAAGGAAGGATTTAGTGTTGCAGTAATCGACTACGGAGAAATGATAAAGCTTTCTTTGCCGATAAGCGTTTTGATTGCAGTTAAGCCATCCTCACATGCAGACGTTATAACAACGGAACCAGAAACAACAATTTCAATTATTAGCAGCAAAAGTTCTAATAAACATGTTTCGCCTTAGGATTGTCTCATGAAAGCCTTAGTATTGAGCGGTGGTAAGGGTACCAGGCTTAGACCTTTGACTTTCACCACTGCTAAACAGCTGATTCCAGTTGCTAACAAACCAATTTTGGGCTATGTCTTGGATCATGTAGCCAAAACGGGAATAAAAGATGTTGGCATAATAATTGCGCCTGAAACTGGACAAGACGTTAAAAACTACGTTAAGGATGGCGCCGCATGGAACATTAACGTTATCTATATACCTCAAGAACCTTTGGGACTGGCGCATGCAGTCAAAACAGCGCAAAGCTTTCTCGGCAAAGACAACTTCATAATGTGTTTGGGCGATAACCTGATAGGAAAAGGCTTTAACACGATTCTCAAAAAATTTGAAAGCGAAAACCTGGATGCACTTGTGCTGTTAAAGGAGGTTGAAGATCCAACAAGGTTCGGCATAGCCGTATTAGACAACAAAAATAACGTTGTCAAGCTGATTGAAAAGCCTAAAACTCCGCCAAGCAATTTGGCGCTTGTAGGCGTATACGTATTCTCAAACAAGGTTCACAAAGCCATAGAACGAATAAAGCCTTCATGGCGCGGCGAACTGGAAATAACAGACGCAATACAAGAAATGGTTAACATGGGATGCCGCGTGAAAGCCGAAAAACTCGACACATGGTGGCTTGACACTGGAAAAAAGGATGACATACTATATGCAAATGCGAAGGTCCTTGACGAGTACATCGCACAGAAAATAGACGGCGAAATAATAGAAAGCAAGGTTGAAGGGAGAGTAACCGTACAAAAAAATGCAAAAATAATTAACAGTGTTGTGAGGGGACCAGCGATAATCGGCGAAAACTGCGTTATACAAAACGCTTTCATAGGACCATACACAAGCGTTGGGAACAACAGCCAGATAATAGAAAGCTCGATAGAATACAGCGTAATACTGGAAAATTCGCTGATAAAGGGCGTTGAAAGGCTAGAAGAAAGTTTGATAGGGAGAAATGCCAAAATTATAAGGAATCAAAAACACAAAACCCTAAAACTCAATATAGGCGACTACTCAGAGGTAGAAATATGAAGGAATATCCACTCAAAGGAGTTAAAGTTCAAGAAATAAACGTAATACCAGACGAAAGAGGATTTTTCGCAGAAGCCTTAAGGCAAGACTGGAAAGACTTAATTGAAGAAGAGTGGGTGGTGCAAGTAAACATAAGCTACAGTTATCCAAACGTTGTAAGGGCATGGCACAAACATGAGAGAGGGCAAGTGGACTATTTTCTCGTATTGAAAGGCGCCATGAAAATCTGCGCTTACGAAGAGGAAACTGGAAAAATGGTTGAAATCATAGCTAGCGGAGAGAAACCATCTATAGTGCGGATACCAGGAAAATACCTTCACGGAACCAAAACAGTAAGCAACACACCATCTCTTACGGTATATTTTGTCACAAAACTTTACGACTACAAGAACCCGGACGAAATCCGCAGACCATGGAATGACCCAAAAATAATCCCAACAGAGATAAACGGGAGAAAGGACGACTCAAGGGTTGGCAAGCCATGGGACTGGTTCCATCCACCACACAAGTGAGAGGAAAAGTGCCATGAAAGTGTTGGTTACAGGCGGTGCGGGCTATATAGGCTCGATTCTTTCTAGGCTTCTCTTGGAGAAGGGCTACGACGTAATATGTTTGGATAGGCTTTTCTTTGGAATAGACCCAATTAAGGATATAGCGGACAAAATAAAAATTGTGAAGGACGATATTAGATGGTTTAAGCCTGAAATTCTAAATGGCGTGGATGCTGTTTTCGATTTGGCGTCCCTTTCAAATGACCCAAGCGGAGAGCTTGACCCCCAAAAGACTTTGGAGATAAACTATAAGGGAAGAGTTAGGGTGGCAAAACTCTCCAAGAAACACGGCGTGAAAAGATACGTTTTGGCAAGCACTTGCAGTGTCTACGGTTTTCAAGAAGGCATCTTAACAGAAGAATCTAAATCAAATCCCCTGACGACATACGCAAAAGCAAATGTGCTTGCAGAAAAGGATGTCTTGCCACTAGCAGACAAAAAATTCACTGTGACCGCCCTAAGACAAGCCACGGTTTACGGGTTTTCCCCAAGGATGAGGTTTGACCTCGCAATAAACGGTATGGTTTTAGGCTTTTTCAAAAATGGCAAAATACCAATAATGCGCGATGGAAAACAGTGGCGTCCATTCGTGCACGTAAGGGACACATCAAATGCCTTCATAACCGTTCTAGAATCCGACCCAGAAATCGTTAATGGACAAATCTTCAACGTTGGAAGCAACGAACAAAATGTTCAGATATTTGACCTTGCCAAACTTGTGGCAGAATCCATAAACTTGCCATTCAATTACGAATGGTACGGCTCACCAGACACAAGAAGCTATAGAGTGAGCTTTGACAAGATTAATAAAAAACTGAAGTTTAAGCCGCAATACACGCCGAAGCAAGGGGCAAAAGAAGTTTTTGATGCGCTTAAAGAGGGTAAATTAAACGCTGACGATCCGAGAACAATAACAGTAAAATGGTATAAGCACCTTCTCGAGATGCACAAGCTTATCCACGAAGTTGAAGTTAAAGGAGCGATACTATGAAAATAGTTGTTATAGGCTCAACTGGACAGCTTGGCACAGATCTCATGAAAGTTTTAGGTAATGGGCATCAAGCGATAGGTTTAACGCACAAGGAAATTGAAGTAACAGACGGTAACAGCTGCCGAATTATAAAAAGTCATCACCCAGATGTTGTGATTAACACTGCAGCATTCCACAAAACAGACCAGTGCGAAGAGGAGCCTATGAAAACTTTTTTGGTGAATGCTGTAGGCGCAAAAAACATAGCTGAAATTTCAAAGGAAATTGGAGCGATAACCGTGTTCATAAGCACAGACTACGTGTTCGATGGTTCCAAAAGTGAACCGTACACGGAAGACGATGTTCCAAATCCAATAAGCACTTATGGAATCTCAAAATTGGCGGGAGAACTTTACACTAGGCAAAATCCTAAACACTACATTGTTCGCGTTGCAAGTTTGTTCGGCGTGGCTGGAGCAAGCGGTAAAGGTGGAAACTTCATTGAGACAATGATAACCAAAGCCAAGGGAAACGAGCCGATAAAAGTTGTTGATGACATGTGGATGTCTCCCACATACACAAAAGACGCTGCGGAAGCAATTAAAAGAATGATAGAGTTAAATGTTCCATACGGCGTTTACCACGCAACCAACAGCGGCTACTGCTCATGGTTCGAGTTCGCCAAAGAAATCTTTAACATGACGGGCTTAAACCCAAACCTGACACCAATAAAAACCCATCAATTACAAATGAAGGCAAAAAGGCCACAATTCTCAGCCCTAAAAAGCACAAAACTTCCACGATATGGTATAATAACGCGTAGCTGGAAAGAAGCTCTCCGTGAATACCTAACCGAGAAAGGACACATATAAACGCGTAAACATGGTGAAGCCGTTTGCACATAGCCCAAATCGGGACAGGACGCGTGGGAAGACCGACAATCTACACAATAATGTGCGCAGGATTAGCAGACACAATAACCGTATGCGACACAAAACCAGGACTTGCGGCAGCCTTCGCTGAAGAACTGAAACATGTCACTGCAAGCGTGGGAATTAATGTTGAAATAAATTCTTGTGAGCGCGATGAGGATGTTTGCAACGCGGATATTATTCTGATTTCTGCTGGAAATCCTCGAGTTCCAGGCGTGAAGATGAGCAGACGGGATTTGGCAGTGCAGAACGCGAATATAGTTAAGTACATTGCGGAAGTTACAGCTCCAAGGAACCCTAGCGCAAAATACGTTGTAATTACGAATCCCGTTGATGCTATGGCGATGGTGTGTAAAAAATATTCAAAGGCGGAGTTCGTAATTAGCACTGGAACAAACCTTGAATCTTTAAGGTTCAGGTCTAAACTGGCGGAAAAGCTGAAAGTGCCAGTTTCTAACGTTCGAGGATGGGTCGGCGGTGAACATGGCGACGCAGCCGTAATTTTATGGTCAACGGTGAAGATTGGCAACACACTTATAGATGAATATGTGCGCTCAAAAAACGCTGGTTTGAGCAAGGAGGAAATGGAGGTTTATATGAAGTCTGTGTCAAAGATGATAGTTGATAATATTGGGGGAACAGAGTATGGTCCAGCCGCGTCGTTTAGGGACATTATAAGAGCAATTGTAAAAGATGCTGGTGAAATCTTGTCCGTTGCTACTCCTATGAAGTTTGAGGGAATACCCGAACCAGTTTTTGTTGGAACACCAGTCAAGCTTGGAAGAAAAATCGGCGAATCCTTATATGAGAAGCTTTCCGACGTTGAGAAGATGGCTATAATGGAGGCTGTAAAGGCGATTTATCAAACATATCTCGTGGCAATCGAAAATTTTGAGTAGAAAAGAGCGTGAGAAGCGGCTTACATTTTAAATATTTTCTTGAACACATTCTCGTGGGATAGCAAAGGAGATAGCGTTGCTGACGCTTCGAATAGACGTTGATTATCCATATCCTTCGAGGATAAGAAGTTTCATTTCTACAGCCTTCAGCATAAACTTTGGAAGGGACTACCTTAGAAACGCGAAGATAATTGCGAGGATGATTAATGAATCGCCAAGAGATGTTAAGGCTTATTGGTTTTTCACACCAAAAACCATTCCAGACGCGGAACTTTTGAAATTGATTGATAACAGTAGGCATGAGATTGCGTTACACATAACAAACAACCCCTATGAAGAGTTAAGACTTCTTGAGGAAAAAACTGGGAGGAAGGTGAACTATTATACAGTTCACGGAACTGCGCGCTTCTTGGCCAGATTAATGTGGAAAAGGTGGAAATACAAAGCGCCGCCAATTCCAAAAGATTACCCTCTACAATCTTTTTACAAATTCAAGACATTGGGTTTAGACATCATATGCCACTCCTATCCTCCAAAACAAGCAACAAAAATTGCAGAAAAGGCGGTCTCAAGCGGACATGTTTTGCACATACATCCAATATGGCTTTTTCAAAGAGGAAAAATAAATTATAGAGGACCATTTTATGAGACGCTAAGGAGAATTTTAGACGTGGACAAGGAATTCGAGACTTTAACTTTACGCAGAAAGGCGTTCTTCACGATAGCAAGAGACAATGAGGAGTATGAAAGGGACATTATTCCAACAGACGAATTTTTAGAGAAGCTGAGACAGCGAGGCGTTGACATTTTTACCTTTATAGAAAGAGGGTGGTGTTTTAAACTGCCGAATTCGCCGAGTCATTGGGTAGTTGGAAAGGATAACATTGCACTTTTGCGGGTTACGTCGTTTGAGGATTGGTGGAAAGCCATAGGTAAGAAGACTCGTAACATGATTCGCAAAGCAGAAAAGAGCGGAATAAAGGTGCAAATTGCGCAAGTTGACGAAAGATTAGCTGAGGGGATATGGAAAATTTACAATGAAACCCCGATAAGGCAGGAGAGAGTTTTCCCCCATTACGGGACGCCGCTAGAAACAGTCAAAAATATGGTGCTTTCATCGAGGAATTCCACATTTATAGGCGCTTATCTGCAAGAAGAGCTTGTTGGTTTTATACAGCTTGTTCACGGCGAAAAAATCGCTGTGATTTCCCAGATTCTTTCATTGCAGAAACACTGGGATAAAGCTGTAAACAATGCACTGATAGCGAAAACTGTTGAATTTTGCGTACAGAAGGGTGTCCCTTGGGTAATGTATGGCAGAATGGGAAATCACCCGTCACTTGATAGATTCAAACAAAACAATGGGTTTATGCAGTTTCAGTTAAACCGATATTACATTCCATTAACAAGAATGGGTAGAATTGCCTTAAAGTTAGGGTTACATAGGGAAGTAAAGGATATGCTGCCTCAAAAGGTGAAGTACCCGCTGATTCCAGTATACAATTGGATTAGCCGCACAAAAATGAAGGTGAAGGTTCAGTTAAAACTCTAAACGTGAAAGGGTGTATTGTTGGCTAAGCAAAAGATTGCTCTGCAGTATTCAGGGTTTGTGGTTTTTTCAGCTAGGCTTGTCAGCGTAATTACTGGACTTGCCTTCAACTTGATGGTGGCACGTTCCGCAGTAATAACTCCTACGGTTGACGAGTATGGAGTGTGGGGAAACCTTTACCAAATTTTGCTGCCGTATTTCACGCTTTTCTCTGGAGTTATCCCTTTCTGGGCATTGCGCTTTGTAGCCAGAGAGAAAGAAGGCGCCGTAAAAACTGGCGTGTTTGCGAACACGCTTGTAGCGGTTGTTGCGGCAGCCGTTTATGTCTCTTTGATTCCTTTGCTCACGTCTTTGTTTAAGGCAGAGGCTTACACGCTTGTTTATGCTATTGCAGCGTTGCAAATAGTTGAAATGTATCTGATAAGTGTTTTAGAAGCATGCACACAAGCTCAAAAACCACAGTACGTAGGCTACGGTTTTATCGTCGGAGACGCATGTAGAGTTCTTCTTGGTTTCGTATTTATGATTGTTCTTAAGCAATCGCTTTTAGGCGCAATTTTAAGCATCGTTATTGCATCCGCCATAAAAGTTCTGTTCTATTCCAATGTGCTGATAACCGAGTTTAAACAAAGAGTGAATTTTAACTATATAAGGGAATGGTTAAAGGGTTCTACGTTCAACCTCTATAACCTTCTAGGCGACAGAATAGCTGCCACAATTTTTCTAATGATGTCCCATTACGGCGGACAGACAGCACAAGGCTATTACACTGCTTCAATGTTTGTTGCGACTGTTGTGACGTATTCTTCCACGTTAGCTTTTGCATTGTATCCAAAGCTTCTGGCGGAAAGCAACTTGGAAGATGCCACAACCTCGCTTAAGATGGTTTTAATGTTCGCTGTTCCAATGGCTGCGGGAGTTATAGGGTTAGCGGACTCCTACCTAATGATACAGGATGTTAGCTATGTTGTTGCAGAACCAGTCATAATAACTTTGGCAGTCGACTCCCTAATCCTCACGTTGTCTTCCATTTACTATTATGTGTTGCTTGGGATTGAGAAGGTGGATGAAAAAGCTGAAATTCCGTTTAGGCAAGTTGCCAGAAGCAAGCTTTTTATTGTTTTTTCGTTGCCATACGCACATTCAGCAATAACATTGCCAACAACATTTTACATAATAAACAACTTTGCACAGAACGATCCATTGCTTATAACAACGTCCGCCGTTCTGATTAACACTATAGCGCATTTAGCCATGTTTATAGTTTTATATTTGATTGTACGTAAAGCAACTAAGGTTATAGTGCCATACAAAAACATTGTTAAATACATATTTGCTTCTGCAGTTATGGCGGTTATTTTGCGTTTAATTTCCCATCCGACAACGATAATGCTTACATTGGTTGTAACGGCTATCGGCGGAATAACTTACATGTCGATTTTATTGACAATCGATGGAGAAGCGCGAACTTTGGCTTTCACAATTTTAAGGGAGCTTGAAAGAAAGCTAGGAATATTGAAAAGTGAAGGTTAGGCTTCTTTGTTCCACAACTCATCGAAGAGTGTTTCAAAGGCTTTTACGAAAGCGTCATAATTCGTCCATAATGCTGCGACTCTTTTTTTCCCGTTGTTTTTTCTGATAAACAAGAGCAGTTGCTCGTTGTCTGCTAATATGAATGTTGGCAGTTCTTCAGAACTTGAAACCGAATACTTTGCCTTTTTCAGTTTTATTTTTTCAATGAAGAAGCAGCTTTTTGGCGAATAGTTGGTTAGCAGTTGAACGTTTATGTTGTCCTTCGATTTTCTCTCCAACTTGTCTAAAAGTCCAGAGTGATAGAAGTTCGGTATGTCATGCTCCGATGTGAAAACAAATATTTCCTTAGACGAGTTGTTTACGATTTCATCCGCCTTTAAGCTTATCTGCTCTTCCCCTTCGAGTATTTGGAAAACCTCTTTTCTCTCGTTTTCGGTTTCTGGTTTTGGAAGAGTCAACCAAAGTTCTACTAGGTTTTTCTTTCTTTTTTCTAGGAGGCTTATCTTCATTTTTTTAGTTTCTATTAGTATGTCCAAAGCCTTTTCAAAAGGTGTTGCGATGAACTTTAATGGTTTCTCAAAAACGGATGAGACTAGTCCCCTTTTCTCCAAGTCCCTTAATATCCTGTAGGTCTCGGTTCTGTGAAGGGATAAAGCTTCGGAAATCTCGCTTGCCTTGTGTTCGCCAGTTCGTGCAATGTAAATGTAAACTTTAACTTCGTTCTTTGAAAGTCCAAGTTTATGTAGGGTTTTCTCGATGGTTTCCATTGCTTTGGATGGTCCAGCATCCGTTTTCACGAATCTCCATAAGCCTGTTGTTTCGTCATAGAGTTTCATGATGTTTTCGGGTTTTTCTATTGATAATTCCATTTGCACCACTTGTAGCCTTACTCCTCGTTTTAGTCTGACTCAGAACTCGAATCGGCTTTCGCCATATTTTATACTTCTGAATTCAAGATATGAATTAGAAATCAACATTCAAAAACTCTTTAAACACTAACGTAACAGAATAATATCGCGATGGGAGAAAGGGTGCAAAGCATGTTAGGCTTAAACATAAGTCTCAAAAGTTTTCTACTTCCAAAAGATAACCATTGGCTGAAGAGGATAATGCTGATAATGGGTTTTATTGCATTTGATTATTTGGCGACTTTACTGTTTTGCCGCGCTCCTCATGAAGAGGCGAACCCCTACGCCAGACTTTTCATGGAAAACTTTGGCATACCATTAGGACTAACATTATTCGTCTTCATCATAAACCTGCCAATTTACACTCTTCTAAGCTTTAACTCGCATGTAGTTAAGCTGCCGCCGAAACTCGCTTCTGGCGTGGAAACATGTGTCGACTTTACTTTTGCCTGGTTTATTGCTGGACTACATTTTCATGGAGGAACAAGCTGGTTTTGGCAAGCGTCAGACATTATTAGACAAGCATTTGGCGCTTTGTTATACGTTGTTTTAGCCTTTTTGGTTATAAAACCGCACAAGCCAAGTTATGGCGATTAGTCTGCGTTTTAGTGCGTAACAATTGACAACATACTAACTCTATTATCTTGAGCGCTGCTGATTTGTTGTTGGTTCAATTTAGCGAAGAATATAAGGGAAGATGTTTATGGCTGAAAAACCAGTTAAACCAAAGGTGAATGCTGAACCACCGCCGCCACCAAACACGGAAAACCAAAATAACGAGGTAGACGAGGAAACATACTTCTTTCATCCCATCCAAATCGCGGATGAAGGCGCTGAAGTTCTAAGTGAAGAGCAGATAGAAAAGTCAAGAGTTGAAGTTGAACAGAAACTGCAAGAACTCTTAAAAACAATAAGTGAGGAAACGCTTCAGTTAAGCGAATTTTTGATGGAAGAAAACAACCTTGTGCAGGAACTTCACGCTTCTCTAAAGCAAATTTTAAAGAAGTTAAACGTCTCTTTCAACATACCATCAAAAAATCTGCCACTTAAGAGACAAGTGAAAAAGGTAATTTTGAATGAAGAATGCCATCTAATAATAGTCCACGAGAAAGGTGAAGTTAACTCCGCTTCGCTGGCAGAGTACCCGCCAGAAATAGTCATGGCGGTTTTGTTGGCGATAATGCCCGAACTCGCAAAAGTAGTCATGCTTTATAGGAAGAAGATAAGCACGCGCGTTAACTTCTTCGCAAAAGTGAAGAGGGAGCTAAAAAACGTTGTCAAAGCTATAGCTGGCGGCAAGGAAGCCGAGAAAAGCGGTGAAGAAGAGCAAACAATGGATGTTGTTAAAGAGGCGGTAACAGAGGAAGGCGGGGAAGGCGGTCAAGGCTAAAACTGTTGTGGGCGTGGTTAACCCTTGGATGTGCTTGTTACTGAAATTAGAACTTTTTATTCGCTTAAGGAAATTCGGGAAGCAATAGATGCGCAAATAAGCCAGTATAAGATGCTGTTGGAAGACTACAGCCAATGGCTTGGAAGTCTCTTAAGAAACCCTGAATCTGCAAAAGACCAAGAAAAAGCTAAGAAGATTGCTGAGTTGCAGAAAGTTTTGAAGACTGGTGGCAGAAAGAGTGGGAAAAAGGAGGAAAAAGGTGTGGGTTTTTCATCGGAGTGGGCGCAGTTTAAGGATTTGATGATTTGTGCTGATGATGTCGGTGAAGCTGAAATATTATTTGAGGCTACTGAGGAGCTTAAAAGAAAGATTGAAAGGTTAGAGAAGGCGAAAAACTCCATAGTTGACCTTGAGCGTTACGGGTTGGGAAAAGATTTGCTTTTCATAACCTACATTCATGACGGTGTGCCAGAGAAAATAGTATTTAAACCGAAGAAGGGCATAAGCGCCGTGGAAAAGTTTGAGTTTGAAGCCAACTTTTCCGTTGCAGAACAGCCTAGCTAGAATTGTACTCCATGAAAGCCTTTGTAAACTTCTTCATAAGTTCATATGGCTCTTCGACAACGCAGTTCACGCGCACATAATTTCTAACTGCACGGCTGTTTACGCCTATGCCTATTACGCCTATACCCTTCTTTTCAATGTTCTTGATGTTTTCTTTTAACTTTTCCTCTGCGCCGTCGTAACCTGCTGGAAAGAAGTCTGAAACAATAACTAGGATTTTTGATTCTTCAAGGCGTTTTGTGAGCGCTTGTGCCGCAAGCGTAACGGCGTCTGGCAGATACGTTAAGCCGCCGTGAACTAGTCCGCCTATTCTGGCTTTAACATGTGCGTCATACTTTTCTGAAAAATCTTTTACAACGTAGAATTTGTTGTTGAAAGCGTATAGTCCCCATGAGTTTTGGTCTAGGATTAGCATTCTGGCAACTTCAGCTAGGCATAGGGCGATTCCTTGAACTTCTCCTTTAAATAGGCTTAGGCTGTGGCTTGCATCTACAAGTATTGACCATGTATCTTCTCTTGTTTGGAGTTCCTCCCTAACGAATATGTCTGTTCGCTGGCTTTTGCTTGCAATAACTTGTATTGCCTCTTGCAAGTCGACGAATCCGCTTTCTTGCCTAAAATCTTCTCCTCCAACATTCTTGAGAAGGCGCAACTGATGCAGTATTCGCCTTATTGGGCTGCTTAGAAGCTCTCTTTTTCTCTGAAACTCAGCGTAATCCTCTGTTGGAAAGACGAAATCGTCAAATTTTGTGCCTTTTCCAACTTCGGCATAACCTCTTAAAATTTTTGATTTCGCATCTTCGTATTCGCGCCATGCTGTCAGTGCTTGATTTGCCTCACTTTCCTTTAAACCTTGCAGGGCATCGTTTAATTTTTCTTCGCTGTACGCTTCCGTGCTCAGCGCGTGCAATGCGTCGCTTAAACTTTGCTGAATTTCCTCCTCCTTGGGTATCAGTGACTCATAGAACAGATCATTTGTTCCATGGCTTTCCGTGTACAATAATGATGGAACTTCAAATGTTTCTCCATAAACGTTTATCGCATCATAAATTTTTGTGGCGGCGTCTAAACGCTCCTCGAATGTTGCGTTTTCTTCAAGTCTCTTAAGTATTGATGTTGCTGCTTCAACGTCTATAAGTATGTCATCTTTGAGTTTTCCCTTAACTTTCCCCATATTGTAATTTTGTAGCAGAGAAGCCATGATTCTCGATGAATCGTTTGGTAGCTCAGCAACGTTTCTCATTCGCAGAAATGAGATTGTGTTTGCGTATGCGATTTCTGGCTGCATCCATGGGAAGGCGTTTGCTATGCGCTTATTTATTATTGCGTCTTCCACCAGGCTTAGAACGAAAGTTGCCACATGCGGATTTTTTCCCCGTCCCCATTTTGAATAAGCTGCAAAATTTGATGATTGTAAATGCATGCATAAGTGGTAAACTGAAGCCTTAAACAAAAACCAGATAACCTTCTTATGCGTTGGATTCTGAAGATTAAACTTCAGTCCTTGAAAAAGAACGTATTTTTCATCCAACCTCTTTGGCTTTATAAGATGAAGAACATAGCCGTTACCGTCCCTTCCAAGGTATGGGTACTTTAACTCGTCATGCAGAAGAATCTTCATTTCACTATATGTTTTGCGTGTTATTTGGTGTGCGGTTGACCAACAAAAATCAAAAAAGTTCAAGGTTAAACCCATTTATGCATTATCCGAATATAGACTCTATAATGCGTTTTACGGTTGCTTGCACTTCAATGTCATCGCTTGTTGTTCCAACAATTGTTTCAACAGCGGCCTCAATGGGGTTTACACCATCAGCAATCAATGTTGCCCAGTTAATTAGGTCTCCTGGTGAAGGTCCGTAGGGAAGGTCGCCGTTCTTATATTGTCTTCTGAGTTCTGCGCCTGCCTTGACTATTTTTTCAGCTATTTTCTCGTCTACTCCGCTTCTTTTCATTATGAGTTCTATTTCGTCGCGGGATATTTTGTCGCCTACGCTTAGGTAGTCAAAGTTTATCCAAACTGCCATTCTTCGCCTTAAAGCCGCGTTTAGGGGTTTTGTTCCAACGAATTCTGCTGAAAACGGGTTCATTGATATGACCAAATAGCCGTAGGGGTGCCTCTTCACTATTTCATTGTCTTTTTCAGTTAAAACAATATGTCCTCGAGTGTCTAAAACTGGGTTTAGCCTAGTCGCAATGTCCTGCTTCATCATGTTTGCCTCGTCTAGGTATAGGATTCCACCTTGTCTGCACCACATGACTATTTGGCCATCAATCCAGTTTTCCTTTCCCAATCCGATGTATCTCCCGAAAAGGTCGTATGCTGATGTTTGCAGTCCACAGTTTATTTCCCACATTGGCAAGCCGCAGAGTTCAGCAACCAAATAAACTATGTGTGTTTTTCCTGTTCCGCTTGGACCGATTAGGGCACATTGCTTAAAGTAGTATAAGGCGCGCACTATCCTTTCGACGTAGTTGAAACCTCTGTCTACGTATTCTGGAGTGTTGCGCGGTATGAGCGACTGTACGCTTTCTGGGAACACATATCCCGGATGTAAGTCATACTTTTCTATGTGGTATTTTTTGCGGAGTTCGGCGTATGTTGGCGAGTCTATGTTTGCTGATTTTGTTATTGAGACTGAAAGTTTTGTGTCTTTTACGGCTGTTTTTATTTGTTTTTCAACCACGTAAACGGCGTTGTTTTTCTCCTTTTTTCCACCTTGGAATCCGAAACCGACAGCACTTGTTACTGCTGGTTTTTCAGTTAGTTTTTGTTTGTTGTTTGACAAAATAGCCCCTCGCTTTTCATGTATGTTATTGGTGGGAGCTGATTTAAATCTTACTTCTCGCGATTCAATACGCTTAATTAATCCCGCAGATTATAATAAGAGTTCGTTTAAGATTGTGTTGAGTTCGTTTTTGTTTTTTAGGTTTTTGAAGATGGCTTTTCCCGTGTTGTAGAGTCTGAATTGGGTTCCTTTGTAGGTTAGTTCGAAGATTATGTTGGAGATTGTTTTTTCTTTTTTGGCTTTTTCTAGGATTTTTGCGGTTGCTTGTTCTTTTTTGTTGTATTTGAAGATTATGATAAAGGCTTTTTCTTCGCCGCATGTTTCTTCTATTCTGGCGACGTAATCTTCAACTGGGTCCATTAGGCTTGTTCAATCTCCTTTAAAACTTCTGTGAAGGTGTCGATTTCTTCGCGGGTGTTGTAGATGTAAAAGCTTATTCTTGCTGAGGACTGTAATTTGAAAATTTGGTGTAGTGGTTGGGCGCAGTGAAAACCGCTGCGAATCATGATTCCGTAACTGTCAAGGAGTAGTGCAACGTCGTGAGAGCTTAATCCCTCAACGTTGAACGGGATGATTCCGCATTTGGCTGCGGGGTCTTTTGGACCGTAAATCTTAACTTTTTTGCATTCTTGCATGCGTTGCATGGCGTAAGCGGTTAATTGGCATTCATACGCCTTAACATTTTCCATTCCAATCTTGCGAAGATATTTTACTGCTTCCATTAAGCCTATGCCGCCGCAGACGTTCGGCGTTCCCGCCTCGAATTTCCATGGTAGCGCGTTCCATGTTATATTGCAGCTTTTTGTTTTTTCGTCGTATGAAACTTCCTTTATCATTTCTCCTCCGCCTTGGAAGGGCGCCATCTCCTCGAGAATTTCGCTTTTGCCGTAGAGAACTCCTATGCCTGTTGGACCTAGCATCTTGTGTCCAGAGAAGGCTAGGAAATCCGCGTCTAGGTCTTTTACGTTTGTGGGTAAGTGTGGGACGGATTGGGCTCCGTCGACAAGTGTCAAAGCGTCGTGTTCGTGGGCGATTTTCGCTATTCTTTTTACGTCGTTTACTGCACCGCTGACGTTTGAAACGTGTGAGACGCAGACTATTCTGGTTTTGTTGGAGATTAAACTCTCTAGCGATTCGTAGTTTAGTGTTCCGTCGCGGTTGACTTCTGCATATTTAACTTTGAATCCATTTATTTTTGAGAGGTTTTCCCATGGGACGATGTTGCTGTGGTGCTCCATCAATGTTACGATAACTTCGTCGTCTTTCTTTAGGTTGTGGAGTCCCCATGCGTAGGCAACAAGGTTTATGGCTTCGGTTGTTCCTCGAACAAAAATTATTTCCTCCATGCCCTTCGCATTTATGAAATTCGCGATTTCTTCATGTGCTTTTTCATAAAGTTCAGTTGCCTCTTGCGATAGGGTGTGGACTGCTCTGTGAACGTTTGCGTTGTGGTTTTCGTAGAAGTTTCTTATTGCCTCGATTACTTGTTTTGGTTTCTGCGAGGTGGCAGCGTTGTCAAAGTAAATTAGTGGGTGACCGTTTATTTTGCGTTTCAAAATTGGGAAGTCTTCGCGAATCTTGTAGGGGTCAAGCATTATTTTCCCTCAGCCAACTTCATTCGCTTGGATATTACCCGCGCTAACTCTTCCTCTTCTAATGCTTGTTTTTCTTCAAAGCTTGGTTCTTCTTGAAGCCAGTTTGGTTTTGCGCCCTTCTCTTTATAATATTTTCTTATGGCTCTTTTAAGCGCGCCTACGGCGAGTATGCCGCAGTGGAATTTTATGCTTGGTAGTCCGCCGACTGCTTCTGCTACGTTTTTCCATGATATTTTCCAAGCGTCTTCAAGTTTCATGCCTTTAATCATTTCTGTGACTATGCTGGATGTAGCTATGTTTGCGGCGCACCCGTAGCTTTCAAACGTTGCTTTTTCTATTACTTCTTGTTCGTTTATTTTTAGGTAGAAGGTTATCATGTCTCCGCATGCTGGGTTTCCAGCAACTGCGGTTACGGTGGCGTCTTCCATCTTTCCGAGGTTTTTGGGGTTCCTAAACAGTTCAAGAACCTTTGGGTTATATGGTAAGGGCATTCGCGACATTATTTTTCAACTCCTGTTGAGCCAGTTATCCCTCTTATTCTTTGAACAGCCTTTGGGATAACGTCCAAAACATAGTTTATATCCTCTTCCTTATGGTAACGTGTAACCTTCATTAGTATGCTTCCATGTGCCTCTTCGAATTTTCTTCCGATGGCGACGAGAACGTGGCTTGGTTGGAGAAGTCTTCTTGTGCATGCGCTTCCGCTTGAAACGTAAACGCCGTTTAGGCTGAGTTCTATCGTTAGGGCTTCGCCTTCGCATTTTAGGAAGCTTATGTTTAGGTTGTCTGGTGCCCGTTTGTCGCCTTTAGGTCCGTTAAGCCTTATGTCTGAAACTCTTTCCATTATGCCATCCAACAGTTTGTCCCGCAGTCCGCGCATGTAATGTATGTTTTCGTCAAAATTTTTGAAGGCAAGTTCTGAAGCCTTTGCAAAGCCAACTATTAGCGGAGTGTTTTCTACGCCTGGCCAAAGTTTCTGTGTTCCGATTTGTCCTTCAAGAATTTTTTCGATGTTGACGCCTTCTTTTATGTAGAGTGCGCCTATTCCGCGTGGTCCTAGGATTTTGTAGCTGCTTATTGTGGCTAAATCGACGTTTAAGTCTTTGACGTTGAGGTTGATTTTTCCGTACGCGTCTGACGCGTCGATGTGGAAGAGTGCTTCTGGGTTTTTGTCTTTGACGATTTTTATTGCTTCTTTTATTGGTTGTATTGTTCCGATTTCGTTGTTTGCCAGCGCGAAGCTTGCCAAGACTGTTTCTTTGTCAACTGCTTCCTTTAGCTTTTCAAGTTTTATGAAGCCTTCTTCGTCGACTGGCACTTTTGTTGTTGAGAAGCCGTATTTTTGGAGCATTTCTGTGACGTGTATTATGCTTATTGGCTCTATTTCTGAAATGACGATTTTTTTGCCTTTGCTTTTAATTGCGAAGGCTGCGCCCATTAAGGCTAGGTTGTTGGCTTCTGTTTCGCCTGGTGTGAAGGTGATTTCTTCAAGTGTTTTGCATCCGAGGAAGTTGGCGATTTTTTGTGTGTTCTCCATTATTGTTTCGAAGGCTTCCCATCCTGGCTTGTGCGTTAATGTGGGGTTGCCATATGCCCGCTTGTTATAGTATGGGAGCATTGCCTCAATGACTTCTTCTGGGACAAAGCTGGAGTTTTCAATGTCTAGGTAAACTTCATGCCTTAATCCTTCATGAGCTTTTAACAGTTCTCTGACGTTTTCCACCATGACTTTTCAAATCCTTTTGGCTTACTGTCTTCTAATACGTTTGAGCTTATAGAAAAACTATTTGACGCCGTTAAATGCCTACGCACCATATTTTGTGGCTGTTTTAAACAGCAACTGCGCCATTTTTTACATATTTTTGGCTTGAAAAACAGCCAATAGCGACCCTCCCCCTCTAGATTTCTTTTCGGTAATGTTTTAAATTTGCGTTGCTCTTTTAGAGTTTGCATAGAGAGAATAGGCGTGTAAATTTGAGGATAACAGACTTACCTGTTCCAGAGGCGGTTAAGGAGATTCTAATTAAGGGTGGGATTGTTGAGCTTTATCCTCCGCAGGAAGAAGCCATTAAAGCTGGAGCTTTGGATGGTCGGAATCTTGTTTTGGCTAGTCCAACTGCTTCTGGTAAAACTTTGGTTGCTGAACTTTGCACGTTGAAGCATATTTTGGAGAGGGATGGAAAGGTTATTTACTTGACACCTTTGAGGGCTTTAGCCAATGAGAAGTTTGAGGAGTTTAAGAAGTACGCGTCGCTTAGGAAAAATGATGGTGGAAGAATTCGTGTTGGCATAAGCACTGGCGACTTTGACAGCAGCGACCCTTGGCTTGAAAGGTACGACATAATAGTAACCACTAATGAGAAGGCGGATTCGCTTTTGAGGCATAGAGCCAAGTGGATGGATGAAATTTCGCTTATAGTTGCTGACGAGGTGCACTTGCTTAATGATGCGGAAAGGGGACCAACGCTTGAGGTTGTTTTGGCAAGGTTTATGCAAATAAACCCAGACGTGCAGATTTTGGCTTTAAGCGCAACAATAAACAATGTTGAAGAGATTGCTGCTTGGCTTAAAGCAGGCTACATAACAACGGAATGGCGTCCAATACTCCTAAAGGAAGGCGTTTTGTTGCATGACGAGGTTCAGTTCAAGGATGGAGACGCACACAAAATAGAGAGGAAAACAAAGAATCCAGCAATAAACTTGGCATTAAGCACTGTCAAAGCGGGCGGACAAGCGTTAATTTTTGCTTCAACACGGAAAAACGCCGTTTTGTTAGCGAAGAAGGTTGCTGGCGAAATCGAGGAGGTTCTGTCCAAACCCATAAAACGTTCTCTTGAGCATGAGGCAGAGAAAATTTTGGCTGCTGGAGAAAAAACGCGGATAAGCGAAACTCTGGCGGAACTTGTTAAGCGCGGAACAGCCTTTCACCATGCTGGCCTAGGCGGAGAACACCGCAGATTAATAGAGGACGCTTTCCGCGAAGGAAAAATTAAGGTTTTAACTGCTACACCTACATTGGCTTTCGGCGTGAACCTTCCCGCCAGAACGGTAGTCATCCAAGATTATAGGCGATATGAGCCTGGATATGGCTATTATCCAATCAGCGTTTTAGAGTATAAGCAGATGGCTGGTAGGGCTGGAAGACCAAAATATGACAAGGTTGGCGAGGCTATTCTCATCGCTAAAACCAGCGATGAAGCAGACTACCTTATGGAAAGCTACATTTTAGCAAGTCCAGAGCGTATATGGTCTAGGCTGGCGGTAGAACGCATATTAAGGTCTCATGTTTTGGCTACAATAGCCGCGGATTTCGCCCACACTGAACGTGGAATCTACGACTTTTTCGGCAAAACTTTCTACGCCTACCAGTACGAGGCAAGCGCAATGAAGGACATAATCGCAAAGATTCTCAAGTACCTTTACGACGAGGAAATGATTGACGTTGCAGGCGAAAACATCTACGCAACAAAATTCGGAAAACGCGTAAGCGAACTCTACATAGACCCAGTTTCAGCCGTAATAATACGCGACGCGTTAAGGCAGAAACCCATAAACCTAACAGAACTCAGCCTCCTCCACTTGATTTCGCATACCCCAGACATGGGACCAATACTGAGACCTTTCTCCCGCGAAATAGACGAAATAGCAGTTTTCATGGAGCAACACCGAGACGAATTCCTCGTTGACGTGCCAGACGAGTGGGAAGACCGCATCGCCTACGAGCAGTTTTTAGGCGAAGTTAAAACCGCAATGGTGCTAAACGCTTGGATTGAAGAGAAAAGCGAAGACGAAATAATAGAACAATTTAGAACACAGCCAGGCGACCTGTACAGAACAGTGGAAAACGCCAAATGGCTCCTTTACGCCACACATGAACTAGGCGTGCTTTTCGGCAACAAGGAAATTTTGCCACTAACCGTTGAACTTATGGAACGCGTGGAAAAGGGCGTAAAGAAGGAGTTGCTGCCCATCGTTAAATTGGAAGGCGTAGGCAGAGTGCGCGGACGCATACTCTACAACGCAGGATACAAAACAATCGAAGACATAAAATTGGCAGCTATCGAAGACCTAATGAACCTTCCACTCATAGGACCGAGACTAGCAAAGAAAATAAAGGAGCAAGTCGGCGGTTTCGTTAAGAAGGAAACCTGGGAGAAACTTGAAAAAGAAAATGTTTGGAAACAGAAGGCACTAACAGAATACTAGACGCCTCTGGCTTTTCGTTCTTCCCTCGTCTTCTTAACCATACGATTTACCTGCTCCAACGCCGTGCCAAGATAATTTGCAGGATTCAAAGCCTCGTCAATCTCCTCTACACTAAGCCTAGAACTTACAGTCTTGTCCTCAAGCAGAACCTCTCTAAACTGGCGTCCTTCAACCTCGCTTTTCACAGCCAACCTTCTCAACAACTCATGCGCTTCCTGACGGTTCATGCCCTTCCTCGTTAACGCCATCATAACAGCCTCCGACATCGCACGCCCTTGAGTTAAAACCAAATTCTCCCGCATACGCCTTTCATCAACACGCAAATTCGCAATTACCCCAGTCATCAAAAAAAGCATATAATCCACTAGAATGCATGCTTCTGGAAAAATGAAGCGCTCCGTAGAAGACTGCGTTAAATCGCGTTCATGCCAAGTTATAACATTCTCCAAAGCTGGTATAACAAGACTTCGCACTATTCTGGCTAAACCGCAAATTCTTTCACATGTTTCTGGGTTGCGCTTATGCGGCATGGTTGAACTGCCAACCTGCCTCTCAACCTCAAACGGCTCAAAAAGCTCTCCGATTTCTGGTCTCTGTAGCTCCCGAATTTCAGTGGCGAAGTTCTCAAGCGAAGAGGCAATTAGCGCAAGAAGGCATACGATTTCAGCGTGGCGGTCGCGCTGCACAATCTGCGTCGAAATGTCAGAGGGCTTAATCCCCAAACGTTGCATAACAAGCTCCTGAACTTTCATGGCGTTGGCGCCCAAACCCGCCTGCGTTCCCACGGCGCCGCTTATTTTTCCAGCTAAGTCGCGTTCTTTGCATTGCCTAAGCCTTTCAATGTGCCTCGCGATTTCCCGCATCCAAACCGCAAACTTGAAGCCCAAAGTTATTGGCAAAGCGTGTTGCCCATGCGTCCTTCCAATCATAATCGTTTCCTTATGCTGCATTGCCTTTTCCATCAAAACTCCTTCGAGACTGTTGAGTCTCTTTTCGATTAGCTCTAAAGCTTCTTTCAGTTGGAGGGCGTTCGCCGTGTCCACAATGTCATAGCTTGTCGCGCCAAAATGCACGTAGGCGCCGCTTTTTCCGCAAGCTTCAGCCAGAGCCTTGGCAATCGCCATTACATCATGCTTTATTTCGCGTTCAATTTCCTTTATCCTACTAAGCTTAACATACCTCGTAGAAGCCATGGTGATTATTTTTTCTGCGTCCTCCCGTGAGATGTTGCCAACCTCAGCGTGCGCCCAAGCCAATGCAGCCTCCACATCAAGCATTTTTTGGACGCGCGTTTCTTCTTCGAATATTCGCCGCATTTCTGGAGTGCCGTAACGCCCCGTGTCTATTGGTAGTATGGGCAAGTTTTTTCCCTCGCAGAGAGATAGGACAATTAAGGATTAATGTTTTACCGAAGCATAAATGGTAACAGCCTTAACTGAAGAGTAAGCCTATGGGCGCAATAGTCGCGGTTATAAACAAAAGCGGAGAAAACGCCGCAGAACACGCAGCAAAGATGCTAAAAATTCTATCGCATAAAGGCGTAGAAAAATTTGGATTAGCGTCAGCATACTCTTTTAAAATAGAGGATTCTGTTGAAAAACTGTCAAACTTTAATGTAAACTCGCCTATTTTAATTGGATATGCCTTCTCAAAAATAATTGCGGCGGACAAGCCGCAGCCAACAATGCTTGAAAAAGCAGCATGCGCATTTGAAGGGAGAATTTATACGAATTCCACTGAAAGCTCGGACGCAGAATTTTTCGCTGAGAAAATACGAGAAAACCATTTGCGAGAAGCTGAAAGTTTTGTCAGAGAGGCTGATGGCGGCTTTGCTTTTGTTATTGCCGAAAAAGAAAGGCTTGTGGCGGGCAGAGACTCCATTGGAATTTGCCCATTATATTTTGGCGAGAATGAACGGTTGTTTGCTCTTGCCTCCGAAAAGAAAGCCTTATGGAAAATTGGAATAGCAGATGCGCGCTCTTTTCCGCCTGGAACATTACTAGTTGCAAACAAAAGCAGCTTCAGATTCGCGCGTGTAAAAGGGTTAATCCGTGAAAGGACAAGCAACATAAACATGCGAGATGCAAGTGAAACGCTTAAGGTTCTCTTGCAAGATTCTGTGGAGAAGATGACTGCGGGTTTAGAGGATGTTGCTGTGGCGTTTTCTGGAGGGCTTGACAGTAGCCTAATCGCTTTTCTGGCAAAAAGGGCTGGAGTAAACGTGCACCTAATTCATGTTAGCCTAAAAAATCAGCCAGAAACAGCACACGCGGTAAAAGTGGCTGAAGATTTGAAGCTTCCAATTAACGTTTACACCTACACAGTTGAAGATGTGAAGGAAACGTTGCCGAAAGTTCTGTGGCTGGTTGAGGAGCCAGACCCAATTAAGGTTAGCTTGGGTGTGCCGATGTGCTGGGCGGCGGAGAAAACTGCTGAATTAGGCGTAAAAGTTTTGTTTACTGGGCAAGGCGCAGACGAGCTTTTTGGCGGGTATAAACGTTACTTAACCGCACATGCAACTCATGGACAAAAGGCGGTTGAAGAGATGCTGTTCAACGACGTTTTAAGTGTTCACGAGGCGAGCATTGAGAAGGACTATAAGATTTGCAACTTCCACAATGTTGAATTACGTCTTCCATACTTAACATATAAAATAGCGGAATTTGCCGTTAACTTGCCTCTAAAATTCAAGATAACGCTTTCACGTGGCGACATGCGCAAACTTGTATTGAGGACTGTTGCCAAAAAACTTGGCTTACCTAAGGCTGTTGTAGAAAGACCGAAAAGGGCGATGCAATATGCGACTGGCGTGGATAAGACAATTAGGAAACTTGCTAAAAAGGAAAATTTGTCCATAAAGGAGTACTTAGCGAGAACTTTTCAAAATATTTTTGAGAAGATGGTGAAGGATGACTAGAACGGCGGTTATTTTTTCGCCCAAGTATTATAGGCATAACACTGGTAGAGGGCATCCTGAATCCGCGAGGCGCATTAGAGCAATCATAAACGAATTAAAAAATGGCGCAATCTCGAAAAGTAGAAATTGGCAGTTTGTAGAGCCAGAAAGGGCAAGCTTTGGGAAGGTTCAGCTTGTCCACGATTCAGATTACATTCGCTTCGTCAGAAATTTTTGCAAAAGTGGCGGAGGACTGCTGGACTCTGGGGACACTGTTGTTTCATCAGAAAGCTTTGATGCTGCTGTCTACGCTGTTGGCGGCGCGCTTAAAGCTGTTGACCTAGTCATGGCGGGGCAATTTGAAAACGCCTTCGCGCTTGTTAGACCTCCTGGGCATCATGCTGGAAAATTTAGTGCTGCTGGCTTCTGCATCTTCAATAATGTTGCTGTGGCGACTCAGCATCTGCTAAGGGATTTTGATTTAAATCGCGTTTTGATTCTGGATATTGACGCGCACCATGGAAATGGCACTCAAGAAATTTTCTACGGAACCGACGAAGTCCTATACATTAGTTTACATGAAGACCCTAGAAGTTTTCCAGGAACTGGCTTCGTGGACGAGATTGGAGAGGGCGAAGGGTTAGGCTTTAACGTTAATGTTCCATTGCCTTTTGGAGCCAATGACCCGCTATACCTCAAAGCGTTTAATGAAATAGCCATTCCAATAATACGCCAGTACAAACCCCAATTCATGCTTGTTTCAGCTGGTCTTGATGGGCACTATACAGACCCAGTTGCAAACCTATCCCTATCAGCGCATTGTTACGCGAAAGTTTATGAAGAAATTGTTAAGCTGGCGCATGCGCTTTGTGATGGAAAACTTGTTTTTGTCCTAGAAGGTGGTTACAGCCTCAAGTTCATTGGAAAATTAGTCGCCTTGGCGGTTGCAAAAATGAGTGGTTTAAGCTACACTGTTGATGATGTGGTTGTTGCTGCTAGTGCGCGTGCAAGAAGGCTTGGCGGAAAAGTTTTGAGGGAAGTTAAGGAAGCCCAAGAGCCTTTTTGGAATTTAAAATGATTTTGATGGTCTAAAATGGGATGAAAAGTAAAGGTTGTTGCTGATTTATTCTATTACTTGGATTGCGCTTTCTGGGCATTGGACTTCGCATGCTCTGCAAACGAGGCATTCTTCGGGTTTCACTGGAACAGACTTTCCATTTTTTAATTCGTATACTCCAACTGGACATGTGTCAACGCATGTTCCGCATCCAGTGCACTTGTCGTTATCAACAACAATTTTCACCATTTCTTTTTCCCTCACATTTAGATTCTCATTGAAAGAAAATTAGTGGAATAAAAGGTTTTAGGTTCGCTTAGCGGGTTTCTTCACGTAACCTTAACAGAATTCCGTTAATTGTTGTTTGCGCTTTGTTCTTTCTCTGCTGGTAATCAGCCAAGAGCTTTCTGTAGGCTTCAAGCGATAGGGTTCCTTGGTTGTGGCGTGTTTCGATGCTTTTTATGTTGGCGTCTGCCTCGTTTATCTCTGTTTCTGCAATTTCAAGTTGCCTCATTAAATCCGCATATAAGCCTCCCGCCTTACGCATTCTTTCCTTATACTCTGCCAAATTTCTGTCCAAAGTGTTAAGCCGCATCTCAAACGTTCTCCTCTGCACCTTGTAGCGTCTTCTTGGAATCTTTCCCCTGCGAACTCTCTCTTCCAAAGCGTCTAATTCAAAAAGTATTTTGCGCTTTTCTTCGTACATCTGCACGAAAGATTTGACGTGTTCTGGGTGCAGTTTTGCAGCTGCCGCTGCGGCTACAACTTGAACTGGAACCGCAGCCTTTGGTCTTCTCCAAACAACGACGACTGCGCAGCCGACAAGTGCCAAAGCCCAAATCCACAATGTTGGGCGGAACGCCAGCCACAATGGATTATACTCGTAGCGAATCTGCAAAACCTTTGCTGGTGGAATAATGCTTTCCAAGTAGCTTGCATGGTCCAAATTAATCGTTAATGTTTCTTGGAAGACGCTTTTTGATATGTCGCTTCTGCTTGTGGCAAAAGTGTTTTCGAAATTTATTATCCTAGCGCCTTCTGGCAACGTCAAAGTCAAAGAAGCCCTTTCCATATAGTAGTCCAAGTTTTGGAATAAAAGTGAAGTTGCGTTAAATGTGTTTTCCGCTGAAAAGTAAACTATGCTTGGCAGTGAATATTTTACGCTAAACCTTCCAGACTCATAACTTCTAATGGGCAAGTCAAAATTAACCTTGTAAAGCCCAGCAGTTTGGTTTGTCCAGCTTGAGCTTATGCTTCTTCCAAACTGGTCATAAGCTGTTGGGTTTGAAGCGTTTGGTGGAAGAATAATTGTCACATTGTTCATGTCATAGGGGGCTTTGTTTGTTATGTAGTAGTTGTCCGAACATTGGATTTCACCAGTCCCGCTTATGGATATTTCACGGTTTAACTCCTTAACGTCTAACATTTGGATTTCGCTGTCTGTTAACTCAAAAGTGACTTTCGCTGTTGAATGCGTGTAGGATGGCAAGTTTTCCATGTAAAATTCTGTTTTACTGATTGTTTCGCCGTCTTTTGAGATGCTTATGCTTCCCGCGCTAGGTGGTAGACTAACTTTAACGGTGCAATTTTCAACTTCTTCAATTAGGCTCGGGCACGGTGGAAAATCTAGCGTGTATGTTGTTCCAGACTGATTTAGGAGAGTGTTCGATAAAATGAACAAAACTGTAAACTTTTGTGGTGGCGCTTCTGGAAAAGTCACGTTAACTGCGTAGAATCCCGCGAGGTCACCTAGGGGAACGGCGAGCCTTACTTGAAAAGATGTTGTTTCGTTATAGGCTACGCATTTCTGGACGTATGCACCGTACTTATATGGGAAGCCCACTAGGAGATTGTTTGGCGGCTGTCCAGAAAATTCGATAGTGTCATTTATTATGACGTAGCCGTTGCGCATTATCCCTATAGTATGGTACACGTTGCTTATGCTAAAGCTGTTTTGGGCTTTTGCTGTTTTAACTTGAAATGGAAATTGTAAGGCAATAACAATAAAGACCATGAAGGCGAGAGTTGCTAACACGGTTTTCCTCAAAGTTTATCCTCCATGAACTCGGTTTTTGACTCCCTAATATTTTATTGGCTTATTTATTTACTTTTAGAATACACGCCAAGGTTTCGTATATACTTACCCCTCACTGCCATGTTTGCAACCGTGTCTTCTACGCGGAATTGTAATAAGGTTCTGCGTCCAAAATCCTTTTGGGACGTTAGCGTTGCTTTATGATGCTGTTCAGAGGCATCTAGCAATCGAAAAGCTAGTTACCCGTTTAAGCTTGGGCGTGTTGGAGAGGAAATATTACCGCATCAGACCAGCAAGATGGTACGGAGGAATCGTAACCGCTGACTGTATTGGATGCGGCTTGTTGTGTAATTTCTGCTGGGTTGCAGATGCCGTTATGCTTCATCCAGCAGACGTTGGACGATTTTACGCACCGAGCAAGGTTGCTGAAGGCTTAGTTACCCTAGCCAAAAAATGCGGCTTGAAACTTTTAAGAATTAGCGGCGGAGAACCAACAATTGGAAAACCTCACCTGCTCAACCTTCTTGACGCGCTTGAAGGGGAGGGTTACCGTTTCATTCTAGAAACAAACGGCATACTAATAGCACATGATGAGGATTACGCTGAAAATCTAGCAAAACACAAGTTTATTCACGTAAGAGTTTCTTTAAAAGGCTGCTGCGAAGAAGAGTTTGCAAAGTTGACTGGCGCCAAGCCAGAAGGCTTCACGTTGCAGTTAAAGGCTTTACAATCGCTTGTGGAAAATGGCGTGAGCTGTCATCCCTCTGTTATGTCCTCTTTCTCAACCAGACAAAATCTCCAAGCATTGACGCGTAGGCTTGGGCAGATAAGCCCAAACTTGGCTGAAGAATTAGAAATTGAGGAGCTTATTCTCTATCCACACGTGGCGAGGCGCTTGCAAAAATATGGTTTAAAACATTTTAAGGGTTATACACCAGACAAGGTGCCGCCAGAACAAATTTAAGGGTTTATGCACCGCTTATAGTTCGCCATGTTTTAGGTAATAATTTTCTTCCTTCTTAGGTCCAAAACTTCTTACGCCTTTCGCTTTTAGCTGCCTTCTAAGTTGGGCGGCATAATCCTTCCCTATTTCGCCCCGTTTTTCCATGTAGGCGATTATTTCTTCCGCTTGCTCTTCTGTGTCGCATCTGCGGATGAAATCAATCACATCTGGCATGTAATTTGTGAAATTTTTCTTTGAAGAAGCCCTTTTTTCTCCGTCTTCCGTTTCTGTCCGCACAGAGTTTATTGAAACTTTATTCTCATCCATTTCTAGTTCTTTGGCTAGGTTTGGAAACATTTTCTTGAAAGTTTCTTTGTCCCACTCCAAGTTTGCACCTTCAGCTTTTCAGTCATCTTCACAATATACTTTTGGAAATCACTTATTTAATCTCTGCGGGTTGAAACGTGATTAGAAAGGAACAAAACGTTTCGTCGGATTATCTTTTAACAGTTTTTCAAGTTCTTCCACGTTAAGACCAGTTATGAAGTCGCCGTAAACGTCGCATTTTTCTTTCCTTAAGCGTTCTTCGGGGCTGCGCACAATAACTTCAATTTCTTCTTTTGTTGGTGATTCAAGGAAAATGTGGAGGGAATCACGTTTTTCCTCTTTCTCCATTGCTGTTACTTTTTGCGCGTGAACAATTTTTAAGCCGCTTTTTTCCAAAGTCTTCAGCACCTCTTCTGGTTTGTCGTTGAACACTATTACGTCTACGTCGCTTTGATGATGGATTGTTCCGCGCCAAACGCTTCCAACAACTATCGGGTGATATTCCGCCAAAAGTTTCATCACTTCAAGGGCTTCTCTGCGCATTTTAATTAGGCGCTCTCGTCTGGCTTTTCCCTCATACTCATCGGCTATCTTGTCAAGTTCCACGGCTACTTCAATGTTTGTTGGAAGAAATTTCACGCCGAGCGCATCTGCAGCCTTAACCTTGGCTTGTTTGTATTCCTTTTCAATGCCGAAATAGATTAGGCTTGCAGCTTCTTTTGCGACTTTCCTGCGCTGCTCTGTACGACTCGCTCTCAACAGTCCACCTAAATCTAAATGGGCGCTTTCTAACGCTTTAACACTTGCTCGTAAAGCGCAATGGTTTTTTCAGCAATTTTGTCCCATGTGAATTCCTCGAGAACTCTTCGTCTGCCATTCTTTCCAAGCCACTTCTTCTTTTCTGGGTTTTCCAAGGCGCTTGTTATTCCCCATGCAATGTCCGCTGGGTTGCTCGGGTTTATGTGAAAGCCGCATTGCTCTTCGCCGCAGCATGTGACCACTTCTCGCATTCCGCTTACGCCTGCTGCTCCGACGACAACTGGACGTTCCATACTCATTGCTTCAAGCGCCACTATTCCGAATGGTTCGTATAGGCTTGGGAAAACCGCAACGTCGCATGCCGCGTAATGCAAAATTCGCTCTTCTTCTGAAATGAATTCAAAGTTAAGTTTGACGGCGTCTTGAAGCCTCATGGTTTTGACGAGGTTTATAAGGTAGTCTTGTAAGTCTCCAACGCCAACGATGACAAGTTTCGCTTTTGGAATTTTCTGCAGCACATGTGGCATAGCCATGACAAGCCTATCCACACCCTTGACTCCAACAAGCCTTCCAAGGAAAAGAATCATCTGCTCATCATCCTTTATTCCATAAGACTCTCTAACTTTCTTGGCTTGGTCAGGGTTTACCGCTTCTGGGTCGTATTTTTGAGGGTCAACGCCGTTGTAGCAAACTTGGATTTTCTCTTGTGGGAAACCAAGTTTTATGAGCTCATCTTTCATGGCGTAAGAAACAGTTATTATCATGTCAGCTGCTTTTGCACCGTGCAGTTCAATGTTGCTTACGACTTCTGACCCGTTTCCAAGGGTGCGTCCCTTCTCCGTCGAGTGCACGTGAAAAACGAACGGCAGTCCAACCTCTTTTTTGACTGTTATGCCGCTTATTGCCGAAAGCCAGTCATGTGCAATAACGATGTCATATTTGAAGTTCTCTTTCCTAATCAGCTCATTAACGAGTTTTGATGCGCTAAGGTAATTGTAAACGAGAATTTTTGAGAATAAGTGGATGCCCCTACCCCATTTTTTAACGTCCTCAGCAACCACGTCTGGAAGCGAATCAGAAATGTCAATGTGCAGTGGACGGTGAATTTCGATTCCGCGCCAAATCTCCCTCGTTGGAAGGCTTCCCTCATCATCGTTCATTGTGAAAACCGTCACGTCATGGTCCATTAAAACGAATTTCCGCGTGATTTCCGCGGCGTATGTGCCTAAACCTCCAACTATTTTCGGCGGATACTCGTAGACAAGCACAGCCATCTTCATAGCATTCACCAAATTTTTACAACGCTTAGACGGTGCTATTGCTTAATAAAACATCCCTTATTTACGTTTCCTCGCAGCTCATATGCGAAAATCTGAAAAAGGCTATAAGCACAAGATAATAGAACTATAAGTGGTTGCAATGAGCATATCACCAGTTAAAAGGCTGATTCTCGAAACAATGTGGGTTTCAGAAAAACCAGTGAAGGTTACTGAAATAACGAAAGAAGTTGGTCTTGACCCTCGTTCAGTGAGAATGCACGTGATGCAGCTTGCACGGATGGGCTACCTAAAAACCATGGAAAATGGAAGTTACCTCCTAACAGAGAAGGGACGCAAAGCCCTCGGTTTTCCAGAAATAGATCATGGGAAAGCCGCTGAAATTTTGGCTTACTTGCCGCTTGAAAAGTCTTTCCACTTCTATGTTGATATTGGAAAGCCGCTGGGCATTCATGCTGCAAGCTTAAACGACTTCTGTGATAAGCTCCTAAAGGTTAGCTTGGAATCCATAGAGTTCCACATGAACCGCGGAGACTTTGAAGCGTGGTTTGCGGGACTTGGCGACGTTGAACTTGCAAGAAAAGTCTTCCTTTTGAAAGAGCAGAAGCTTCTCGGAGAGGACTTGCGCAAAAGGCTTTACGAAATTGTCAAGAACAGATGCGAGGAGTTAGCTAATATAAGGAAAAGCGAAGCAGAGGCGAAACCCGCCTAAACGCTTACCTCTCTATGCTGGTTCAAAGCGTTCCTTAAGTCTATCCAATGTCTGCTGCAGCGTAGTGTACTCCATTTCTTCTGGTCCCAAACGTGCGGGTTCAAACTCGCCCATGCGCCTAAGCATAGCAGCATACGTTAGAGCCTCGCGCCTAGCCAAGGCGAAAGCTGGGTCATCAAACAAGTCAGCAATCATTGGTCTACCATTGTCGTCGCATGCAATTTTGCCATTTGAAACCTGAAATCCCAACGCCACCATCCTTGGAGGGCCATCAAAAACCGTGCACTTCGCATCTTTTAGGCTTACTGGCATTATCGGTCCCCAATGGCTTCCACGCATCCATCCCTCAACAAGGTAACTGTGCAAGAAAGGCGCTAGAATTTCTCCAACAGCTGGAAGTCCATGCTGCGCACGCACAATCATCACTGGGTCATCTTTTCCAACGTATTTCCCAGCAATCTGCGAAAGTCTGGTTACGCTGCCAACAGCGCATATCAAGTTGTCCCGCGCCCTCCAAACACGTGAAACCATGTAACGCTGAACCGTACCAATCAAAGCCAACAGCTCGTACATCTCTTCTGGACATTTGAGGACAATTTTCTTGTTTTCCGCAGTGTCCATAATCTCAAACTTGAAGCCTCCAGCCATGTTTGGGTCAATAACAAGCCCAGCCGTGTTCATGGGGTCCGCGAAAATCCTGAAAATCGGGTAGTTAAATGAGCCAGCGGATGTTTTGTCCGCGGCGAAGACAACTATGGGGTCTGAGCCTCTTTCTTCAATTTCCATTTCGGCGACGCCTGGTCCCATTCCGCGTATGTTTCCGCTGAAAGCGTTTTTTAGGAGGTCCTGTCCCGCGCCGTAAAGCTTCAGCTCCAAAGCCTTTTTTGTTGCTTCTTTGAAGGTTTCAAAGGCTAATTCATGCACTTTGGGGTTTGATTCGCCTCTTTCATGCACCATTAAAAGTTGGATATCATCTCCAACATTAAACACGTAGTGGCTGTTAATTAATCCCTCTTCTGTTGCTTTCTTAAGGTTTTTTTCAGCTACCGCCAAGAGCGGTTTAGGTGCAACATGATGTCCAGCTAAAGAACCCACGTCGCATTTAATTAGCGAGATTGTGGTTTTTCTCGGCATTTCCTAATCACTTTAACCTCGGTCTAGAGTTAAATTTTAGCTTTTTAAAAATTTCCGAAAGAAACCCTAAAGAAGAAACCATGAAATACTCTAAAAGTAAACATTAACTTTGGCGGAGTGCACATGGAAAAGCTGAGAGTAGTTTCCGTGAAAATCCCAGAAGAAGTTTACAAGGAAATGCTTATCCGCGTTCCAGAGGGCGAAAGAAGCGATTTCATACGAGATGCCATAATCGAAAAACTGCAAAAAACACCAAAGCCAGACAAAATTCTGGAGCTTGAAGAAAGGGTTAGCCGCATGGAAAAAGAGTTTTCGGAAGTGAGAAAATACCTTGCAGACTTGGAGCTTTTAACTTACGAAAAGGGGAAAATAAACCCGCACAACTTCTGCATGAACGAAACAGACCGAAAAATAATTGATTACCTAATACACTACAAAGGCGCAACAACACCAGAATTAGCCGAATACCTAAAAACAAACAGGTGGCTAGTGTTAAATAGACTTAAAAGGATAGAGAGACTGTCAAAAAAGCAAATTGGAAAATCCATAATCGAATATTATCCAGGAGAAAAAATGGGAAAGAAAAAAGCTTGGTGGATAAACGAAGAACTCATTGAAGCATAATAACATTAATCAAACAAACACACTCTTTATTTCTAAAAAGTGGGCCCGTAGCCCAGTATGGATCAAGGCGCCGAACCACAATACACTAAAAGGTGCGCAAGCCTCCGGAGCCGGAGAACAGGGGTTCAAATCCCCTCGGGCCCGCTTTTAGTGATTTTGGCCTTAAACAAAGCTGACATTAAAACCTTTAAGGATAATGATGGGGGCGTTTATGGTTTCGGATTGTTAGATAGAATTAATAAAAATAGGGGGAAATTTTGGTTTTTCAGTGTTTAGCGGTCGTAGGATATGTAAACGCTGGATGCTCCGGCGCTTATGTCAAAGAAGTATGTTCCAGAGCCTGATGAGGAGTAAACTCTCAATGTGTAGGTGCCTGTCGCTGTAATTGTCACGGCTATTATTTCTTGCCTTGTGGTTCCTGTTGAAGAAGCGATTAGGCTTCCAGAGGGGTTGTAGAGGTATATGTTAAAGTTGGGTTTTGTTGAACTGGTCCATGTTGGCATTATCAAAGTTATGGCGATTGGATAACTTGTCGTTGTTACAGTTATTTTCCAAAGATCATAGGCTCCGCTTCCAGACAAATCTTCGGTAAAGTAGAAGTGGTTTGGCACGGTTATTCCAGTTCCAGTGTATCCTCCAGCAGCCTTTATGGCTTCGTAGCCGTCAAGTCTTCCCCAACCATATTCTATGTCTTTTCCCGCTTGTCCAAAACCTATGGATGTTGTTGAAATTATGCTTTTAACCTGCGCTGGGGTTAATGATGGGTTTGCATCCAACATCAGCGCCACTGTACCAGCAACGAAAGGTGTCGCCATGCTTGTGCCACTATATTCTACATAACCATTTGTTGTCCCAGCCTTAGCAGCCATAATCAAATATCCCGGCGCGCATACATCCGGCTTGATTCTACCATCTGCTGTTGGTCCTCTGCTTGACCAAGAGTTTAGGAAGAAACCTTTTTGGCCGACGTCGGCGACAGAGCCGACTGTTATGACTTTTTCAGCGGCGCCTGGAGAGCCTATGGTGTAAGTTTTGGGTCCGCTGTTTCCAGCCGCCACAACCACCACTAGGCCTTGGTCAACGGCGTTGTTGCATGCCATTGAAACACTATCAGTGCCGTCGGAACTGCTTGATGTGCCCAAGCTTAGGGATAAGATTTCTATTCCATAAACGTCCTTGTTGGAGACCGCCCAGTTTATGCCATCAGTTACTGTGCTAAGCGAGCCTGAACCCGACGAGTCAAGCACTTTAACACCGACAAGCGCTGCTCCTGGCGCGACACCCTTATAGTTCGAGTTTCCTTCGCCAGTTCCAGCCGCTATGGATGCGCAGTGGGTTCCATGTCCGTTGTCGTCGTAGGGTGTCGTTTTTCCATTCACGAAGTCTTTCCATCCGATTATCTTGCCGCCATCCAAATCCACGTGGTTTGGGTCTATTCCAGTGTCAATTATGGCTATGACAATATCGTTTTTTGAGTAGGTTGTCGGAGAACCATCTCTATCTCCGTCCAAACCGAAATCTGTTCTAGCCTTTTGAATTCCATACCAGTAAGTCGCCGTGTTTAGACATGCGTAGACTGGTGCATCGTACTCTATCTGGACAACATCATCCATAAGCGAAAGAGCCCTAATCTGGGCGGGTGTAAGCGAAGCCGCAATACCTGAAACAATAGTCCACTGAGACTTTATCCTAAAAGAGCCTACTCTACTTTGAAGGCTTCTCAAAAGCGGTTCTGAAGGCGTTTCCTTCAGCAAAACGATCACGTCGACAAGACTGCTTTCCGCATGGCTAGCCATAACATGCTCTAAATCGTCGAAGATTTTGTTTCTATTTGCATCTCTCAGAAAACTCGTTTTAACCTCTGGTGGTCTTATGTAGGCATATGAAACTGAAAGGACGAAAGCCTCAGAAAGTAGCAAAACCGCAAACACCGCAAGGATGACTTCTTTCCTAAACACGATAGTTCACCAGAAAACACGGTAAACGCTGTTCCATTTTTATATTTTTCCAATTTCCGCCACTTTTAACGCAACCTAGCACAACACAAACTCACGAAGCATCAATGTGCTAAGCGATTGTCAGCTTACGTAAAACTTCCTTCTCGGCTTTTTCATCGCCTATTTTGAATGTTTCTGGCTCCTCGATTCTTAAAATGGCTTTTAATGCTTCAGCGTCCAGTTCACGTAGGAGCCGGCGTATCTCCCTTTTTGCTGATTCCATATGCCTTTCAAGAACCGCCTTATTCCTGTACATGGCGCCGGCTAGTGGGCATATCTTCTCCATCTTCAAATACCATTCAACCATCCCAGTTTTCGTGTTTACGTCGAATGTTATTGGTCCGGCAGCGCATGTTTCTGGCTTTACTGGGTGAATTTGGCATCTTCTTGTTTTTTTGTCGTAGAAGATACAGTAGCCCTCGGCATCTTCCTTTGGAAAAGTGTAGGTGCTTTGTTCAAACAAGTTTTCAGCTTTAAGTCCTTGCCCTTTCAAGAACGCCTCTATCGTTTTTCTTCGTTCACTTGTTATTGGTGGTCTGGCGTTTTGGCAACAACTGATTCTGCATTTGCCGCACACGTCGAAGAAGTCGCTTTGCCTTTCGCCTTCAGTCATTTTATGCGCCCCTTTTCTGTTAGAAGTATGGTTCATTGTTTATGAGGCTTTTTATAAGCTTTGAGTAGACGCTTACTATTGCCTCATTTAAGTCTGTTTTCTGCGCCCTTCGCAAAACGCGGTCCCTAATAACTTCGGATAGGTTTCCAAGTTCAATTCTTTTTTCTAATATTGAAAGGTGTTTGCGTTCTTCTTCTGATGCGTTTTCCCAAGCAATCTTCAGAAGGCGTTTACATACTTGGCGGGCTGTCTGTCCAAATGGATGTTTGGTCCTCGCGTTTAAGCCATCTCTCACTATGGCGTTAAAATCGCTAACTAGGGTTTCTCGTGGCACAAGCGCCCTATTCTTTCCAATGGTTCCTTTAAGGGCAGCTTTCACAAAGCAGCTTAGGGCAACGTCGGATTTGACGCATTCCTGCTCGTCCATGACGCGGACTTCGATGGCTTTTCTGTCAAAGCGGAAAATTGCTCCTCTGGAGTTTACCCAGTCCTTGTAGGGTAGGCATTCGCTTATACCAGCCTTAATCAAGTCGCTTGAGTAACGCCCTATAATCTCCGCCCTATACTGTTTGAATGAGGATACGTATTCTGGAATGACATCGCCTGTGATTGATGGCACTTCATTTTGGTTTAGCATGTAAAAGTGTAGGCGGTTGTCGATGCATTCTCCAATTTTTCCCTCGTATATGGGGGATGAAGCGGAAACCGCTGGGAGGTAGGCGCATATTTCCGCCAGTGCGTTGTGTATTTGGATTGCGTCTTTTTCGTTTGTGTATGGAAGGTTCAGTTGGAAGCTTTGAATGTTGAGCCAGCCGTGCTGTTTTAGGTTGAAGATTTTGCCGTAAAAATGGTAAATTTGTCTGTGGCGGTGCGGCCAAATGCCAGTTTCTTCAAGCCTAAGCGTTGGATGCATTCCAGTCCCTAAAAGGTGCGCCTTATATTTACGTTCAAGAAATTCTGCTAGGGCTAGAACGGCGTTTTGCATTGTTTCTTCAAATTCTGTTGGCGACTTGAATGGTTGGTTTGGTTTAAGCTCCAAAACGTGCATTTGCATTTCTTTTCCAAAAGTGAAGGTTGGCTGTTCAACGAAGTTTACGATGCGCCCTCTGAAGGCTTTTATGATTTTGTCGACGATTGGTAGCGCTTTTAATGTGTCGCCAACTACAGCGTATTCGTGTTCTGGACCTAGAACTTCTAGGGTTTTGTACGTGGTTGCTCCTCTTCTTGCCTTTAATATTCTGGTTTTCTGTGTGTATATAAAAGTGCAGTTGCTAAAGTGTGTAGTTAATTTTAAATATTACTGGTGCAATACCGAGGTTTTAATCATCTGGTGTTACATGGGTGTTGGTCGTCTCAAACATCGACCTAGCTTTAGAAACGCCGATAATGAAACCTTCAGCCTTTCTCGAATCTTCAATTAAAGATTTTACTCTCAACATTAACAACGACTACCGCTATTTGAAGACTGGATATTATGTTTCCCTACACGCTGAAGTCTTGGGGAATTGTGTAATTCCATCAACAGAGAACATTGTTGACGCTTATAGGACGCCTATACTGCTGTTGCGTGCTTCAAAGGCTGGAATTCCAACAATGCCTTTTGTTGTGGCGGATTCTGTTAAACAGATAATGTCAAACTTTGACTTTCCAACTGTTGTCTTTGCGGTAAATCCTTTCTCTTTTGAAGGTTTTAGAATTGCGAAAAATAGGGGTTCGCTTTACAGGGCTGTCAAAAGTTTAAGCATGAACTACAAGTTTGCTGTTTGCGCGCAACCGCTTCTGGGCGAAATAGTTTCGTTCAATTCCATTTTCGGAAGATGCGAGGTGAAGGAACAAGTGCATAAAATCGCGGAAGAAGTTTACAGCCTCTTTAAGATTCCGCTTTGCAAGTTACACGTTCAACTTGTTGGAGAAAAAGCGTTTTTGTCTGGTCTACAACAAATACGAAAAGATGAGCTTACACAATTGGACCTGCAGCTTCTGCATGGAGAAGTTTCCCGTCTTATCAGAGATGGTGAACGCCTAGTTGGGTAACATAGCCTGCTTTGTTGAAAGGTACAACTTCTCTGACCCAAGGGAAGTTGGGGCTCTTCAGAACTTTAAGCTAACAGCCGAGGGTATGGGGCATAGGTTCAGCTTTGTTTTTAGGGAGAACTTGGCTGAACTTCCAAAATATGATGCCGTTTTTATTAGGGCAACAACTGACCCGCTTTACACGGCTTATGTTGTTTCAAAAACAGCTTGGGAACTCGGCTTAAAAGTTGTTGATGACCCTAAATCGATACAGGTATGCGGAAACAAAGTTCACCTATACGAACTCTTCAAAAGGCACGATGTTCCGCACATTCCAACAATTTTCCTGAATAAGGATGAATTTCACCATAAAAAGATTCTTGAAATCTTCAATGCTTTCGGGAGACCAGTGGTGTTGAAGGCGCCTTACACAAGCTTCTCGCGGTATGTGGAGAAAGTCGCATGTGAAACAAGTTTTAGGGAAATAGCCAAACGCTTCTTTAGGCGTTCTGACATTTTGGTTGTTCAGAAGTTTATGCCAACAGCCTTCGACTGGCGTGTAGGCGTGCTAAACAATGAAGTCCTTTATGTTTGCAAGTACATGGTTCCAAAGGGCAGATGGAAGCACGGCGCAAAAAGAAGGGGCAAGCCAACATTTGTTTGGGGAAGGACTGTTTCGCTTAAAAGAGAAAACGCGCCTGAAAAACTTAAAGAAACAGCGTTGAAGGCATGCGCCCTAGTCGGAAATGGACTTTACGGCGTGGATATCAAAGAGTTTGACGGCAACTTCGTCGTTGTCGAAGTGAATGATAATCCAAGCATTTACGCTGGCTACGAAGACCTTAGGAACAAGGACATTTACAGCAAAATAATCGACTACCTAACTAGTTAAAATGGCGTTTAAGCGCTAAAACTTTCAACATTTATTTATTCTGTAAGTTACAAATTGTACGTGTCTCTTGGAGGAATTAACCATGCCCAAAGAAGCGGTTGAGGATTACAGCCTTTCTGAGAAAATGTCCGTTGAAGAGCTTGTTTTGCAGATGGAGCGTGCATGGGGCTTCACTGCGGGCAAACTGGCGGTGGCTGTGCGAATACTCGAGAAAATGGTGCGGGAAAAAAACTGCGTCAAATTTCTTTCCTTCACTGGAAACCTCGTGGCAACTGGGACACGTGGAGTCTTGAAGGAGCTTGTGCGTAGAAAGCTTGTTGACGTTGTGATAACGACTTGTGGAACCCTCGACCACGACATCGCAAGATGTTGGAAAAACTATTACAAAGGCTCATTTTTAATGGATGACGCCAAACTCCGCGAGGGTGGAATAAACCGTTTGGGCAACGTTCTCGTTCCAAACGAAAGTTACGGCGCCATAATCGAAGAAAAAATGCAAACGCTTCTTGAAGCATTGTGGCGTGAAGGCACAAAAGAAGTTTCAACGCGCCAGTTGTGCAGCGAGATTGGAAAGCGCATATGCAATGAAACATCCATCCTTTACTGGGCGGCAAAAAATAACATACCAGTCTACGTGCCAGGCATAACCGATGGGGCTGTCGGCTACCAGATATGGCTTTTCTCGCAGGAACACCGCGACTTTAAAATTAACCTATTAAAGGATTCTGGTGAGCTAAGCGACGTTGTTTTTACGGCGAAGAAGACTGGTGCCCTAATAATTGGCGGCGGCATATCCAAACACCACACGCTCTGGTGGAACCAGTTTAGAGAAGGGCTGAACTATGCTGTTTATGTTAGCACAGCCGTAGAGTGGGATGGAAGCCTCTCTGGTGCGAGACCAAGAGAAGCAGTTTCATGGGGAAAAATAAACAAGAGGGCTAGCCGCATAATGGTTGAAGGCGATGCCTCCATAATATTGCCAATAATTGTAAGCGCGTTGATAACAAGATTGAAGGGTTAAGTTATTCCCTTAAAAAGCCATGAAAGGTCTGGTGCCTTCCGTTTTGTTTTCACCCGCTCGTTAAGCGCATGCGCTATTAGTGGCAACGCGATTGTTGCGTCGCAATAAACTGTTACGCGTTTTCCCTCGCTGTGAATCTTGCCCCAGCTTATTGCCTCTTCTAATGTGCATCCTGACAAGCCTCCCCACTGCGGCGAATCAGTGGTTATTTGAATGGCATACTTATGTGGATAGTAGTACTCTTTGACGGATTTGCGTAAGTAGCCTTCTCTTCCAGGAACGCCTTTGTCCATGGTTTTTGGCGAAACCGAAATAGCGATTAACTGTGTAAAGTCTTTTGGCACTCCGCCACCTATGTAAACAACGCCTATATCCTTTGTTTTTTCGCCTATTCCGACGAACTGGTCGAACTCCTTAACCTGGTCTACTAGAATGTTGTGTCCCATGTTTTTAGCCATTAAGAAGGCTTCGCCGTAGGCGCTGTCAGAGATTGCTGGGCAAAAGATTGGCACATTGTTTTCCGCGGCTACTGCGGCTATGCTCTCTATTCCCTTTTTGCTTAGCCACTTGCCGAACAGATGCAGAAGCTCCATGGAAGAGTATGGATAATTCGTCTTCAGCGTCAGCAAAAACTCCGTCATTAGCTCCTCCATTTTCCTGTAATCTGCTTCTCGCCCGTAAACGTCGTAATACCTGTTTATGTCCGCCTTCAAGAGTTCTGCGTCGTTTACGAATGGGGAGCCTTGCCAATAGCCAAAGCCCATCGCGTCAACGATGTCTTCGGAAACGTTTGCGCCTGTTGAAACTAGAACGTCGATGAAGCGGTTTTCTATGAGCCAGTTCACAATTTTCCACTGCCCTGCAGTGCTCATCGAACCCGCAAAACCCATGATTATGGTTAAATCCTTCTCTTTCAGCATGTTTTCCCAAACTTCAACCGCCTCGCCGAGTTTTCTGCCTTGATAGGCGGTTTTCGCCATTTCAGCCAAAAGTTGCGATATAGTTTTTTCTTTAACTTCTATTGCTTCAACCTTTCTTTTGAAATATGCTTCTGCCATTTTAATCGCCTTCCTTTTAGGGTTTATGAGGCAGTATAATAAATTTCTGGAATAAAACTTGTGTTGGCGATGCTGAAAAACCTAGAGAAGGGGTCTAGAATTTAGCGTTTGAAAGCTTCCAAAATTTGACACGTCTTGCACCGTATTTTAAGGCGAAAAGCATTAACTTGTATATCCCAACTAAACTGAACTGTGATGATTTGCCATGTTAAGGTTTGAGAAGGCAGTTAAACAAGCGCGAATCCTAAATCCCTTAAAAAATTTTGAAGAGGACACATTGACATTCGAGTATAGGGCTGACCTACTCACTGGGAGAAACACAACTGTTATCAAGGGAATGCTAAACTATGTTGGCAGATTCCTAACATCAGAAAAAGAACAGCTTAACGCCCTCGCAGAAAAGACGAAGGCAAACTGTCCCTTCTGCCCAGAAAACGTGAAGACAAAGACGCCGATGTTCACCCCAGACTTTCTAAAAGATGGGCGAATCTTTGTTGGAGATGCGGCTGTTATTCCAAACCTTCTTGGACATGCCGAAAGAAGCGTGCTCGTCGTCTTGTCCAAGGAGCATTACCTTCAACTTAAGGATTTCACTCCAAAAATGCTTCTCGACGGCTTCAAGGGCGCATGCGCTTACTTGAAAAGGCTCAAAGAAATGGAACCATCGATAAGCTTTCCAGTACTGATATTCAATTATTTGCCTCCAGCTGGCTCGTCGATATTTCACCCGCACGTGCAGGTCTTGGCAAGAGACAGACCCTTCTATCTTGTATGGCTTATGTTGGAAAAAAGCAGAGAATACCGCCAAAATTATGGTTCGAGTTTTTGGGCAGACCTTATTTCAACAGAAAAGAAGAGCGTAAGATATCTTTTCGAAACGCATGGCGTAGAGTGGCTTGTTCCCTTCGCGCCTTTACGAGGGTTAAACGAGGTTCAAGCAATAGTCAAGGGGAAATCCAACCTATTAGAACTTGAAGAAGCAGATTGGCGCGGAATAGCCGAAGGAATGACAAAAGTGTTAGGCTTTTACCATAAAGAAGGATACGTCAGCTTCAATGCCATAATGCTTTCTGGATCAGTGAACGAGCATTTGGATTATTTTGACGTTAACGTGAAAATTATAAGCAGACCTGGCATACAACAGACTTGCTTCACGGATGCTTGGGCGCTTCCGTACTTGCTGTGGGATGGTGAAGCTGTGGAAGAGCCTGAAGGTTTTGCAGAAAGGCTAAAAGCCTACTTTGAGGGAAGGTAAGCGAGGCGAGTATAAGTTGCAGATTTCCAAGAGCGAATTGGCGAAGATGATTGATTCCACGAATGTTAAGGCTGCAGCCACAAAAAAGGAAATTGAACAGCTGTGCATGGACGCTGTTAAATACGGTTTTAGATGCGCAGTTGTAAACCCATGCTACGTGAAATTCGCCGCGAAACTCCTCGAAGGCACAAGTGTGAAAGTTTGCTCAACTGTCGGTTTCCCATTCGGCGTAGCGCTGCCCGAAATAAAGGCTTTTGAAGCGCTCAAGGCTGTTGAGGACGGCGCGCAAGAACTGGATATGGTCATAAACATTGGTGCGCTAAAATCTGGCGATTACAAACTTGTTAAGCAGGATGTGAAGGCTGTTGTGGACGTGAAACGCGTCGCAAAAGATGTTATCGTCAAAGTCATTATTGAAACGCCAAGTTTAACCAATGAAGAGAAGATTGCCGCGTGCAAAATTGTTAAGGAGGCTGGAGCGGACTTTGTTAAAACTTCTACGGGCTTGTTCGGCAAGGGTGCAACAGTTGAAGACGTTAAGCTGATGCGGCAGGTTGTTGGAAAAGAAATGGGCGTTAAAGCTGCTGGCGGCATAAGAACCTATGCAGATGCTGTTGCCATGATTGAGGCTGGAGCAAACCGTTTGGGAACAAGCACCGCTGTCGCAATAATTAAGGATGCCCCGCCATAGCCCTTCGCCATTGCCATTAAGCATTTTCACATTCTTTCTGGTGCTTTAACGCCAATCAGATTAAGCGCGTTTCTAAGCACAATCCTAACAGCATCAACTAGTGCAAGCCTCGCATCACTAAGTCCTTGTGGTTCAGCCTTTATCACTGGCAAAGCGTTATAAAATGTGTTGAATTTGTCAGCTAAAGCGTTCGCGAAATCTGCAATCATGCTGGGCTTGAGAAGTTCAACGGCTTCAACAAAGGTTTCTGGGAAACTTGCCAAATCCAAAATTATCTCGCGTTCAATCTTTTCCTTCAGCAAATTATAGAATGGCTTTTCTGGTTCTTTCGCGGCTTTGCGCAGTATGCTGCACGCCCTTGCGTGCGTGTATTGAAGGTAAGGCGCGCTGTTTCTCTCAAAATTCAACACTTTGTCCCATGTGAAAACCACTGGCTTTAGAGGGTCAACGCTTGCCAACGCATAACGTACAGCGCCTATACCGACGAAGTTGGCGATTTCCCTTTTCTCCGATTCTGAAAGCTGGGGAGAACGCTTAAAAACCTCCGCATAAGCTCTTTCAACAGCTTCATCCATAACTTCGTCAAACGTTATGTAGCGTCCTCTGCGGCTTGCCATTCTGTGGCCTGGAAGAGAAACGAGGTTGTAGGCGAAGTGCACGAGGTTTTCTGCCTGTTTGCCATAGCCCAAAGCGTAAAGCGCAATTTTCAATTGTAGTTGTGCTAGGCTTTGTTCCATGCCTATAACGTTAATGCATTTTTCGGCTTTTTCAAACTTCCATAGGGTATACGCCATATCCCTCGTTGTGTATAATGTTGTTCCGTCTGCGCGCACAAGAGTTAAAGGCGGAACTTCATGGTCTTCCCTCAAGCCGAGCTTACTTTTCAAATTAAAGTCTTGAGCAACCTTTTCGGCGTTAAACTCCAAGACTGCACCAGTCCTATAAACGTATGGTGTTGCCTTCAACCTTTGGAGAACTTCAGAAACTTTACTGCTCCAGACGAAGTCGCTTTCCCAATCCCAAGAATCATAAGAAACGTCTGCGCGGTTTAGGGTTTCCCTAAAACCTTGAAGGCACAGTTCGCTTACTTCTCTTATAAGCTGCTTAGCCCATTCTTCCCCCGCTTCATAAGCTTGATTAAGTGTTGCAACTTCGCTTTCTGGGTCTGCATCCTCGCCTATCTTGTCTAGAAGCCTCTCGAAAAGTTCTGGAAACTTTTCCTTAAGTTCCGCGGCAACGGACATCCAATCGTCAATTTCCCTGTTTATCTTTGCAATTTCGTCCACTGCTGAAACGGCATTTGCGCGTTCAAGTTCCCTTTTTAGGCGGTTTATTTCGATTATGCAGCTTGTTATTGTGTAAATTTTGCCTATGAAGTGGTCTAGTTTGCCCTCTGGTTTGGGTTTGCCCAACTTTTTGTATCCGTAGGCGACGACGGCGCTTTGTCTTCCAACATCATCAATGTAGTAGTGACGAAAAACCACGTGTCCTCTGGCAGTCAGCATCCGCGCTATGGAGTCGCCGAGCATGGGGTTTCTGGCTTGACCAATATGAATTGGATGAAGCGGATTAACGCTAGTGTGCTCAACAATTATTTTTAGCGGCTTTTCAGCCTTAACAAAGCCGTAATTCGCGTCTAATTGCCTAGCCGACTCTATGGTTAAGCTTGAAAGTTTTGCAAAATTTGCGTGGAAGTTTATGTAGCCTCCGCCAGCCTGTGAAACGTGGTCTACGAGTGAAAAATGCGTTTTTCCCATAGCCTCTATTAGTTTT